>NZ_CP014517.1:2372857-2697500 GCF_001577265.1 Variovorax sp. PAMC 28711 | reverse complement strand
GCTCTCCGGCGGGACCCGCAAGCGCGTGGCATTGGCCCAGGCGCTGGTGGCGGCGCCCGACGTGCTGTTGCTCGACGAGCCCACCAATCACCTGGATCTGGACTCCATCGAGTGGCTCGAACAGTTGCTGGTCGACTTCAAGGGCAGCGTCGTCACCATCACCCATGACCGAACCTTCCTGAACCGCGTCGCCACCCGCATCGTCGAGCTGGACCGCGGCAAGCTGAACTCCTACTTCGGCAACTTCGAGCAATACCTTCTGCAAAAGGAAGAACAGCTCGCCCAAGAAGCCGTCATCAGCGCCAAAGCCGACAAACTGCTCGCCCAAGAAGAGATCTGGATTCGCAAGGGCGTCGAAGCGCGTCGCACGCGCAGCCAGAGCCGCATCACCCGCCTGCAGGACCTGCGCGCCAACCATGCGTCGCGCCGCAACGTGCAGGGCAGCGTGAACATGGACGTGGCCTCGGGCCAGTCGAGCGGCAAGATCGTGGCCGAACTGACCGATGCGACCAAGGCGTTCGGCGAGAAGACCGTCATCCGAGGCTTCACAGGCACCATCCTGCGCGGCGACAAGGTCGGCCTGATGGGCCCGAACGGCGCCGGCAAGACCACGCTGCTCAAGATGATCCTGGGCGAACTCGAGCCCGACAGCGGCAAGATCCGCCGCGGCACCAACCTCCAGGTCGCGTATTTCGACCAGATGCGCGACAAGCTCGACCTCGACGCGACGCTGGAAGACTTCATCAGCCCCGGCAGCGAGTGGATCGAGATCGGCAGCCAGAAGAAGCACGTCAAGAGCTACCTCTCGGATTTCCTGTTCTCGCCGGCGCGCGCCAATTCGCCCGTGCGATCGCTCTCGGGTGGCGAGCGCAATCGCTTGCTGCTGGCGCGCCTGTTCGCGCGCCCGGCCAACGTGCTGGTGCTCGACGAGCCGACCAACGACCTGGACATCGACACGCTCGAGCTGCTCGAACAGCTGCTGCAGGACTACGACGGCACCGTGTTCCTCGTGAGTCACGACCGCACCTTCCTCGACAACGTCGTCACCAGCACGATCGCTTTCGAGGGCGACGGTCGCTGGCGCGAATACGAAGGCAGCGTGCAGGACTGGCTGATCCAGTCGAAGCGTGCGCGCGAGATCGCAGAACAGCGCCTCGCCGCGGCGCCCACGCCAGCGGTGGCGGCGTCGGCCCCGGTCGCCGAAGCGGCCAAAAGCGCCCCGGCGACGACGCCCCGCAAGAAGCTCAGCTACAAGGAACAGCGCGAACTCGACACCCTGCCCGCGCAGATCGCCGCGCTCGAGGAAGAGCAGAAGCGCGTCGCCGAGATGCTGGAGATCGACGGCGGCGCCATCTATGCCAACGACGCGTCGCGCGCCGCCGAACTCGGCGAGCGCCACGCGCGCATCGATGATGAAATGCTGGCCCTGCTCGAGCGGCAAGAGCAACTCGGCGCTGCCCGCTAGGCCGCACGCCGCGCTTGTCCGACGCGAACACGTCGGCGAGTGCGATATACAGACCGCCCTCCTGTCACCGAGCCGCCGCATGCCCCCCATTCCCGCCTTCGGGCGATTCACGACCGCCTTGAAACGCTGGAGCCTGCTGATCGGCGTCGCAGCCCTGTCGGCCTGTGCGCAGCTGCCTAAAGACGTGCAGCGCCCGGTTTCCCATGCGCTCGCTTCGCCTGCCGAGACGCCGCTCGGCGCGCTCGCGCAACAGCGCCACGATGCGGCCGGCGCCCGGTTCGACTCCGGCTTTTTGCTGCTCGACGGCCCGCAAGCCGCGTACGGCAGCCGACTTGCGCTGGTCGAAGGCGCCCGCAAGACACTCGACCTCCAGTACTACGCGATTCACGCCGATGCCAGCACGGGGCGCCTGTTGCGGGCCATCCGCGACGCCGCCGCGCGCGGCGTGCGCGTGCGCATCCTGATCGACGACTTCCACAGCACCGGCCGCGACGCGCTGGTGCTGTTGCTCGGCTTCGAGACAAACGTCGAGATGCGCCTGTTCAACCCGCTCGCCGGGGATCGCGACTCCACCTTCTCGCGGCTGGCCAACTCGCTCAGTGAAGCCTCGCGCGTGCAGCAGCGCATGCACAACAAGCTCTTCATCGCCGACAACGCGATGGGCGTGACCGGCGGACGCAACCTCGGCGATGCCTACTTCGGCAATGCCAAGGCCGGCAATTTCGTCGACCTCGACGTGCTCGCCGCCGGACCGATCGTGCAAGACCTGTCGCGCAGCTTCGATGCCTACTGGAACAACGAACGCTCGTACCCCGTGCAGTCGCTCGTTACGAAAGAAGAACTGCAGGAAATGCGCAATCGGGTTCGTCCACCCGCTGGACCTAACGGCGAGCGCCCTGCCGACAGCGGCGGCCCCACGCCGGAGCAGCGCGCATTCGCCTGGGACGAAAAACCGCTCGACCTGGCAAGCGCCCGCTTCGTTTGGGCGCCGGCGGTCGTCATGGCCGACAAACCCGCCAAGATCGCCCCCGACACCACCAGCCCGGACGCGGGCGCAGGCAAGGCCCCCGCGATGGTGATCAGCCAGCAACAAGACAACGCAGGCAGCCCGCGCACGGCGGCGCTCGACGCCTCGGCCGATTTGGCGGCCGGCAGCGAAACGGTGGTCGAAGGCCTGCTTCAGCTGATCGGGCAGGCGCGACGCGACCTGTTGATCATCTCGCCGTACTTCGTGCCCGGCGACGACATGAAGCAGGCCTTCGCCGCGGCGCGCGCGCGCGGCGTTCGCGTGCGCGTGCTGACCAACTCGCTCGCGTCGAACGATGCGCCGGTGGCCCATGTCGGCTATGCCCGCCATCGCGAAGAGTTGCTCGCCATGGGCGTCGAGCTGTACGAAATGCGCAGCGAGCAGGCCGGCGTCGGCAAGGCGTTCGGAAGCTCGGGCTCGGGCTCGGGCGTGACCGGCCAATCGCGCGCGATGCTGCATGCCAAGGTCCTGGTGCTCGACGGCCGCCTGCTGGTGGTGGGCTCGATGAACCTCGACCTGCGCTCGCAGCTTCAGAATACCGAGGTGGCCTTGCTGATCCAGAGCAGCGAGCTCTCGCGCATCGCGACCTCCCAGATCGAAACGGCGCTGCGTGAAGGGGCGTGGCACGTCGAATCCGTCGACGGCCAGCTCACCTGGCGCGCCCCCGAAGGCAGCGGCCTGCAGGACAGCACGACCGAGCCCGACGCCAGTGCCAGCCTGCGACTGCTGCTCAAGCTGTTCGGCCCGCTCGCGCCGGACAAGCTTCTGTAGTCAGCGGTCGCGCACCCGCCCGAACACCTTCCAGAACTCTGCGTCCTGCGCCGTCGCGAAGTTGATGCGCATCAGCGTCGACGGTGGCCGGCGTGCATGGAACAGCGAACCGGGCGCGAGCAGATAGCCTTCGTCCAGCATGCGCTGCGTCAGCGCGTCGGTGTCGACGCCCGTGTCGACCCAGCCGAAGAGCCCCGCCGGTTCCGACACGAAGCTGCAGCCGTGCGACAGCGCCAGCTTGACAGTGCGGGCACGCGCGCCGTCCAGGCGGATGCGGATGCGGTCGGCGTGCCGGCGCAGCTGCCCCTGGTCGATGCACCAGGCGAGCGCCCGCTCGAACAAGGCCGGCGTGGTCAAGGTGCCGAGCAGTTTGGTTTCGAGCAAGCGGCCGAACAACGCCGGCGGCGCCGCGAGAAAGCCGATGCGCCAGTTCGGCGCGAGGATCTTGGCGAAGCCGCTCACATAGACGGTCCGCTGCAGGCTGTCGAGCGCGCAAAGCCGCGTGGCGTGTTCGGGCGCGAGGTGGCTGTAGGTGTCATCTTCGACGATGTGGAAGTCGTGCTGGTTCGCCAGCTGCAACACCCGGTGCGCGCTGCCTGGCGAGAGGCTGTAGCCGGTCGGGTTGTGGAACACGCTCACGCTCACGAACAGCTTGGGCTTGTGCGCCTCGCAGTACTTCGCCATCACGTCCAGGTCGGGCCCGTCGGCGCGGCGCGGCACCGGCAGGATGCGCATGCCGAGCGACTCGAGCCGCGCGAACTCGATGGCCCAGCCCGGCTCCTCGACCATCACCGGGTCGCCGGCACGCAGCAACGTGCGGCTCACGATGTCCAGCGCGTGCGTGGCGCCGATCGTGGTGATGATCTGGTCCGGCCCCGCCGGCACGTTGATGCTCACCAGTTTTTGCGACAGGCTGCGGCGCAATGCCGCGTCGCCGGCCGGCTCGCCGTATTGCAACGACAGCTCCTGCAGCGCGCGCGTGCCGGTCAGCCGACGCAGTGCGGTCGGCAGGAAAGTCGACTCCATCCAGTCCGGCGGAAAGACGCCCATGCCGGGTTGCGGCTTGTCGCTCTGGCGATGGAACATGCCGCGAATCAGCGAACTCGCGTCCGCCGGGATGCCGGACGCGCCCACCGGCGTCGTGGTCGCTTTCACGACGCCCTGCGCTGGCCCCTCCTGCGCGGGCGCTGAATCCCGCACATAGAAGCCGCGCTGGCGCCGCGCCTCGACCAGCCCTTGCGCCAGCAACTGGTCGTACGCCGCCACCACCGTGTGCGGGCTCACGCCCTGCTGGCGCGCACATTCGCGCACCGACGGCAGTCGCGCGCCCGGTGGCAGCAGACGATTGCGGATGCGTTCGGCGAAGCGGCCGGCGAGCTGTTCGGTCAGCGACTGGGTCGAGGTTCGTGTCAGCATGGCGAGTCTGTGTCTGGGGGTCGACCAATACAGAGGCAACCTATGTTTGGCAATCTGTATTGGCACTGTAATGGTCATCAGTTTAGAGTCGGCTGCATGAACTGGCAAGAATTCACCGCCCTCCTGGTGTTGGCCACCGCGATGAGTTTTTCGCCCGGCCCCAACACCACGCTCTCGACCGCCATCGCGGCCAACGGCGGACTCAAGCGCGCCATGCGCTTTCTGTTGGCCGTTCCGGTGGGCTGGTCGCTGCTGCTCGCGCTGTGCGCAGCGGGCCTCGGTGCGCTGGTGGTGGCCGAGCCCGCGCTGCGCGTGGCCATCAAGACGCTCGGCATCGGCTACCTGCTGTGGCTGGCGTTCAAGCTGAGCGGCAGCGCGACGCTCGGGAGCGCCGAAGGTCGCGCGCTCGACATCGGCTTCGGCCAGGGCGTGATGCTGCAGTTCGTGAACATCAAGGCCTGGCTGCTCGCGCTCACGCTGGTGGCCGGCTGGATCGCGGGCCAGCCCGACGCGTGGCAGCGCTACGCGATCGTCGCGCCGGTGATGCTGGTCTATGCGTTCACCAGCAACTTCGTCTATGCGCTGGTCGGCTCGCTGCTGCGCCACTGGCTGGCCGAGGGCAAGCGCCTCTTGTGGTTCAACCGCGCGATGGCGCTGGTGCTGGTGCTCACCGCCTGGTGGATGGTCGGCGCGTGAAGCTGAAGGACGAAACCCTGGGCATGTGGATGGGCGTGCTGGGCGTGGCCTTTTTTGCCGTGACGCTGCCGATGACGCGAATGGCCACCGGCACAGCGATCGCACCGCAGTTGTCGCCGTGGTTCGTCACGGTTGGCCGGGCGG
This sequence comes from Variovorax sp. PAMC 28711, assembly GCF_001577265.1. Classification (NCBI taxonomy): domain Bacteria; kingdom Pseudomonadati; phylum Pseudomonadota; class Betaproteobacteria; order Burkholderiales; family Comamonadaceae; genus Variovorax; species Variovorax sp. PAMC 28711. The sequence goes on along the minus strand of NZ_CP014517.1, from coordinate 2,691,981 downwards.
CGCTGGCCGGGGCGCTGTCGATCGTCTTCCTGCTCGTCACGCGTTCGCCGCTGCCCAGGCGCACGCAATGGCGGCCGCTCGGCATGGCGGTGCTCGGCAACGTGATCGGCTATCCGCTGTTGCTCGGGTACGCACTGCGCGTCGTCACGGCCAGCCATGCAGCGGTCATCACCGCGCTGCTGCCGCTGGTGTCGGCGATGGTCGCGGCCTGGGTGCTGCACCAACGCGCGCGCCTCGGCTTCTGGGTCTGCGCGGTGGTCGGCAGCTTGCTGGTGGTGGTGTTCTCGGTCTTGCGCGCGCACCAGCACGGCAGCGGCTTCGGTTTCGAATGGGCCGACCTGCTGCTGGTCGGCGCGGTCGTCGCCGCCTCCTTTGGCTATATCTACGGCGCGCAGGTCACGCCGGCGCTGGGTGCCGAGCGCGTGATCTGCTGGGTCTGCGTGATGGCGCTGCCCTTCACGCTGCCGGCCACGCTGGTGCTGTGGCCCCAGCAGCCGGTCGCGGCCTCGGCATGGGTCGGCTTCGTCTATGTCGGCGTGTTCTCGATGTGGATCGGCTTCTTCGCCTGGTACCGCGGCCTCGCGCTTGGCGGCGCATTGCGCGTGAGCCAGACGCAGCTGCTGCAACCGTTCCTGTCGATCCTCGCGTCGATCCCGCTGTTGGGCGAGCCGCTCGATGTGGTCACGCTCGGCTTCGCGGCCGCGGTGGTCGCCACGGTCGTCATCGGCAAGAAACTTTCGCAACCTGTCGCTGGCAGTACAAACAACGCCCCGCTCACAAGGAGAACCCCATGAACTGGAAACTGGCCAGACGCGCCGCAAAGATGAACCCGTCGGTGTTGCGCGAGATCCTGAAAGTCACCGAGCGGCCCGGCATCATCAGCCTGGCCGGCGGCCTGCCGTCGCCCAAGACCTTCCCGATCCAGGCTTTCGCCGACGCCTGCGCCGAAGTGCTGCAGAACGACGGCCAGGCCGCGCTGCAATACGCCGCGAGCGAAGGCTACGGCCCGCTGCGCCAGGCGGTGGCCGACATGCTGCCGTGGAACGTCGACCCCGACCAGGTGCTCATCACCACCGGCTCGCAACAGGGCCTCGACCTCGTGGCCAAGGTGCTGCTCGACCCCGGCAGCACCGTGCTGGTCGAAACGCCGACCTACCTCGGCGCATTGCAGGCCTTCGGCCCGATGGAGCCGGTGCCGGTGAGCGTGGCGACCGACGACGAAGGCGTGCGCGTGGACGACCTGGTGGCGAAATCGAAAGACGCGCGCTTTGTCTACCTGCTGCCCAATTTCCAGAACCCGACCGGCCGCACCATGACCGAAGCACGCCGCGCCGCCGTGTCCGAAGCCGCCGCCAAAGCCGGCCTGCCGATCGTCGAAGACAACCCCTACGGCGAACTCTGGTTCGACGAGGCGCCACCGCTGCCGCTGACCGCGCGCAACCCCGAAGGCTGCATCTACCTCGGCTCGTTCTCCAAGGTGCTGGCGCCGGGCCTTCGCCTCGGTTTTCTGATCGCGCCAAAGTCGATCTACCCGAAGCTGTTGCAGGCCAAGCAGGCGGTCGATCTGCACACGCCGATCTTCACGCAGCGCATGGTGTCGTCGGTGATGAAGGACCACTTTCTCGATCGCCATGTGCCGACGATCCGCGCGCTCTACAAGCGTCAGCGCGACGCGATGGTCGCGGCGCTCCAGCGCGAGATGAAGGGCCTGGACGTCACCTTCAACGTGCCGGTCGGCGGCATGTTCCTGTGGGCGCGCATGCCCGAGGGCATCGACACGGTCGCGCTGCTGCCCAAGGCGGTCGAGCGCAACGTGGCCTTCGTGCCCGGCGCACCGTTCTATGCAGGCGAAGGCGATCCGCGCACGATGCGCCTGTCGTTCGTGACGGCCAACGTCGACGAGATCGACACCGCCATCGCCGCGCTCGCCGCCACCGTGCGCGACGAACTGGCCCTGCAGCGCCAGGCGCGCGGCGAGCCTGCGTTGGCCGCAGGCTGATCTTGCGCAGGCCGCGACCATGATCGATCTCGCAACGCTGGGCCTTCTCATGGTCGCGGTGCTGGCACTCTTCGCCTCGCCGGGACCGAACATGGCTTTCGTGCTCTCGCAGGGCGCCGCGCACGGCCCGCGCGGTGGACTGGCCTGTGGCATCGGCTTCGCCGCCGGCGACGTGGTGCACACGCTCTGCGCCGCGACCGGCGTGACCGCGCTGGTCGCAGCCTGGGCGCCGGCGTTCGACCTGCTGCGCTATGCGGGCGCGCTTTATCTGATGTGGCTGGGCCTGCAGGCCTTGCGCGCGGGCGGGCTGCCCGCGGCCAACCCTGAAGCAACGCGCGTCTCTTTCGGGCGCATTGTTCGCATGGCGTTCGTCAACACGCTGGTGAATCCGAAGGCGCTGTTGTTCTTCATGGTGTTCCTGCCGCAGTTCGTGCATCCGGCAAACGGACCCGTGGTGCTTCAGATGCTGCTGCTGGGCAGCGTGCTGTCAGCCATGTCGCTGGTGGTGAACACTGCATTGGGTGCAGCAGCCGGCCAGATGGCGCGTCGCCTGCCGCAGGGCACCCATGCCACGGCAGTTCGCCGGGGCCTGCTCGCCACTGTGATGTTCGGCCTGGCCGTGCGCCTGCTGCTGCTCGACCGGCCGCTTCGTTGAAACCCGTGCGCAACACAACGACAAAGGAAACCAACATGCTCAACATCTGGGGCCGCATCAGCTCGATCAACGTGCGCAAGGTGGTCTGGTGTGCGCAGGAACTCGGGCTCGACTTCCAGCGCACCGAGGCCGGCGGCACCTTCGGCATGGTGCACACGCCCGAATTTCTAGCGATGAATCCGAACGCGATGGTGCCGACCATCGACGACGGCGAAGGGGCCGAACGCGTGGTGCTCTGGGAGTCGAACGTGATCGTGCGCTACCTGTGCGCGAAGCATTCGCCCGGCAAGCTCTATGCCGACATGCTGGCCGAACGCTTCGACGCCGAACGCTGGATGGACTGGCAGCAGACCACCCTCAACCCGGCCGGTCGCGATGCCTTCATGCAATGGGTCCGCGTGCCGGCGGCCGAACGCAACGACGCGACCATTGCCCGGTCGGTGACCGCGACCGAGCCGCTCTTCGCGTTGCTCGACGCGCACCTCGCGACGCGCCGCTTCATGTTGGGCGATGCGTTCACCATGGCCGACATGCCGCTCGGCTGCGAGGCGCACCGCTGGTTCGGCCTGCCCGCCACCGGCTACACGCGGCCGGCCTGGCCGCACGTCGAGCGCTGGTTTGCCGAACTCTCGGCCCGCGCCGGCGCCCGCGGCGTGCTCGATCTCGCACTGGAATGAAAACCGAAATGAAAGCCCGCCCCTTCAAGCAAATCGACGTCTTCACCGCCGTGCCGTACCGCGGCAATCCGCTCGCGGTGGTGCTCGACGGCAGCGATCTCGACGACGCGGCCATGCAGCGTTTCGCGCGCTGGACGAACCTGTCGGAAACCACTTTTTTGCTGCCGCCGACCGAGCCGACCGCCGATTACCGCGTTCGGATCTTCACGCCGGGCGGCGAGCTGCCGTTCGCGGGCCATCCGACGCTCGGCAGTTGCCGCGCCTGGCTGGAAGCGGGCGGTCGGCCTCAGGCGCCGGACCACATCGTGCAGCAGTGCGCTGCGGGCTTGATCGCGATCCGGCCGGAAGGCGAACGCCTCGCCTTCGCGGCGCCGCCGCTGCGCCGCAGCGCACCGAGCCCCAGCGTACTGGCGAAGGTCGCCGGCGCGCTGGGGCTGAAGGCGAGCCAGATCGTGACCGCGCAGGTGCTCGACAACGGCCCAGTCTGGTTCGGCCTGTTGCTGAACGATGCCGACACCGTGCTCGCGCTCACGCCGGACCACCGCCTGCTGAAGGAAATGGGTGTGAAGGTGGGCGTGTGCGGGGTGCCGCCGAAAGACGAGGCGCCGGCGCTCATCGCGCGCTCGAACCGCGAATCGCGTGCTTTCGTCGGCACCGCGCGTCACACCGCGACGGTCGATCTCGAAGTGCGGGCCTTCGCCTCGCCGATCGGCGTGGAAGAAGACCCGGTCACCGGCAGCCTCAACGCGGGCCTCGCCGAATGGCTGATCTCCGACGGGCACCTGCCCGCGCGCTACCTCGCGGGCCAGGGCCAGGCGATGGGCCGCGATGGCTACGTGCACGTCGAGCGCGCCGACGACGGCACGGTCTGGATCGGTGGCGACGCCGTCGCCTGCATCGACGGCAGCGTCACGCTGTAAGAAAGCCACCATGCACGCCCAGCTCGACCACCTCGTGATCGCCGCCCGCACCCTGTCCGAGGGCGTCGCATGGTGCGAGGCGACGCTCGGCGTCACGCCCGGCCCCGGCGGCGCGCACCCGCTGATGGGCACGCACAACCGGCTGATGAACATCGCGAGCGATGCGTTTCCGCAGGCATACCTCGAGATCATCGCGATCGACCCGGCTGCGACGCCGTCGCGCGCTGCGGGGCTGCGCCGCTGGTTCGACCTGGACGATGCGGCGCTGCAAACCAGCTTGGCCCAGCACGGGCCGCAGCTGGTGCATTTCGTCGCGCGCGTGCCCGATGCAGAGGCGGTGCTGCGCGCGCTGGCGCACGGGCCCGAGCCGGCCGCGCACATCGATCGGGGCACGCTGATCGAGGCCGGCCGCGACACGCCGGCCGGGCGCCTCGCCTGGCAGATCACGGTGCGCGACGACGGCCAGCGCCTCTTCTACGGCGCGCTTCCGACGGTGATTCAGTGGGGGACCGTGCATCCGGTCGAGGCGATGCCAGCGTCGGGACTCACGCTGCGCTCGCTGCAACTCGCACACCCGCGCGCCGATGCGCTCGCGACGGCCCTCCAGGTGATCGGCTTCGCCGACCTGCCTGTGACCGCGGGCCCGCCGAATCTCGTCGCCGTGCTCGACACGCCACGCGGCCCGGTCACGCTCGAATCGGAAGGACTGTGACGGCCATGCACTTCACGCACGACGAGATCGTGGCCGCGCAGCGCACGGTGTACGCGGCCATGCCGCCGACACCGCAGTACGCCTGGCCGCTGCTGGCGCAACGCCTCGGCGCCACGGTGTGGGCCAAACACGAGAACCACACGCCGGCCGGCGCCTTCAAGATCCGCGGTGGGCTCACCTACTTCGAGATGCTTGCAACGGCGCATCCCGAAGTGCGACACGTGGTGAGCGCCACACGCGGCAACCATGGGCAATCGGTCGGCTTCGCCGCGCGACGCCACGGGCTGGCCGCCACCGTCGTGGTGCCGCACGGCAACTCGGTCGAAAAGAACGCCGCGATGCGCGCACTCGGCGTCACGCTGATCGAGCACGGCGACGAATTCCAGACGGCCAGCGAACACGCCGCACGGCTGGCCGAGCGCGACGGGTTGCATCGCATTCCATCGTTTCACCGCGACCTGGTGCGTGGCGTCGCGACGGCGTACGTCGAGTTTTTCGACGCACTGAAGGACAACGCGCCCGACGTGCTGTTCGTGCCCATCGGCCTGGGCTCGGGCTTTGCCGGCGCTGCGGCGGCGCGCGCGCATGTGGGCGTGAAGACGAAGCTGATCGGCGTGGTGTCGGCGCACGCGACCGCCTACCGCGATTCCTTCCTCGCAGGCCATGTGGTGGAGTCGCCCGTGAGCACCGTGCTGGCCGACGGCATGGCCTGCCGCACGCCCGTGCCGGAGGCGCTGGAGATGATCCGGCGCGAAGCCGATGACGTGGTGATGGTGAGCGACGCCGAGGTGGCCGAAGCGATGCGCGTGCTCTTCACCGACACGCACAACGTGGCCGAAGGCGCCGGCGCCGCGGCGCTGGCCGCTGCCACGCAACAGCGCGAACGCTGGCGGGGAAAAACCGTCGGCATCAGCGTGAGCGGCGGCAACGTCGACGCCGCGATGTTCGGTGAAGTGCTACAAAAACGATAGCTGTTCGCGCCGGCTGGCGGGCGTTGCAGCCACTTTTGGCTCGCAGAATCCTTAAACTAGTACGCGTCCGACGCCAGCGCGATCTTGCGCAAATAATCGTTCTTCGCCCCCTGCAAATGTTCGACGCACAGCTGCGCGAGCGCCCAACTGTCGGTGCCCTTGAGCAGCTGGATGATCATGAAGTGATCGCGCTCCGAGGCCTCGGCATGCGCATAGTCGGCGGTCTTCTTGGCGCGCACCGGGAGGCTCTGCCACATGTAGTGCTTGATCGATTCCACCAGGTAAGGATTGCCGCATGCGGCGAACATCGTCAGATGGAATGCATCGTTGGCCTCGTGCACGCCGGTGAAGTTGCGAGCCTGCAGATGGTCACGGTATTGGGCATGCAGCCGCTCCAGTTCCGCGATCACGGCGGGCGAGGCCGGCAGCGGGATGCGCAGCGCGGCCTGGCGCTGCAGCAGCTCGCGCACCTCGTAGATCTGGCCGACCTCTCGCGGGGTCAGCGAGCGCACCGCAACGCCCTTGTTTTTCTCGCGCACCACGATGCCGGTGCGCTCCAGCTCGGCCAGCGCCGCGCGCACGAAATGGCGGGTGACGTTGAAGCGCGCAATCAGCGTGTCTTCGGTCAGACGCGCACCGGGAGCGAGTCGCCCGAAGATGATGTCTTCGCCCAGCACCTTGGCAATGTCGGCCGGCTCGGCATGGGCCGCCGCAGTGGCCGCGCCCAGCGGTTCGTCGAGAAGCACTTCGGTCGTCAATTCTTTTCAATCCCCCCACGTTGGTAAGCAGCCTCCACGAGCGCCAGCGTGCGCAGGTTGTCGGCGGGCTCCGTCTCGAAACCGCGTCCGCTCTGCACGCAATCGACAAAATGCGAAATCGTCGCGGCATAGGACGCCAAGTAGCAGGCGGGCATGTCATATCGTAGCTCGGCAGGCCGCGCGCCGAAGCAGCGCAGCGTGTCGCCCTCGAGCTCGATGGTGCCGGTGGTGCCGACCAGCGTCAGGCGGTCTGCCTGGGCCGCGGGGCGGCCATGCACCGACAGGTTGGCGAGCAGCGCGACCGGTGCCTGCGATGCGGTCTCGAACGACAAGAACGCGCGGTCTTCGCCGCGCATCGCCGGGCTCGCATGGCCGAGCCGCGCATGCACCAGCGTCAGCTCGCCCAGCAGGTAGCGCAACGTGTCGATGTGGTGGATGAGGATCTCCATCACCAGCGCGCGGTCGAGGCTGGCAATAAAGGGTTGGCGCTCCAGCGCGGGCAATCGGCCCGTGGCGTCCGGCAGCAAACCGGAGGTCAGCAGCGTCATGCTGGCCTGCACCACATCGCCGATACGGCCCTCGCCCAGCCACGCCGCGAGGTCGCGGTAGTACGGACGAAAGCGCCAGTTCTCGTGAACCATGAGGCGACATTGCGGCGCCACCTCGTCGGCCAGCGCGCGGGCTTCTGCCAGCGTGGGCGCCAACGGCTTCTGGCACAACACCGCCAGGCCGCGGCGTGCCGCCTCGCGCACGATGGCGGCGTGGAATTCGCGTGGGGCTGCGACGTCCACCGCATCCAGCCGCATCGCATCGAACATGGCTTCTGCACTCTCGAACACCTGGCCGATGCCGTGCTCGCGGGCGCGCGCCTGGGCGTGATCACGGTTCGGGTCTGCAATCGCCACCACAGTGGCCCGCGCTTCCAACGCGCGCCAACCCGCAAGGTGGTGCGCGGTGACCCAGCCCGCACCGACCAGACCGATGCGCAACGGCGTCGTCATGGCTTGCGCACGTCGGCCGCGGGGATCGCCTTTTCGGTGAGCGCGTCGAACAGGTAGAGCGCCTCGTTCGGCACGCTCAGGCCCACGCGGTCGCCGATGCGGCCGCTGACATCGCGGTGCAGCCGCGCCATCACGTCGCCCGCACCATCGTCGAGCGACACCATGAGCAGGGTCTCGGCGCCCAGCGGTTCGATGGCCGAGACCACGCCGCGCAGGGTGGCGCTGTCGTCGCGTGCTTCGTGCAATTGCAGCTCTTCGGGCCGGATGCCGACCAACAGATCACCGGCCGGTGGCAGGGCAGCATCGGCCCAGCGCACCAGCGGCAACTCGGTGCCGCCCAGCGCGGCAACGCGCCGGCCATCACGCTGAGCGATGCAGGCCTTGAGGATGTTCATCGGCGGGTTGCCAAGAAAGCGGGCGACGAACGCATCGGCCGGTGCGCGGTACACATCGAGCGGTTTGCCGACCTGCGCGACCTTGCCCTTGTTCATGACGCAGATGCGCTGGCCCATCGTCATGGCCTCGACCTGGTCGTGAGTCACGTAGATCATGGTGGCACCGAGCCGGTGGTGCAGCCGCACCAGTTCGTTGCGCGTGTTCACCCGCAAGGCCGCGTCGAGGTTCGACAGCGGCTCGTCGAAAAGGAACACCTTGGGCTCCCGCACGATCGCGCGGCCCAGCGCCACGCGCTGGCGCTGTCCGCCCGACAGCGCCGCCGGCTTGCGCGCCAGCAACTCGTTCAGGCCCAGGATGTCGGCCGCCGACTTCACGCGCGCGGCGATTTGCTGGTTGTCGACCTTGCGGCGGCGCAGGCCGAAGGAAAGGTTGTCGGCCACCGTCATGTGCGGATAGAGCGCATACGACTGGAACACCATCGCGATGTCGCGGTCCTTCGCGGGCACCTCGTTGACCTTGCGGGTGTCGATGGCCAGCGAACCGTCGCTGATCGACTCCAGCCCCGCGATCATCCGCAGCGTGGTCGACTTGCCGCAGCCCGACGGGCCGAGCAGCACCATGAATTCGCCGTCCAGCACGGACAGCGAGACGTCGTCGACGGCGGGCTGCGTGGTTCCCTTGTAGCGCTTGAAAATGTTCTGAAGATGGACAGCTGCCACGGTGTGTTCCGGTCGATGAATGGGTGGGAGAGGTCAGGCGCGGCGCTTACTTGACGGCGCCGGCCGTCATGCCCTGGATGAGCTTCTCGGAGAAGAAGGCGTAGAGCACCACCACCGGAATGACCGCGATCATCATCCCCGTGGCGATCATCCCGATGTCCTGGAAGTAGTCGCCCATGTAGGCACGGATGCCGATGGGCAGCGTGCGCGAGCTCGGGTCGCTCAGCAACACCACGGCGAACAGGAACTCGTTCCACAGCTGGATGAAGTTCAGGATGATGGTGGTCGCGATGGCGGGCATGCCCACCGGGAGCACGATGCGCCAGAAGATCTCGAAGTCGGAGTAGCCGTCCATCTTGGCCGCGTCGAACAGGTCCTGCGGGATGCGCGCGAAAAAGCCTTCGAGCAGGTACACCGTCAACGGCAACTGAAGGCTCACGTACACGATCATCAGTCCGAGGCGCGAGTTGTAGAGGTCGTACTCCACCAGCACCTGGAACAGCGAGATCAGGATGATCTGCGGCGGAAAGACAATCGAGCTGAACAGGATGAAATAGACCAGCCGGTTGCCGCGAAAGTTGTAGCGCGCCAGGCAATGTGCCGCGGCCGCGCCGAGCAGCGTGACGATGGCCACCGCCGACACCACGATCAAGGTGCTGTTCCAGAAATACTGCGCAAAGTTGGAGTCCACCCACGCAACGCGGAACTTGTCCCAGTGGAAGGTTTCAGGCCAGGCGAAGTGGTTGGCGCTGATCTCCGATGTGGTGCGCACCGACATCGTCCCGATCCAGAGAAAGGGCAGCGCCGAATACAGCGTGTAGAGCACCACGCCGGCCATGAGGCCGCCGTTGCGCAGCATGCGCGAGAGCGTGGTGGCGATCGAGTCGCGGTGCGCGACCAGTGCGGGCGCGTGTGCAGTGGATGCGGTCATGGGGCTCAGTACTCCATGCGCTCGCGGCGACGGAACAACACGTTGAAGAACACGACGAAGCCGACCACCACGAAGAACCACACGACCGCGATGGCCGAGGGATAGCCGAGGTCGAAGGTGTTCCAGTTGAAGGCGCGCTTGTAGACATAGGTCGAGACCGTTTCGGTCGACCACACGGGCCCGCCCTCGGTCATGATCCAGACCAGGTCGAACACTTTCATCTTGCCGATGAAGGCCAGGATGTAGAGGTTGAGCAGCGTGGGCCACAGCATCGGCACGATGATGTCGGTGAGCTTGTGCCACCAGCCGCAGTTGTCGAGTTCCGCGGCTTCGAGCACTTCCGAAGGCAGCGAGTGCAAGGCCGCCAGGCACACCACCATGTTGAAGCCCGCCCACTTCCAGGCATGCGTGACGATCAGCGAGCCGAGCGCAAAGCGCGGGTCACCCAACCAGGCTTGGGCCCAGCTTTCCAGCCCCATGGCGCGCAACATGCCGTTGACCACGCCCCAGTCGTAGTTGTAGATCCACACCCACATGATCCCGACCACCACATACGACAACAGCACCGGCGTGAACCAGGCCACCCGCAGGAAGCGCGAGAAGGGCACGCCCGCGTAGAGGCAGAGCGCCAGGAGCAAACCGACCACCACGTCCAGGATCGGGCCGATGACCGACCAGATGGCGGTGTTGCGCACCGCCGCCCAGAAGGTCTTGTCCTTGAACACCTCGGCGTAGTGCGCCCAGCCGACGAACTCCGACGACGCGAGGTCGGCGACGTTGAAGAAGCTGTTGTAGAAAGTGCGCAGCACCGGGTAGGCCGTCAGTGCCGCGTAGACGATCAACGCCGGCGCCAGGAACAGCATCACCGTGGGCAGCGACGCGCGCCGCGAGTCGGCCTCGGGCGCGGCGAACCAGGTGGCCAGCGTGCGGCGCATCGACGCCACGACGCCTGAAGAAGAAGGATCGCTCACGTCGGCCACTCCCTGCTGCGCTGCCGCTTCAGGTCGCGGCCTTGCAGGCCGCATCCATCTGGGTCGCCGCTTCGCTCACGCTCATCAGGCCGCCGGGGAACGCCCGGTTGAGCACTTGCGCAAAGGTGTCGCCGCACTTGCCGCTCATGTAGTGCAGCGGCGTGCCGATGAAGTACTTGGAGCCCGCACTGCGCTCCTGCAGTTCCTTGAAATAAGGGGCATAGATGCTGGTGATGCGCGACGGATCGGTCTTGACGCCGGTCTGCAACAGGACGCCCTCCATCCACTTGTTGCCGTTCTCCACGGTGGCCAGCGACGAGAGCATCTTGCCCGCGCACTCCTTGTTCTTGCTGCGCGAATACATGACGTAGCTGCCGCCGACCGCGAGCGTCTTGCACTCGGGGCACTTGCTGCCGTCCATCGCGGGGTACTTCATGAGGCCGAGCGCGAAGTCCTTGGGCTGGCCGCCCTTCTCGGGCGCCACGAACGCGCGGCCGGTGTACCAGCTGGCGATCGGGAACATCAGCGCGCCCGGGTTGGTGTGGAAGTAATAGTGCGACTCGCCCAGCTTCATGGTGGCCATGCTCTTGGGAAACATGCCGGCATCGACCAGTTGCTTGACCCAGGTCATCGCCTCCGTCACGCGCGGGTCCTGGAAGCTCAGCTTGCCGGTCAGGAGCTTCTCGTAGTCGTCGGTGCCCAGCTTGCGCAGCAGCACTTCCTGCAGGAAATAGGCACCGGGATACGGGCGGTCGCCCACGCCGGTGGCAGTCGGCGTGATGCCGGCGGCAGCCGAGCGCTTGACCATGTCGGTGAACTGCGCCTGCGTCATCTGCATGCTGGCCGGCGGCGTCACGCCGATCTTTTTCATGAGATCGCGGTTGTAGTAGAGCTCGACGGAATAGGCCTCTTGCGGCACGGCGTACACCTTGCCATTCCAGGTCCAGGAGCGGCGGGCCCAGTCTTCCAGGTTGGCCAGGTTGATGTAGTTGTCGAGCGGCTCGAGATAACCGCTCTTCGCAAAGGCGATCTCGTCCGGCTCGAGCCAGAAGATGTCGGGCGCCTGGCCCGTGCGCACCGAGGTTTTGACCGAGGTGTAGAGGTCGGCCTTCTGCACGAACTGCAGATTGACCTTGCACTGTGGCGTGGCCGCTTCGAACTGCTTGACGCGCTCTTCGATGAAGCCGCGTTTGGAGGCCTCGTCGGGCCAGTGGCTCCACATCGTGAGCGTTTGCTGTTGCGCGATGGCGGGCGTGCCGACCCATGCCAACGCGGTGCCGGCCAAGGCGATCGCCCCGGCGGCCCGGCGGGCGGTACGCAAGCCTGACGAGGCCATGGCGCGAGGGAAAACCGTCATGTGTATCTCCTGTAGTGGGGTCCGGTTCGAACCGGTCGCGCCGACAAGAAAGGCTTCCATGCGCGGCACATTGTCAATATTATTGACTGTTGAGGCGACGGTGTTTGAGGGTTTTCCCCTGAAAAAGCGAAATTGCCCGCTTTAATTATTGACGATGTTCTTCCGATTATTGATACTTTGCCGATCGCAGCGCTCCATTCCGGACCGCAGACTCGTTCACAGGACCTCCCATGACCCAAGGCATGCGCAAAGGATTGACCTCCTACGGCGACCCGGATTTTTCGCTTTTCCTGCGCAAGGCTTTCATCAAGGCGATGGGCTTGTCGGACGATGCGTTGTCACGCCCGATCGTGGGCATCGCCAACACGTTCAGCGACTACAACGCGTGCCACGGCAACGTTCCCAAGCTGGTGGAGGCGATCAAGCGTGGCGTGATGCTGTCCGGGGCCCTGCCGATGGAGTTCCCGACCATCTCCATCCACGAATCCTTCGCGCATCCGACCAGCATGTTCCTGCGCAACCTGATGGCCATGGACACCGAGGAAATGGTGCGCGCTCAGCCGATGGACGCGGTGGTGCTCATCGGCGGCTGCGACAAGACGATTCCCGCGCAAATGATGGCGGCGGCTTCGGCAGACGTGCCCACCATCATTGTTCCGGTCGGTCCGATGCTCGTGGGCCACTACAAAGGTGAGCAGCTGGGTGCCTGCACCGACTGCCGACGCCTTTGGGGCGAACACCGGGGCGGGCGCATCGATGCGCAGCAGATCGAGTTCATCAACGAGCGGCTGGCACCGACGGCAGGCACCTGCATGGTGATGGGAACCGCCAGCACCATGGCCTGCATCGTCGAGACCATGGGCCTGGCGCTGCCGCGCTCGGCCACGATCCCCGCCACCCATGCCGACCGGCTGCGCTCGGCCGAGGCGAGTGGCATGTTCGCTGCCGCCATGGCAAAAAACGGGGGACCCAAGCCCTCCGCGCTGATGACGAAGGCCGCGTTCCGCAATGCGCTGGTGGTCATGCAGGCCATCGGTGGCTCGACCAACGGACTGATCCACCTGACCGCCGCGGCCGGCCGGCTCGGCGTGAAGATCGATCTGGACGACTTCGACCAACTGGGCCGCGACGTGCCGGTGCTGGTCGACCTCAAGCCCTCGGGCGATCACTACATGGAGCACTTTCACTGGGCCGGTGGCGTACCGCGCCTGCTGCAGGAGCTGGAAGACCTGCTCGACCTCGACACCCCGACGGTGATGGGCGGCACGCTGCGCGACTACATGGCCACCGCCGAAGACGTGCCCGGCCAGACGGTGATCCGCCCGCGCGCTGCGCCGATCAAGGCGATGGGCAGCATGGCCGTGCTGCAAGGCAACCTGGCACCGCGCGGCGCGATCATCAAACAGTCGGCCGCGTCGCCGACGCTGATGCAGCACACCGGCCGTGCGGTAGTGTTCGAATCGGTCGAAGACCTGACCCACCGCATCGACCATCCCGACCTGGACGTGACGGCAGACGATGTGCTGGTGCTGCGCAACGCCGGACCGCGCGGCGCACCGGGCATGCCTGAAGCTGGCTACCTGCCGATTCCGCGCAAGCTCGCGATGCAGGGCGTGAAGGACATGGTGCGTATCTCCGACGCGCGCATGAGCGGCACCGCTTTCGGCACCATCGTGCTGCACATCTCGCCGGAGTCGGCCGCCGGCGGGCCGCTCGGCCTGGTGCAGAACGGCGACCGCATCACCCTGGATGTGCTGAAGCGACGCATCGATCTTTTGGTCGACGATGCGGAACTGGCGCGCCGACGCGAGGCTGCCGGTTCGGCCCCGCCCGCCGGCGCAGCGGCCGTGCCCGACCGCGGCTATGCGGCGCTGTTCCACCGCAGCGTGCTGCAGGCCGACGAGGGCTGCGACTTCGACTTTCTCGTGCCCGGCCGCGCCCCCCGCGAATGAACATGGCGGCCCCGGCCACACCCGACTGCGCCCCGCCGCCAACGACCCCGTCAGCACCGCAACAGCGCCTGCCGCGGCACAGTTGCGATACCCATCTGCATGTGTTCGGCCAGCCCGCGCACTACCCGCTGGACGCGCGCCGCGGCTACACGCCCCACGTCAGCCTGCTCGCCGACTACCGCCGCGTGATGGCCACGCTCGGCATCGAACGCGCGGTACTGGTGCAGCCCAGCGTGTACGGCACGGACAACCGCGCGCTGCTGGATGCACTGCGCGAAGGCGGGCCCTGCTTTCGCGGCATCGCGGTACCGGCAGCCGACATCAGCGATGCGCAACTCGCGGACATGCATGCCCTCGGCGTACGCGGCATCCGACTGAACCTGGTCAACCCCGCGGTACTGAGCGTGGATGCAGCGGTCCGGCTTTGCGCGCGCGCCGAAGCGCGGGGGTGGCATCTGCAATTGCAGCTGGTGCTCGATGCCGCGAACGCCGGTGCACTTCAGTCGTTGCTGCAACGTATCGAGGTCCCGCTGGTCATTGACCACCTGGGCCGCGTGCCGCCGAGCGACAGCCTGCAGCCGCTGCTCGCCGCGCTCGACACCGGCCGGGTGTGGGTCAAGCTCAGCGCGCCCTATCGCGTCAGCACGTTGCCGGCACCGCACGACGACTTGGCATCGCGCATTGCAACGCTGCTGGCCGCCCGGCCCGATCGCCTCCTGTGGGGCAGCGACTGGCCGCACACCGAGCAACCCGCGACCACGCCGCAGGCCGGCGACCTGGTCGACCTGCTGCACCGCTGGATCCCCGACCCGGCCACGCGACAGCGCGTGCTGGTCGACAACCCCGCTTCGCTCTACGGCTTCTGACCGCCCCGCTGACCCATCACTTTCGGACACCCATTCATGACCACCCCTCGCCTGCGCGGCGTCATCGCCGCCACCGCCACGCCCGTCCACCCCGATTTTTCGCCGGACATCGCACGACTGATGCCGCACCTGCGGGGCCTGCTCGAGGGCGGCTGCGATGCGATCAACCTGCTGGGCACGACCGGCGAAGCCACCTCGTTCAGCGTGCGGCAGCGGCTGGCCGTGATGCAGGGCGTGAAGGACGCCGGGCTGCCGCTCGAGCGCTTCATGGTCGGCACCGGCGTGTGCGCGCTGGACGACAGCGTCGTGCTGACGCAGGCCGCAGCCGATCTGGGCTTTGCCGGCGCGCTGGTGCTGCCGCCTTTCTTCTACCCTGGCCTGGACGGCGCAGCGCTGCTCGCCTATGTGGACGCGCTCGTCGCGCGCCTGCGGCCCGGCAAGCTGGCGCTGTATCTGTATCACATCCCACAGAACACGGGCGTTCCCTGGCCCGTGGAAACGGTGGCGGCACTGGCCGCGCGCCACGCCGGTCTGCTGGTCGGCGTCAAAGACAGCTCGGGCGACCTGGAATATTCACGTGCGGTCGTGAAGGCAGTTCCGGGCTTCGACGTGTTTCCGAGTTCGGAGGCCACGCTGGCCGACGCCACCCAGGATGGCTTTGCCGGCTGCATCTCGGCCACCACCAACCTCACCGCGGCCGATGCGCAGACCGCCTGGCGTGAGCAAGGCAGCGCCGCCGGCCGCAGCGCGGTCGCACGGGCCGCGACGCAGCGCGGCATCCTCGCGAGGGAGGCGTTGGTGTCGAGCGTGAAAGCCGCGCTGGCCTTGCGCTACGACGACCCGGCCTGGGCGCGCACCTGCCCGCCGCTGCTGCCGCGCACGGCAGCGCAGCAACAGGCCCTGTTGGTTGATTTGGAGCGGGCGGGATGGGAAACGCACGCGGTCATCGCATGACGCGATCGGGTCTATTGCGATCAAAAACATAGCCTTCCGCGCCCACTGGACAAGCGCTGCCGGCGCTGTGGCTTGAACTTTCAGGCTGAAACAACGATCGGGAAGTTGGCCCGCAACCCGTCGCGGGACCGCTCGAACGGCATGGTTACGGCCGCGCGGTCCATCTGTCGCGCCGCTGCGAGTTCCCCTCAGAACCTGAGCTTCACCCCCACCGAGCCCTGCACCGAAGATTTGACCTTCGACGCGCTACCGCCCGCGTGCGTGAGGCTGCCCAGTTCTCCGTAGACGCTGGTCGTGTTCGTCACCGCCAGTGTGGCCCCCGCAGCCACTTCCACCGAGGTGTAGCCGATGCGGTTGCCGAAGCCGGTGGCACCCGCGCCGCCGATGAAGGTGGTCTGGTCGGCGCCCTTGAAGCCGTGCCACAGGTTGAGGCGGCCGTAGGGCTGCAGACGGCCGATACCGGTCGTGAAGTCACCGGTGATGCGCACGCCCAGGCGGCCGATGACCGCGTTGGCGGTGTCCAGCGCGACGGTGGTCAAGCCGCCGATCCGGAGGGTGTCCAGGCTCTGTCGGTTGTAGATCAGCTGGGCTTGCGGCTCGATGCCCCAATCGGTGCCCATCGCAAAGCGCTGGCCGATTTCCGCCGAGGCGCTCAAGCTCTTGCCGTCGCTGCTGCTGGCGACCTGGTTGACCGACGTGCCAATGATGTCGTGCCGGCCGTACTGCAGGACAAAGTCGGCGTACTGGCCCTGCGCGTTGGCATAGGTCGCGTAGCCGCCGAGGTACGCGGTGTCGCTGCGCAGGCTGCCGGCGTAGCGGCTGTAGAGGTTCAGGCCGTACACGCCGTCGACGCGGGCGTCGCTGCGCAGCTTGCCCACATACAAGCCAGCGTTCCAGCGGTCGTCGGCCACGAGGTCGACCCCCGTCTGGAAGCCGCCGATGCGGGTGCGACTCTCCGGGGCGGTGGCGCCACTTTGCGTGACCGTCGTGTTGCCGCCGATGAGGCGTCCCCAGGCGCGGGTGGCGTTGGGCACGGCCGAGGTGCCGACTGCGCCTTGGTCGCCGACGCGGCGGTGCAGCGTGGAGAGCATGGCCAGGTCGCCCTCGCGCAGGATCGACGGCAGGGCCGTGACCATCGGCACCTCGGCGCGGTAAGTGGGGCGAACGATGGCCGGTGCCGGAGCCGCCACAGGGCCTGCGGGCGGCGCCGGCTCGGCCGGGTTCTCCGGCGTGACAGGCGGGACCGGAGCCACCGGCACGACCGGCGTCACGGGCACCACCGTCGTGGTCGAGCGCAGGAACCAGCTTTCGCCGGCACCCGCCGCGTCGCCATCGACCAGGCGGTATTCGAAAGCGCCGGCGTCGACGTGACCACCGGCCAGCGTGAACGCGTTGGCCGCGGTGGTGGCACCGTTCTGCGCGGTGACGACGCTGATGCCGTCGCCGGTGGTGAGCGCACCGAGACCGCCAACGTTCGTGATCTGCACGGTCGTGTGGCCGGTCGCGCTGGCGGCAATGCCGTCGAGCACGAGGCGATCGCTCAGGCTGCCGCTGTCGCCGAGCGCGGTGCCCAGGCGCAGCACGCCGCCGTTGCCGACGTACGCGCCGATGACGGTCAACGTCGAGCCCGGCGTCGCACTCAGCAGCGAGACGGTGCCACTGTTGGCGAGCGACGCGATGCGCTGGTTGAAGCCTGCGGTGTCGAGCGTGGCGCCGGCAGCGACGGTGTGGGCCGAGACGGCGCTGAGTGTGTTGGCCGCGCCGGCGCGCAGGGTGCCTTCGGCAATGTCGGTGGCGCCGGTGTAGGTGTTGGCGCCCGAGAGGGTCAAAGCCCCGGTTCCGATTTTGTGCAACGCCCCGGAGCCATCGATCACGCCCGAGATCGCGTCGTCCAGGTTCAGGCCGCCGAGCGTGAGCGCATTGGCACCGAGCGAGACCGCGCCCGCGCCGCGCAGCGACCCGATCGCGACGCCCGCATTGGCGCCCGAAATATCGACCGTCGAGGTGTCGAGGTTCGACACGCGTGCCGTCGCGAGCTGCGCATCGCCGAACACCAGCAACTGCGAGGCGCCCTTGTTCGTGATGCTCGCGGTGCCGCCGCTGGCGGCGTCCGTGAAGATCAGGTAACCCGCGCTGTCGTTGACCAGCGTCGAGGCGCCCGCGGTGCTGTTGTCGGCAAAGGTGACGAAGCCGCCCTGGCCGTTGATTTGTGCACTTTCAGCGCTCGACGTGCCCTTGAAATCGATCGTGTTGAACGACGTCAGGGTGTCGGCACCGCGCAGGTTGAACACCGCCGTGCCGGCCCTGGACGCATCGTTGAAGGTGATCCCGTTGTTCCACTCGCTCGCATCCAGCCCGCCCACGGTGTAGACCACTGCGCCAGCGCTTGCCGCACCGTTGAAGTTCAGCTTGTTCCAGCCGTTGACCAGGGCCACGGCGCCCGTGCCGAGCGCGTCGGTGACGTTCACGTTCACGTTCACGCCGTTGCTGAGTGTGGTGATGCCAGTGCGCGTGCCCGCCGCGTTGAGCGTGAGCACCCCGCCGAAGTTGGCGGGCGTCACGGTATTCGACGTGACCGTGAAAGCACCCGGACCCGACAGCGCGCCGTTGAAGGTCGCGCTTTGCTGATCGAGGTCGAGCGTGCCGCCGCCCGCGCGCACCGACACGGCGCGCGACGTGGTCCAGTCGGCCGGCGCGCCGACGAGACGGATCGTTCCGCCGTCGAAGGCGAGGCCGCCCGTCGGCGCGCCGAGGTTGCTGTCGTTGGTGATCTGCAGGACGCCGGCACGCACCGTCCAGGGCGTCACCGCGGTCGTCGTGCCGGTGAGCGTCCAGGTGCTTTCGCCGGTCTTCTCAAAACCCGCGAAACCCCGGAACGCGGTGCCGATCGGCGCCACGCTGAAAGGCGTCGCAGGACTGACATCGCCGCCCAGTGCCAGCACGTTGCCCGCGCCTGTGGCCACCACGTCGCCAATGAAGGCCTGCCCGGAGCGAAGCTCGACGGTGTTGGACGCGCCTGTGATGTCGACGGCGTTGGCGCGCACGTTCGTGCGCGACTGGCCGCCAACGATCAGCGACGCGTTCACCAGAACGTTGTTGTCGCCCACCAGACGCACGCCGACGCCACCGGCGCCGGCAGCGCCCACCCCCCCGGCAGCGGCGTTTCCGCCACCACCGCCCACGCCGCCGAAGAGCGAACCCTCATTGACGAGCGTCACGCCGTTGGCGACCGCGCGCACGCCATCGCCGCCGCTGCCACCGGCGCCTGCCCGGCCGGCGCCGGCGACGTTGGGCCCGGCGTCGCCACCGCGCCCGCCCGTCCCGCCGACGATGTACCCCCCGGCCTCGTTCCGGAGCGAACCGCCCGTGATCAACAACCCATCGCCGCCACCGCCTCCTCCGCCGCCACTCGGCCCGCTGACGGCGTTGCCGCCGGCCCCGCCCAGCCCGCCGGCGCCCCCGATGATGGAACCGGTGTTGGCGACCACACCCCCGGTCTGCCAGAGCCCGCTGCCCCCGCCACCGCCGCCGCCGGCCTGCGCGGAGGCCGCGCCGCCCGAGCCGCCATTGCCGCCGGTGACTTGGCTGCTGTTGGTGAATGGGGTGACCGCAGGCGCGAGCACCACGCCGTAGCCGCCGGCACCGCCGCCACCCGCCGCCTGGATGCCCGTGCCCCCGGCGCCGCCGTTGCCGCCGACCAGCGGTGTCGTGTTGCTGCCCGAGGCGCCCGTGCCGCCGAAAAAACCACCGCCACCGCCACCGCCGTAGCCGTTGATCGCGGGGTTGGTGACGTCGAAGCCGCCACCGGCCAGGCCGTTGGGTGCGGCGGCCGTGCCTGCCGCGCCGCCCAAAGCGCCGACGCCGGCCGGATACGTTCCCGGAGTGCCCGCGCCGCCCTCGCTGGCGCCCGCGGTGCCGGCGCTGCCGCCGGCACCGCCAGTGCCGTTGGTCACGCCGTCGTTGAAGCCGCCGGCACCGCCGACGTTGTCCGCGCCGCCGTCACCGGCAAAGAGCGTGGTGGGCGTTGCGGGGCGTCCCCCGAGGCCCCCGCTGCCGGCGAGCGCCGGGGCGGCGCTCAGGCACAGCGCCGTGGCGACGATGCCCGCGGCACTGGAGACGGACTTGCCGCGCGTGCGCGCAATTTCAGACACGGCCACCCAGGCGGCCAACGCAGGATTCCAGACGCTGCGAAACGACGTATTCATTTTTTCGACTCCCTGAGAAACAGCAAATTGCCGACGGCAATGAGTAGCTTAGTGTTACATGAAGCACTCCGCCGCTCGGCAATCATTGTTCACATTGGTGCTATCGAAAACATAGCATTCGTCACACGTGGGACAAGAGCGTTCGGCGCTTTTCGCCAGAATCCGCGGCATGGGAACCCTCTATCTAGTGCGACACGGTCAGGCCAGCTTCGGTGCGGCCGACTACGACAACCTCAGCGAACTCGGTCATCGCCAGGCGGTGCGGCTCGGCGAGTACTGGCGCGAGCGCGGCATGACCTTCGATGCCGTCATCACCGGCACGCTCAAGCGCCACCGCCAGACCTGGGAAGGCATTGCAAAGGGCCTGGCGCTCACGCGCGACGACGTGCTGCCGTGGCCGGGCCTGAACGAGTACGACAGCGAAGCCATCGTCGCGACGATCCATCCCGAAAAGCTGCCGAAACCCGACACGCCCGAGCTCTACCGCAAGCACTTCCGGCTGCTGCGCGACGGCCTGGCCGCCTGGATGCAGGGCAAGACCGAGCCGGTCGGCATGCCGAGCTACCTCGGCTTCCTCGAAGGCGTGACCACGGCGCTCGACCATGTGCGCGACACGCACCACGGCGCGAAGGTGCTGGTGGTGTCGAGCGGCGGGCCGATCAGCACCGCCGTCGGCCATGTGCTGGGGACCAGCGCGGAGACAACCATCGAGCTGAACCTGCGCATTCGCAACACGTCGGTCACCGAGTTCGCCTTCACGCCGAAGCGCCACATGCTGGTGACCTACAACACGCTGCCGCACCTCGACGGCCCGGCATACGAAGACTGGATCACCTACTCGTGACCATTTGGCGTGGCGCCGGGCCAGCTCAGGCCTGCCAGACCCCATAGCCCAGCGCCCTCAGCCGGATGGCGAGTTCCACTTCCAACGATTGCGCCGCCGCGTGGGGCTGGGGGTTGTAGCGCTCGTACAGCGCGGGCAGCAGTCCGACGCCGTGGTCCCGCACGAACACATTGGCCTGGATGCCGGCCTTGTGCTTGTCGAAGCGCACGTCCGGGTCGAGCCCCGTCATACCGACATACACGAAGGGCTTGCCCAGCACATGGTCCGGATTGGCGCGCCGGAAGCGCGCGCTGTTCCACACGCGGTCGTCGAGCGCGACGACATACACGTGATAGTGGTGGCTACGGGGCGTCTTGGCCGCCGGCTTCGGAGACCGCATGGGCCCCGATGCTCTCAGTTTTCCAACACGCCGGTCAGCGCAAGACCCGGCCCTCGGCCGTGATGTAGACCAGATCGACCGCCCGCGCGGCGTCGTGCAGCGGCGGGCGCAGATTGATGCGGAAGCCGCCGACATCGAACGCACCCATGCCGGCCATCGCCTTCTGGAGGCTGGCGCGGGTGGCCGTCGGGCCGGCGCGCTTCGCCGCTTCGGCCAGCGCCTTGGCGGCAATAAAACCTTCGAGGCCTTCGTACGACGCGGTCTGGTCGGAGTCCCCCACGGCGGCCAGGTATTCCTTGACGATCGCGACGTTGCCGTTGCTGCGCGGAGACGGCACCACCTGCGAGATCACCACGCCGCGGGTTTCCTTGCCGAGTGCGGTGTAGAGCGGGTCGATGCCGACCACCGAAAAAGTCATGAAGCCGCTGCCGTAGCCCGTCTTGCGCATCTCGCGCACGAAGGCGGCGGTGGTCGGCGACAGCGAAGCCTGGATCACGGTCTGCGGCTGCGCCTTGGCGACCATCGCGACGGCATCGGCCACCTGGGTGCCGCCGGGCTTGACGAAGGCGGCAGCCACCGGCGGCGCCATCTTCAGTTCGGCCGCGGCGTCCTGGATGGCCTGCAGCGCGGCCCGGCCCATGGCGTCGTCGTCGGCCACGACGGCAATGCGCGTCTGGCCGAGGATGCCGCAGTGCCGGAGCATCGCGAACGCTTCGTCGGCCATGCTGGGGCGGACGTGGAAAACATGGGGATGCATCTTGTCGCGCAGCGCGTCGGCCGCGGCGAACGGGGCGAAAAACGCCGCGCCCTGCTGCTGCGCAACCTCCGACGCCGCGGCGCTGCTGGCTGTGCCCACGAAGCCGAACAGCACGTCGGCGCCGTCGGCCAGCAGCTTGGTGGCATTGGCCCTGGCGCGCGTCGCGTCGTAGCCGTCGTCGAGCTGACGCAACTCCAGCGTCGGGCCGGAGCCCCGCTCGTTCCAGCCGTCGATGAACAGTTTGGCGCCGGCGGCAAAGGCCAGACCGATCTCGTTGGCCGCACCCGTCATCGGGTACGACTGCCCCACGATCAGCTTGCCCGCGGCCGCTCGGCGGGCGCTCTGCGCGCGCAGCGGCGCACCGATCAGCCCGGCCGAACCGAGCAACGCCAGCGCCGCGGCGGTCCGGGTGAATCCTCTTCGAGTGGCCTGCATGGTCGACTTTCGGTTGGCACGTGAACAACGTCGCAAACGAACAAAAGACACATTCGTTTACAAAGATGGATCATGAGCCAGGGCCGGATTGCCACGCACAGCCTGCGCACGACGCGCCTGTCGGCTGCGTGAATTTGTGCACAACAGCTGAACTTTGATGCGCAGCGGCCTGCGGGGGGGGGCAATCAGGCCTTGCGAGCGACCAGGCCGTACACGAACAAAAGAATGACGGCGCCGACGACCGAGGCAATGAAGCCGGGGCCCGCACCCGCCACGTACCAGCCCATCGCCTGGCCGAGGTAGGTCGCGATCAGCGAGCCCGCGATGCCGAGCAGCGTGGTGATGATGAAGCCGGCCTTCTGCGTGCCCGGCATGACCGCGCGCGCGACCAGACCCACGATGAAACCGATGATGATGGTCCAGATGATGCCCATGATGTTCCCTGAAAAGTTAAGTGGAGAGGCTTGAAAAACCGGGGCCCATGATAGGGGTGAAACCTGACAGATCGCAGACGACACGGCGGCTTCCTACCGAGGTCCGGGGCCGCGGTTACCGGGCCTGTAGGGCTTTGGAAACGGCCGCAGCCAGCGTCGAAATGTCGAAGGGTTTGATGAGGATCGATTGGGTGCCGAGCACGCGTCCGACCTCCGCCATGTCGGCGTAGCCTGTCGCCAGGATCACCGGAATGTCGGAGGCGTGTTCCCTCGCCCGATCAATCACTTCGGCGCCGTTCATGTCAGGCATGGCGTAGTCGACCACCAGCAGGTCGGGCATCTCCTGAGCCAGCGCCGCCAGGCCCGTGGCACCGTTGGCGGCCTCGCTCACCACGTAACCCAGCATCGACAAGCTCTCGACGATCGCGCGCCGCACTTCAGCGTCGTCTTCGATCACCAGCACCTTCTGGCGCTGCGCGCTCGCTTGCGGACTGTCGGCGCTGACCGCGTCGGGGCCGTCGTTGCGCTCCGAAGAAGCCGGGAAACGCATCTCGACCACGGTGCCACGGCCTTCCTCGCTGCGCACCGTGGCGACACCGCCCGACTGCTGCGCGAAGCCGTAGACCTGGCTCAGCCCAAGACCGGTGCCGCTGCCGACCGGCTTGGTGGTGAAGAACGGGTCGAACACCTTCGACAGCAGATGCAGCGGGATGCCGGTGCCGGTGTCGGACACCGAGACCGCAACATAGGGGCCCGGCGGCAAATCCGCGCCCGCCGTGCCGACCACGCTGACCGCGACGGAGAGCGTCCCGCCGCCCGACATGGCATCGCGCGCATTCACTGCAAGGTTGAGGACCGCCATTTCTAGCTGGTTGGCATCGAGCACCGCCCAGGCCGGCTCGTCGCATGGCCGGATGTCGACAGTGACCGCCGGCCCGACCGACACCGCGACCAGCTCGCGCAGGCCGTCGAGCAGCACATTGACGTCGGTCAGCCGCGGCAGCAGCGACTGGTTGCGCGCAAAGGACAGCAACTGGCCCGTGAGCTTCGCGCCCCGCCCGACGGCCCCCTTGGCGCGCGCCGCGATGCCGAGCACCTTTTCGTCGCTGGCGACACGCGACACCAGGTCGAGGTTCATGTTGACCACGTGCAGCAGGTTGTTGAAGTCGTGCGCGATGCCACCGGTGAGGCGACCGATCGCTTCCATCTTCTGCACCTGGATCAAGGCCGCCTGCGCACGTTCGCGTTCGGCGATCTCCGCCATCAGCCGGTCGTTGGCGCCCGCAAGCTCGCGGGTGCGCGCCACGATGCGTTCTTCGAGCGCGCCGTTGAGCCGTTCGACCTCGGCGCGCGTGTCTTCCAGCTGCTGCAAGTGCAGCCGCGTGGCGTACTGCCGCCGCCGGGCGCGCACCGCCGCGTCGGCGGCGCGCGCCAGCGTTTCAGCATGCACGGGTCGCTCGAGCACGAACACATTTCCGAGTGTCTGCAACAGCGCCAGTGCCTTGCGCGAGCGCCCGTTGGCGTCGCGCGACGCCAGCACGATGAACGGAAAATCCGACCAGCTCGGCTGGCGCGTGAGCCACAGGCTCAACGGTGCTTCGGGCACCTGCAGCAATGATTCCTCGGTCATGATCGCAGCGGCCGCGCCTTCGTCGAGGTTGGCCAGCATCTGGTCGGCCGAAGCACAGACCAGCGTGGCCAAACTCCGGCTGCCGAGCACCTTCTGGACCACCGTGGCATCGCGGCCACGCGGCGCATGAATCAGTACACGTCCCTCCATGCGTTCAGGCCATCTCGAGGCTGGTCGCGCCCAGCAGCGATATGCCGCCGCTGTACGACGGCACACCGGCCAGCACGCCCTGGAAATCGGTGAGGGCGGGGCCGACTTCGACGCCACCGTCGCCGAGGCGGAACTCGCGGATGGTGAGTTCGTGGCGATGGGTCCGGCTCTTCACGACCGACACCGCCTTCAACAACTGGCCCTGCGATTCGAAGAAACGGAACAGCACGATCGAATCCGACAGGTAGCTCAGGTCGAGGTCGCTGCGCACGTCGCCGATGATCCCGTGCTGGCCCAGCACCAGCATCGTCACGATGCCCTGCTGGTTCAGGAAGGCGAGCAACTCGTGCATCTGCAGCAGCAGGAACTGCGCACCCGGCATCGCCTGCAGGTAGGCGTTCAGGCTGTCGATCACAATGGTTCGGGCCCCGCCTTCCTGCACCGCCTCGCGGACCATGTTGGAAAACCGGCCCGGCGACACCTCGGCCGGGTCGAGCGGAAACACCTGAAGTTGCCCACTGTCGATGTAGTGCCGGATCGGCAGGTTGAGCGCTTCGCAGCGCTGTAGCAAGGTGCCGATGCCTTCGTCGAACAGGTAGTAGGACGCGTTTTCGCCGCGCTGCAGGGCGGCCACCACGCACGACATGGCCGAGGTGGTCTTTCCCACCCCCGACGGACCGATGAACAGGGTGTTGCTGCCGCGCGTGAGGCCGCCCCCCAGCACCGCATCGAAGGCGGCGTTGCCGGTGCTGACCGACACCAGCTCGAAGTCGGCCCGATGCTCCGACGCGATGAGGCGCGGAAAGACCTCGATGCCCCCGGTGTCCAGGTGCACGTCGTGCTCGCCGCCGCGGTACTTCACGCCGCGCATCTTGAGGATGCGCAGATGGCGCCGCACCGGCCCGTAGGCGCCGCTCACCTGGGTGAGACCGAGCACGCCGTGCGCGATGCTGTGCAGCTGGAGGTCGCCGCCGCTGGACGTCATGTCGTCGAGCAGCAGCACGGTGCAGTCGCGTGCCGCGAAGAAGTGCTTCAACGCGAGAATCTGCCGGCGGTAACGCAGCGGATCCTGCGCGAGCAGCCGCATTTCGGAGAGGCTGTCGAACACCACGCGGCTCGGGTTGAGCCGCTCCACCGCCGCCATCACGCCGCGCGTGGTCTCGCCGAGCTCCACCTCCGACGGATACAGGATCGACTGCTCGGCCGACGGGCTGAGCCCTTCTTCAGTGACCAGCTCGAACACCTCCACGCCGTCCAGCGACCAGCCGTGCGAGCCCGCCACGATGCGCAGCTCGTCCGCCGTCTCCGACAGCGTCACATAGAGGCCGCGCTCGCCGAGCGCGCGCGCTTCGAGCAGGAACTGCAGGCCCAGCGTGGTCTTGCCGGCGCCCGGCGAACCTTCGAGCAGATAGAGATGGCCCCGGGGGAGGCCCCCACCCAGAACACTGTCGAGACCGGCGATGCCGGTCGATGCGCGTGGCTGCACGGGGGCAACAAAGGGCGAGAGAGAAGTGACCATGAAAGGGCTGAATGGGAAGTTCTTTTTATTCTGGGTTCAAGCGCTGGAAGGCCTTGTCATGCGTTGTCCTACGTCGAGGTGGGCGTTGGCCGGATATACCCGTCCCATGCTTGAAAAACTCCCTGATGTGATCGGCCACGCCCTGCACGATGTGCGCGCGGGTCTCGACGCCCTCGTGTTCAACACGCTGGGCCTGCGCAGCGGACTCGCTGCCATCGAGGTTTCCAGCCTCGCCTTCGCGGACCACGCGCCGATTCCGTCGCGCTATACCGCCGACGGTATCGGCCACTCGCCACCCGTGCAATGGCGCAACGTGCCGGCCGATGTCGCAACTTTGGTGCTGCTGGTGGAAGACGCCGATTCGCCAACGCCGTCGCCGCTGGTCCACGCCATCGTGGTGGCGCTGCCGCCGAGCGATGGCGGCATCGCCGAAGGCGCGCTCGCGAGCGCTGACCAGGAGGGCACCGGCCTGCACACCGGACGCAACTCCTATCTGCAGGCCGCCTGGCTTCCGCCCGACCCGCCGCCTGGCCACGGCGTGCATCGCTATGCGTTCCAGCTGTTCGCACTGAAGGCGGGCGACGCGTTCTCGGAAACACCGGGACGCGACGAAGTGGTCGATGCGCTGCGTGCCCGCGCGGTGGCGAGCGGAATGCTGATCGGCACCTGCGAGCGACCCGACAGCTCGATCAGGATTGGCGAGAGCGAAGCGGCGCCGGCCGGCATGACACCTGCCGCAGGCTGACTCGCGACGTCCTCGTCAGGGCGGCAACATGCCCTTGGCGCGGATCGTGTCCGCTGCGGCCGCACCGTTCATGCTGGACAGAAACGCCTGCGCAATGGACGCATGTGCCGACGTCGCGGCGACGCCACCCGCGTAGCTCGTGTAGTTCTGGATCTCTTCGGGCAACGGACCCACCAGCGTGACGCCAGCCACCGGCAGGATTTCGCTGATCTGCTGGATCGCCAGGTCGGCCTCGCCGCTGACGATGCGCGCTGCCGAATAGCCACCCTTCACCAGCACGGCCTTGGCGGCCACCTGCGGCGCGATGCCGAGCCGCTCGAACAGACCCTGCAGGTAGATGCCACTCGAACCGCCCGCCGCAGGATCGATGTAGGCCACGGCGCGTGCGTTCAACACGGTCTGGCGGAACTGCTCGACCGTGAGGATCTCGGGTAACGGCGTGCCGGCCTTCATCCCGACGCCCGCCCCGACCCGGGCCAGCGTCACGACGCTCGCCGGCACCACCTTGCCCTGCTCGGCATATTGCTTGAGCACCGGCGGCGTAATGACCACCACATCGAACGGTTCACCGCCATCGACGCGCTTCTGCAAGGCGCCCGCCGTGCCTTCGGCCACCTCGACCTTGTGGCCGCTGCCCGCCTCGAAGGCCGGCACGAATGCCAGCACCACCTGCTTGAACGCGCCGGACGTGAGCACCTTGATCGTGTCGGCCAGAGCGGCCGGCGCTGCGACGCCCAGCAAGAGCGAGAGCGGAACCGCAAGCGCCAGTCGGGCGGAAAGTTTGCGGGAGGGTCGGGTGTTCATCGAGGGTCCTTTCCAAGGGTGCTGAGGGGCAGCCGCGCGACTTCGGCCAGCAGCAAGGCGAGCTGCCGGGCGGCTTCGTCGATCACCGCACGGCCCTTGCCGGCCGTGGCTGCAGCGGCGTTTCCGGCGGCACCCTCGGCGTTGTAGTCCTGCATGGCCCAGCCGAGCTTGGCGCTCTTGCCGTTGCCCAGCAACGCGAAATCGACTGCACGCTGCTGCGAGGCCGACGTGAAGTCTTGCGCGGCGTCCATGCGCACCAGTGCCGGCTGCAGCGCCAGCACCATCGAGGTTTCGATGTCGCCCGCATGCACGCCAAAGCGGTGCTCGTCTGCATCGAACTGCGCCCCCGCCTCCCCGAGCGGCAGGTTGAACCAGCTCACGCTGTAGACGATGAGGTCGTGCGCCTCTCGCAGCTCGCGCGCCACGATGTCCATCGCGCCGACATGGCCGCCATGCGCGTTGAAGAACACCAGCTTCTTCACGCCCGCCCGCGCGACGCCGGCGCCGATGTCTTTCCACAGGCGGATCAGCGTTTCGGCCGACAGCGTGAGCGTGCCCGCGAAGCGCGCGTGCTCGGGGCTGAGACCGATCGACTGGGTCGGCAGCACCAGCACCGAGGCATCGGCCGGCAACAGCGGCAGCGCGGCGGCGACGATGCCATCGGCCAGCAGCGTGTCGACGCCGAGCGGCAGGTGCGGGCCATGTTGCTCGGTCGCGCCGAGCGGCAGCACCGCGACCGTGGTGGCCGGATCGAGCGCCGCGAAGTCGCGCGTCGTCAGGGCGGCCCAGTGACGGTGCGGGCGGGGCGGAGCAGAGGCGTCGGTCATGCGGCAATCTTAGAGCGGTGGTTGAATCGCGGCATGAACCTCCAACTCGACAACCAGCACGTTCTCATCACCGGCGGCAGCAAGGGCATCGGCCTGGCCTGCGCGCTCGGCTTCCTGCGCGAGGGCGCGCGCGTGAGCCTCGTGTCGCGCGACGGCGCCAACCTCGAAGCCGCCCGGCAAACGCTCACCGCCCAGATGGGCGAGGACACCAGCGCGCGGATCGCCGTCTACACCGCCGACCTGAAGCTGCCCGGCGACGCAGTCGAAGCGCTCGACGCGGCCGAGGTGAACTTCGGACCGATCGACGTGCTCGTCAACTCGGCCGGTGCCGCCAAACGCACGCCCCCCGAAGCGCTGGAGCCACTGGTATGGCACGAGGCGATGGAGGCCAAATACTTCACCTACATCCACATGATCGATCCGGTGGTCAAGCGCATGGGCGCGCGCGGGCGCGGCGCGATCGTCAACGTGATCGGCATGGGCGGCAAGGTGGCGAGCCCGATCCACATGCCCGGCGGCGCGGCCAACGCGGCGCTGATGCTGGTGAGCGCGGGCATGGCCGCAGCGTATGCCGGCAAGGGCGTGCGAGTGAACGCGGTGAACCCCGGCCTCACGCTGACCGCGCGGCTGCAGGAAGGCATGAAGGCCGACGCCGGCATGCAGGGCATCGCCACCGACGAGGCGCTCCAGCGCGCCACCGCGAAGTTGCCGCTGGGCCGCATCGCGACACCGGAAGAAATCGCGAACGCCGTCGTGTTCCTCGCATCGCCCAGGGCCAGCTACGTGACGGGCGCGATTCTCGCGATGGACGGCGCCGTGACGCCGATGATCTGAGCCTGCGCAAAAGCGTCCGTTTTGCCCTCTATAATTCGACCCGCTTCATGCGGGATTAGCTCAGTTGGTAGAGCGCAACCTTGCCAAGGTTGAGGTCGAGAGTTCGAGTCTCTTATCCCGCTCCAGAATAAAAAAAATGGCCACCTCCGGGTGGCCATTTTTGCGTTCGGGGTGCGCCGTTTCTAGCGCCGCACCATCGACAGGATTTGCTTGACGTCGATCGTCCGAGCCTTTTCCTGCATCTGCGGCAGGTAGCGCGTCTGCATGCCCTGCGCCTCCTGCATCACATTGGCGTAGGCATCCTTCAGCATCTGCGTCGAGAGCTTCCGGCCGCCGGCGTAATAGCGCTTGGCCACGTGGCCGAGCGCATAGGTCGTCGCGAAGCTCATGCCCGAACTGACCGCCTGCTTGCCCAGCCCGCCGAGCAGTCCGCCGCCGACGCGACCCAGCAAACCACCGAGCAGCTTGCGGCCTGCCTGTTCGAGGTATTGCGAAGTGAGGCCGACACCGACCGTCGCGACGAAATCCTTCACGTGGCCGGAATCGAGCTCGAAGCCATAGGCCTTGCCCACGCGATAGACCAACTTCATCTGCAGCGGAATGATCGCCATGGTCGACAGCGTCTCGGGCAGCAGTTCGAGCGCGCCGTTCAGGATGGCTGCGTTGAGGATCGCCTGATCGAGATCGGCCTCATCGACTGCCGGCCCGGCGGTCGCGAGCGGAACGGTCGCGAGCGCCTGCGCCTGCTCGGTGAACTGCGCAGATGCCGCGGCGTCGAGGCCCAGCGAACTGCGGACATCCGCGAGAAAAGCGCGCTCGGCCTCGGAATGCGCGCCATCGGCATCGCACACGCACACGGCCATTTCGTAGGCCAGGCGTTTCGCGTCCGCGCTGGCCAGCTGCGTGGTCACGTCGGCCAGCGACACGCGCTTCATCAGCACGTCCTGGTAAAGCGCCGGCATGTGCAGCGCGCCGTCTTTCGACAGTCCCTCGGCGATGCGCTTGATTTCCTCGCGCTCGCGTTCGTGCTTGTCGCCATCGACGAACGCCGCCATCAGGCACAGCGTGACGACGGCGCGGGTTTCTTCGGTGCCCATCGTCATTCTTCGCGGCCTCCGCCGATGCCCAGCAGCGCCAGCAACGACGAGAAGACGTTGTAGAGGCTCAGGTACACGCCGAGCGTGGCGGTGATGTAGTTGGTTTCCAGGCCGTCCTTGACGCGCTTCAGGTCATGCAGGATGAAGGCCGAGAAGATGCCGATGGCCAGCACCGACAGCGTGATCATCAGTGCGCTCGACTGGATGAAGAAGTTCGCGATGCCTGCGACCAGCAACATGATCACGCCGATGAAGAGCCACTTGCCCATCGAGGACAGGTCGCGCTTGATGACCGACGACAGCGTCGCCATGCCGAAGAAGATCGCGCCGGTGCCGGCGAAGGCCGTCATGATCAATCCGGCACCGTTGGCCAACCCGAGCACGCTGCCGACCAGGCGCGAGAGCATCAGGCCCATGAAGAAGGTGAAGGCGAGCAGCACCGGCACGCCGGCGGCGGAGTTCTTGGTCTTTTCGATCGCGTACATGAAGCCGAACGCGCCGACGAGGAACACGATCATTCCGATGCCCGGCGACAGCATGCGGGCGACGCCGGTTTCGACGCCGATCCACGCGCCGAGCACGGTGGGCAGCATCGACAACGCGAGCAACCAGTAGGTGTTGCGAAGCACCTGATTGCGTTGGGTGGTGGTCTGCAGGCCGGCGTTGCCAGCGCTGTAGACGGAAGTGGTGTCGTTCATGGAATCTCCTTAGGTGACCAGCGCACCTTATGCATTTCGAGTCTTCGGGAAAAGTCGATTTTTTACCCACTTCTCTTCGAATTTTACGTACGATTGCGGCTTGCTCTCCTACGAAGCCCCATGAACTTCAAACACCTTCACTATTTCTGGGCCGCAGCCAAGGCCGGTGGCATCGTGCGTGCCAGCGAGCAGTTGCACATCACGCCGCAAACGCTGTCGGGACAGATCAAGTTGCTCGAAGAACGCCTGGGCTGCCATTTGTTCCAGAAGAGCGGCCGCGGGGTCGAGCTCACGCCAGAAGGCCGCACGGCGCTCAGCTACGCCGACCAGATCTTTTCGCTCGGCGCCGAACTCGAAAGCGCGCTCGGCCGGCACGGCGAGAGCGGCCGCACGCTGAACTTTCGCGTCGGCATCGCGGACGCGGTGCCCAAGTCGATCGCGTATCGCCTGCTGGAGCCGGCGCTCGGCATCACTGAGCCCGTCCGGCTGATCTGCCACGAAGGCAACTTTCGCGACCTGCTCGGCCAGCTGTCGGTGCAGCGACTGGACCTGGTGATCGCCGACGAGGCGATGGGCAAGCAGACCAGCGTGAAGGCCTTCAACCACCCGCTCGGCGCAACCGCCATGAGCTTCTTCGCGTCGAAAGGCCTGAAGGAATCCTTGAAAGGTGCATTTCCGCAATGCCTGGACGGCGCTCCCATGCTGATCCAGGGTTCGTCGTCGGCGGTGCGCCAGCGCCTGGACCTCTGGCTCGCGGAACACGGACTGCGCCCGCGGCTCATCGGCGAGTTCGACGACGCCGCGCTCTTGAAGGCATTCGGCGGCGAGGGGCGCGGCGTGTTCATGACGCCGACCGTGCTCGAAGACGAAACCTGCGCGCAGTACGGCGTGGAGGTGGTGGGCCGGGCGTCGGAATTGCTCGAAGAGTTTTTCGCGATCTCGGTCGAGCGGCGCATCACGCACCCGTGTGTGGTCGCGATCACGCGGGCCGCGCGCGTGCAGTTCTCAAGGCGCCAGGCCGACAGCCTCGCCTGATTCGACGGTTTCCACGGGCGCCAGCATCGTGCCGCGGCAGCTTTCGGTGCCGCAGTGACACACGTAGTCGGCGGCGGTCGAGCCGTCGTCGGCGGTCAGGCCGTAATCGATGAACAACTCGTCGCCGGCTTCGACGGCGACGAGCGTCTGGAACTTCAGCACCAGCTCGCCGGCCTCGTCGTATTCCTCGACCGCTTCGCAGTTCGGATCGCACGAATGGTTCAAGTGGCGGGTCGCGTTGCCGCCCTTTGCGCCGTCGATGGTTTCGTCGTTCGACAGCATGAAGAGGTAGGTCAGCTGGTCGTTCCAAGTCTTGGCTGCGATCTGGGCGGGCGTGTAGCGCCGGCCTTCGTAGAGGCCGAGAAACGCGCCGGCCGGCAAGGGCCGCGTGGCATAGGCGCCGAGGCCGTGGATGCCGCTGGCGGAAACGCGCAGGTGCGGCGTGGAAGAAGTGGCGGATCGTGACTTGCTCATGGAATTTTCTGCACGCAAGTTCCGCGCGCACTCGGGGTCTGGAATCGGGTCGCGGGGAGGGCCCGGGAGAAGCCCCAGGGCACGCGACGCCGGACCGGCATCCTACCGTTCTGCCCCACCTTCGAAGGATCCGGCCCCGAAAGCCATCGGCTTCTACAACACCTGCCCGGTGGACGACGCGGCCTCGTTGCAAGACATCGAACTCCCCGCGCCCAACCCCGGCGCCCGCGACCTGCTGGTGCGCGTGAAAGCCATTTCGGTGAATCCAGTCGACACCAAGGTGCGCAAGAACGCGGCACCCGAGGCCGGCCAGGCCAAGGTGCTGGGCTGGGACGCCGTCGGCACGGTCGAGGCGATCGGCAGCGCGGTGAAGCACTTCAACGTCGGCGACCGCGTGTACTACGCCGGCCCGATCACCCGGCCCGGCGCCAACAGCGAATTGCACGCGGTCGACGAGCGCATCGTCGCGCTGGCGCCGGAGAGCCTCGACGACGCGCAAGCCGCCGCCCTGCCGCTCACCACCATCACCGCCTGGGAACTGCTCTTCGAACGCTTCGGCGTGGCCAGAGCGGGAGGCTGCGGGATGGCGCGAGGTCGACTACGTCGCCAGCCTCACGCGGACGGCGCAGCACTACGCGCAGATCATCGGATCGCTCGAGCACCAGGGTGCGATCGGCGTGATCGACGACATGCCGACGCTCGACGTGATGCCGCTCAAGACCACGTGCCTCTCGCTGCACTGGAAACTGATGTTCACTCGCTCGCGCTTCGAAACGCCCGACATGGCCGAGCAGGACAAGCTGCTGGCCGAGGTGGCCGAGGTGGCCGCGCTGGTCGAAAGCGGCAAGGCGCAAGGCAAGGTCGTGCTTGAGGGTTTCTGACGGCGCCTTGTCCGTCAGGCGACCGTCAGCGCGCCTTCGAGACGCGCCACACCACGTTGCCGACGTCGTCGGCCACCAGCAGTGCACCGGATTTGTCGAGTGCCACGCCGACCGGGCGACCCTGCGCCTTTTCCTCCGCGTTCAGGAAACCGGTCAGCACATCGACCGGCGGCCCGCTGGGCCGGCCGCCGATGAACGGCACGAACACCACCTTGTAGCCCGACAGTGGCTTGCGGTTCCATGAGCCGTGCTCGCCGATGAAGACGCCGTTCGCGAGCTCGGGCGGCATGCCGCGCGCGCTGGAGAAGGTCATGCCCAGCGGCGCCACGTGCGAGCCGAGCGCGTAGTCGGGCGGGATCGCCTTGGCGACCATGTCCGGACGCTGCGGATTCACCCGGCCGTCGACGTGGCCGCCGTAGTAGCTCCAGGGCCAGCCGTAGAACGCGCCGTCCTTCACCGAGGTGAGGTAGTCGGGCACGAGGTCGCTTCCGATCTCGTCGCGCTCGTTCACCACCGTCCACAGCACCTGCGTATCGGGGTCGAAGCCGAGGCCGTTCGGGTTGCGCAGTCCACTCGCGAAGAGTCGCTTGGCCCCCGACTTCACGTCGACTTCCCAAATCGCCGCGCGGCCTTCTTCGGCGGCCATCCCGTTCTCGCCGATGTTGCTGTTGGAACCGACCGTGACGTAGAGCTTGGTGCCCTCGCGATTGGCAGCGACGTTCTTGGTCCAATGGTGGTTGATGCCGGCCGGCAGGTCGGTGACCACAGTGGGCGGCGTCGCGATGCTGGTCTGCCCCTCGGTGTAGGGCACCTTCACCAATGCATCGGCGTTGGCGATGAAGAGTTCGTTGCCGACCAGCACCATGCCGTACGGCGAGGTGAGGTTCTGCAGGAACACCTGTTTCATCTCGGCCACGCCGTCGCCATTGGCGTCGCGCAGCAACGTGATGCGGTTGGCGCTCGGCACGCCAGCGCCGGCGCGCGCCATCACCATGCCCATCACCTTGTTCCGGATCTGTGCAAAGAGGCCATCGCCGCCATCCTTGGGCTCCTTCGGCTTGGGCGGCTTGTTGCTTTCGGCGACCAGCACGTCGCCGTTGGGCAGCGTGTAGACCCAGCGCGGATGGTCGAGTCCGCGCGCCAGTGCCGTCACGGCGAGGCCGTTGGCGGGTGTCGGGCCGGCGGTGTCGGTCCAGCCGACGGCGGGCGCGATGTTGACGGTCGGGATCATTCGCTTGTCGGGCGCGGCCAGCTGAGGCGCCGGGCCGATGGTGGCTTCGGCAGGCAGTTTGGCGGTTTCCCCGCAGCCCGCCAGGAAGGCGGCGGCGGCGAGCGCGGTGAGGATCGGTCGGTTCATGAAGCAGTCTCCTGTTGGATCGATCATCCAGCGTCGGGGCATTGGTACCTGTCGGCTGCAGGCGCTTTCGGGCGTGGGCACACCCCGGTCATGCATCGCCGCTACCATCGCCGGGTGACCCACGCCCTGTTTCGTGCCCGGCCGGGGCCAGTGCCCGGAACTTGCCAGCGTGCAGCACGCTCCGACTGATCGAATGCTTTCCTTTCGCCTCCCTCTTGCTACGTTTTTGATAGCTTCTTTTGCAGCCTGCATGCCGGCTGCGGCGCAGTTGACGTCGAAAACCGGGGCGGTGGTGACGACGCCGCATGTGCGCGCCGAGTTGGTCGCACAGGCCCCCGACGGGGTCGTGCCCGGTGCGCCGGTGTGGGTCGGCCTGCAAATCGCGCACCAGCCCGAGTGGCACACCTACTGGAAGAACGCCGGTGATTCCGGCTTGCCCACCGAGCTGGCGCTGACGCTGCCGGCCGGCGTGACGGCCGGCAATATCGCCTGGCCGGTGCCGCAGAAGATTCCGGTCGGCACACTCGCCAACTACGGCTACGAAGGCACGGTGCTGCTGCCGGTTCCGCTCACGATCACGCCGGATTTCAAGCCGGCCGTCGCGTTGGCGGGCAACCCCGAAGTCGAGATCAAGCTGCACGCCACCTGGCTGGTGTGTCGCAAGGAATGCATCCCCGAAGAGGGCGACTTCTCGCTCAAGCTGCCGGTGCAGGGCTCGACCGCGCTGCACAAGGTCGATTTCGACGCCTCGCTCGCCGCACAGCCGGCTGCACTGACGCGCCCTGGCGCGGTCTCTGTGCGCGGGCAGACGATCGAGGTGACGCTGGCTGGCCTGCCCGCCGCGGCGCAGAACAAGAAGCTCGCCTTCTTCCCCGAAACCGGCGAAGTGATCCACAACGCCGCGGTGGACGGCAAGGACTGGACGCAACGTTGGGATGGCGGCACCTGGATCGGAACCTTGCCGCTCGCCGAGCAGCGCTCAGAGAGCCCCGACACGATGGCAGTGGTCGTCGCGCTGGCAGCCGGCGACCGGACTGCGGGCCAGCCCTTTGCCTGGCGCGCCGAAGCGCCGGTGCAAGGCCCGTGGCCGCCGGTCGCGCCGCGCGCCACGCTCTCGCCTGCACTCGCGAACGTTCTGGCCGCAGATGCGGCCCGGGCTGCGGCCACCCCGGTGATGGCGGCGGGTTCGTCCACCACCTTTGTCATGGCACTGCTGGGCGCGTTTCTTGGCGGGCTGTTGCTCAACCTGATGCCCTGCGTGTTCCCGATCCTCGCGATCAAGGTGCTGGCCTTCGCGCGCCAGGCCGGCGACCACGGCACGCATCGCCGCGCCGGGCTCGCCTACACCGGCGGCGTGATGCTGTCGTTTCTCGCGCTCGGCGGCGTCATGCTGGCGCTGCGTGCGGCCGGTGCCGGGCTCGGCTGGGGCTTTCAATTGCAGTCGCCCGCGGTGATCGCAGTGCTGGCGGGCCTTTTCACCCTGATCGGCCTCAACCTCGCCGGCGTGTTCGAGTTCAGGCGCATGGCGCCGCAATCGGTTTGCACGGCCCAGGTGAAGCATCCGGTGATGAACGATTTCCTGTCGGGCGTGCTGGCCGTGGTGATCGCCTCGCCCTGCACCGCGCCCTTCATGGGTGCCTCGATGGGCTATGCCGTCGGCCTGCCCGGCACGCAGGCGCTGCTGCTGTTCGCGGCGCTCGGTTTCGGCATGGCGCTGCCCTACCTGGTGGCGGGCTTCGTGCCGGCCATCGCCCTGTTGCTCCCCAAGCCCGGCCCGTGGATGGAAACGCTGCGCCGCCTGCTCGCCTTCCCGATGTTCGCGACCGTGGCCTGGCTGGTCTGGGTGCTCGGCCAGCAGGCCGGCATCGACGGCGCCGGCGCGCTGCTCGCCCTGCTCGTGTGCCTGGCGGCCGTGGTGTGGTCGTTCACGCTCAAGGGCCAATCCAGGCGCGTGGTCGCCGTCCTCCTGCTCGCCGTGACCGTCGGCGTCGCCGGCACGATCGGCCGGAATGTCCTGCAGACCGTGGAGCCCGCCACCGTGGCCGGCGCGGCCAATGCGCGGTGGGAGCGCTGGTCCAGCGAGCGGGCGACCGACCTGATGGCCTCGGGCCGACCGGTGTTCATCGACTTCACCGCCGCCTGGTGCGTGACCTGCCAGTACAACAAGGGCACGCTGGAAGACAAGCAGGTGCTCGCCGATTTCGACGGCAAGAACGTGGCGATGTTGCGGGCCGACTGGACGCGCCGCGACCCGGCGATCACCGCCGCGCTGGCCGCGCTCGGGCGCAACGGCGTGCCGGTGTATGTGTTGCAGGCGCCCGGCAAGGCGCCTGTGGTGTTGACGGAAATCCTGGGCAAGAACGACGTGCGCGCCGCGCTCGCGGCGTTGTAGCCCCGCGCTATTCCTCGCTGCCATACGGGTTGTCACAAGCAGGCGAGAAAACCGTCCTAAGCTGCAGCCACCGTTCATATTTTTTGTGGAGCATTCGCCGACCATGCCTTCCTTGCCATCGTCCGCATCGCGTTCCCTCCGGGCCGCTCGCAGCGCCCGCGCCGCCCTCGACCGCGCCTCGCGCCGCGCCGTGATGGCCGCTGCGGTGGCGCTCGGCGCCACCTTTCTGATGGGCGCGAACGCCAACGCCGCCCCGGCCGTCGGCCAGCGCGCGCCCGATTTCGTCGCCGTCGACACGCGCGGCCAGCCGCACAAGCTCTCCGACTTCGCCGGCAAGTTCGTGGTGCTCGAATGGACCAACCCCGGTTGTCCTTTCGTGAAGAAGCACTATGGAAGCGGCAACATGCCGGCCACGCAAAAAGCCGCGACCGGCCAGGGCGTGGTGTGGCTCGCCATCAATTCCACCGAGCGTGCCGCGAGCGACTACCTGAAGCCGGCCGCGCTCGACGGCTGGATGAAAGAGCACGACGCTGCGCCCACTGCCATGCTGATGGACGAAGACGGCGTGATCGGCCAGGCCTACGGCGCGCGCACCACGCCGCACATCTTCATCATCGACCCCAAGGGCACGCTGGTGTACGCGGGCGGCATCGACAGCATCGCCTCGGCGCGACCTGCCGACATTCCGGC
Source organism: Variovorax sp. PAMC 28711 (assembly GCF_001577265.1). NCBI lineage: Bacteria > Pseudomonadati > Pseudomonadota > Betaproteobacteria > Burkholderiales > Comamonadaceae > Variovorax > Variovorax sp. PAMC 28711. Next base: position 2,653,955 of record NZ_CP014517.1, on the reverse strand, counting down.
CGCGACCAATTACGTGAAGCAGGCGCTGGGCGAAGCGCTCGGCGGCAAGCCGATTTCTGCCGCCACCACCAAGCCCTACGGCTGCTCGGTCAAGTACAAGACCTGAGGCAGGACCGCAGCACCTGACCCCCGCGGTCAGGCTCCGGTCGGGTCGGGCCGTCTAGCCTCGTTGGCGACAAGCCAACGACAAGAGACACACCCATGACCCCAGGGACGACCCCCACCGCTTCCTCCTCCAAGTTCGCCACCGTCCTGCGCGTGACGGGTGGCAACTTCATGGAGATGTTCGACTTCTTCCTGTTCGGCTTCTACGCCACGCAGATCTCGAAGGCGTTCTTTCCGGCCGGCAACGAGTTCGCCTCGCTGATGCTGACCTTCATGACCTTCGGCGCAGGCTTCTTGATGCGCCCGCTCGGCGCGATCTTCCTGGGCGCCTACATCGACCGCGTCGGTCGCCGGCAGGGATTGATCGTCACGCTCGCGCTGATGGCGCTCGGCACGCTGCTCATCGCCTGCGTACCGGGCTACGCGACGATCGGCCTCGCCGCACCGTTGCTGGTGCTGGTCGGCCGCTTGCTGCAGGGCTTTTCGGCGGGCGTGGAGCTGGGTGGCGTCTCGGTGTATTTGTCGGAGATGGCGACGCCGGGCCACAAGGGCTTCTACGTGGCGTGGCAATCGGCCAGCCAGCAGGTGGCGATCGTCGTGGCCGCGGCGCTCGGCTACTGGCTCAACGTGACCTTCACCTCGGCCGAGGTGGCCGACTTCTACTGGCGCATTCCGTTCTTCGTCGGCTGCCTGATCGTGCCGGTGCTATTCATCCTGCGCCGCTCGCTGCAGGAAACCGAGGAGTTCATGGCGCGCAAGCACCGCCCCGATGCCCGAGAGATCTTCCAGTCGATGGTCTCGAACTGGCGCCTCGTGGTCGCCGGGATGATGCTGGTGTCCATGACGACCGTGAGCTTCTACCTCATCACCGTCTACACGCCGACCTTCGGCAAGAGCGTGCTGCACCTGAGCACGACCGATGCGCTGGTGGTCACGCTGTGCGTGGCCATTTCCAATTTCTTCTGGCTGCCTGTCATGGGCGCGCTGTCGGATCGCGTCGGGCGCAAGCCGCTCCTGATCGTCTTCACCGTGCTGACCATCCTCACCGCGTACCCGTCGCTCAAGTGGCTGGTCGGCGCGCCGAGCTTCGTGCGCATGCTCGAGGTCGAACTGTGGCTGTCGTTCCTGTACGCCAGCTACAACGGCGCGATGGTCGTGGCGCTCACCGAAGTGATGCCGGTCCACGTGCGCACCGCCGGCTTCTCGCTGGCCTACAGTCTGGCGACCGCGGTGTTCGGCGGCTTCACGCCGGCCATTGCCACCGGCCTCATCGAGATGACCGGCGACAAGGGCGCGCCCGGCCTGTGGATGACGGCCGCGGCGATCTGCGGACTGATCGCCACGCTCATCCTGTACCGCCGCCAGGCGCGCACGCCGACACCTTACGGCGCACCGGCGTAGCGGACGGCGTGAGGGCGCCGGAGCCCCCTGCGACAATCGCCGCATGCCTTCTGCGTCCTTCCAACCCCTCCAAAACGACACTTTCCTGCGCGCCTGTTGGCGTCAGGCCACCGACCACACGCCCGTCTGGCTGATGCGCCAGGCCGGCCGATATCTCCCCGAATACGTCGCGACCCGCGCCAAAGCCGGCAGCTTCATGGGGCTGGCCACCAACGTCGACTACGCAACGGAGGTCACGCTGCAGCCGCTCGCGCGCTATCCGCTGGATGCGGCGATCCTGTTTTCCGACATCCTCACCGTGCCCGACGCGATGGGCCTGGGCCTGTCGTTCGAGGCCGGCGAAGGCCCGCGTTTCGCACGGCCGGTGCGCGACGAGGCGGCGATCCACGCGCTGGAGGCGCCCGACCTCAACAAGCTCAAATATGTATTCGATGCGGTCACCTCGATCCGTCGCGCGCTCGATGGTCGGGTCCCGCTCATCGGCTTTTCGGGCAGCCCGTGGACGCTCGCCTGCTACATGGTCGAAGGCGCCGGCTCGAGCGACTACCGGCGCGTCAAGTCGCTGATGTACAGCCGGCCCGACCTGATGCACCACCTGCTGGCGATCAACGCCGACGCCGTGGCCGCGTACCTCAACGCCCAGATCGATGCCGGCGCGCAGGCCGTGATGATTTTCGATTCCTGGGGTGGTGTGCTGGCGGATGGCGCGTTCCAGGAATTCAGCCTGGCCTACACCACGCGCGTCCTGGCGGGCCTGAAGCGCGGCGGCGCCGATGGCGTTCCGGTGCCGCGCATCGTCTTCACCAAGGGCGGCGGCCTGTGGCTCGACGCGATGCGCGGACTCGACTGCGAAGTGCTCGGCGTCGACTGGACGGTGAACCTCGGCCGCGCCCGCGCGCTCGTGGCGGAAAACGGCGCCGGCGCGAAGGCGCTGCAGGGCAACATCGATCCCAACGTGCTGTTCGCGCCGCAGGCGCAGATCGAAACCGAAGTGGCGAAGGTGCTTCGGGCTTTCGGCGCGCCACACACCGACAAAACGACGACCGGCCCGACCCACATCTTCAACCTCGGCCACGGCATCAGCCAGTTCACCCCGCCCGACCATGTAGCCCATTTGGTTGCAGCGGTTCACCAGCAATCGCGCGCGCTGCGCACTGTGGCGTGAGCGTGTGAGCGGTTGTAAATAACAACAACACACCGACCCTTGTCAACCCCCGAAAACGACGACCCGGGATTGACTTATGCACAAAACGCTTGCTGCGGTGCGGAAAATCATCTTTCAGGCAGCGGCCCGTGCTACCAAAGCGATAGCGCTGCTAAGTCGTTGATTTATATGGATTTCAGATTTTGCTTTTTTTGCGGGCAATCCAGCGGATGCCTTGATTTGCGGGCCTTCGGAGCGTGTCGGGCTGGGATATCAACAAAGTTATCCACACATTCTCTGGATGAACTGCAAACCACAGTCAAATCAACAACTTAAGCCGTTTTGTTCGACTCCACATCAACAACCGACCGCAGCCAGCGCCTCCCATGAACTGGCGAATCGACGTCGCCGTTCAAACCCCGGCGCACAGCGCGCTGGGCGATTTGTTGAGTTACGCCGGCAACGATCCGTTGCCCGCCGGCACCCTTTTGCGCGTTCCGCTGGGCGCGCGCGAAGTGCTGGGCGTCGTTTGGCAAAGCACGCCCGAGACGGAAACCGAAACCGCGATGGCGCTCAAGCCCGTGGGCGCCGCGCTCGATGCGCTGGCGCCGCTCGGTGAGGCGTGGCGCGATCTGGTGGCGTTCGCCGCCCGTTACTACCAGCGCTCGCTCGGCGAAGTGGCGTTGGCGGCTTTGCCGCCCCAGTTGCGCGACCTCAGCAGCGTGCAACTGGCCCGCCGGCTCAAGCGCAAGACGGCGGCCCGCGCGGAGGTGGTGGCCGACACCGCGGCCAACGCCATCGCGCTCTCGGCCGAGCAGAGCGACGCCCTCGCCCGCTTCGAGACCGAAGCGGGACCCTTCCTGCTGTTCGGCAGCACGGGCAGCGGCAAGACCGAGGTGTATCTGCGCGCCGTGGCCGCATTGCTGGCGCGCAACGACGCCGCCCAGGCGCTCGTCATGGTGCCGGAGATCAACCTGACGCCGCAGCTCGAAGCGCGCTTCAAGGCGCGCTTCGGCGACGACGCAGTCGTGTCGCTGCACAGCGGCATGACCAATCCGCAACGTCTGGCGAGCTGGCTGGCGGCGCACAGCGGCACCGCCCGCATCGTGCTGGGCACGCGCATGGCGGTGTTCGCGTCGATGCCGGGGCTGCAATTGATCGTCGTCGACGAGGAGCACGACCCGAGCTACAAGCAGCAGGAGGGCGCACGGTATTCGGCGCGCGATCTCGCCGTGTGGCGCGGCCAGCGCGAAAACGCCAAGGTGATCCTCGGCTCGGCCACGCCGTCCTTCGAAAGCTGGCACCAGAGCCGCCCGGCCGAAGGCGACGATCCCGGAGGCCGCTATGTGCGGCTCGCCATGCCTGCACGCATCGGCGCTGGCGAACTGCCGGCCGTGCGCCTGGTCGACATGAACCTGCAGCCGCCGAAGACGGTGCTGTCGGGCGCATTGCTGGCCGCCATCGGCGAGCGCATTGCGCGCGGCGAGCAGAGCATGGTGTTTTTGAACCGCCGCGGCTATGCGCCGGTGCTGGCCTGCGGCGACTGCGGCTGGAAGAGCGAATGCCCGCATTGCAGCGCCTTTCGCGTGTTCCACAAGATCGATCGCACCCTGCGTTGCCACCACTGCGGCTACGCGGAGCGCGTGCCGCGCGCCTGCCCGGCCTGCGGCAACCCGGACATCGCACCGGTCGGCCGCGGCACCGAGCGGCTCGAAGAGCACCTGGGCGAACTTTTCGCCGACGTGAAACGGCCCGACGGCAGCGCGGTGACCATCGCGCGCATCGACGCCGACAGCACCCGCAAGGAAGGCGCGCTGGAATCGCAGCTCGCGGCCGTGCACTCGGGCGAGGTCAACGTGCTGGTCGGCACCCAGATGATTGCCAAGGGACACGACTTCCGGCGCATCACGCTGGTGGCAGCGGTCAACCCGGACGGCGCGCTGTTCTCGAGCGACTTTCGGGCGCCGGAACGCCTCTTCGGTTTGCTGATGCAATCGGCCGGACGCGCCGGGCGCGACGCCGCGTACCTCGCAGCGCAAGGCAGCCGCGCCGAAATGTGGGTGCAGACCTCGCATCCGCAGCATCCGCTGTTCGCGGCGCTGCGGCGCCACGACTATGCGGCCTTCGCACAGTCGGAGCTGGCAGAGCGGCGCGCCGCCGGCATGCCGCCGTTCGCGTTCCAGGCACTGATTCGCGCCGATGCGCGCACGCAGGACGCCGCGCAGGCGTTCTTGACCGCGGCGAGCACCGCGGCCGACCGGCTCGAAGGTGCCGAGCGCGTCACGCGCTATCCGGCAGTGCCGCTCGCGGTCCAGCGTGTCGCGAACGTCGAGCGTGCGCAGATGCTGGTCGAGAGCGGTTCACGCGCCGCGCTGCAGAGGTTGCTCGCGGGCTGGCAGCCGGTGTTGCACGCGCTGCGCCGGACGCCCGAAGGCAAGGGCGTGATCCGCTGGCTGATCGACGTCGACCCCCAGCAAATCTAAAGCTCAGGCGTCAGGCGGGGCAGGCGACGATCTTGAATTCGACGCGACGGTCGAGCGCATCGACCGTGTTGTCGGTGCCGGTGCCGATGATGTTTTCGCGAAAGCCCTTGCCATCCGCACGCGTGCGCTTTTCGAGCGGCGCCGACTGCGCGGTCAGTTTCTGACGAATGAAATCGGCGCGCTGCAGCGACAGCGAATCGTTGAGCGCCGCCGTGCCGGTGTGGCTGGTGTGGCCGACGATGTCCATGCACACATTGGCCGCCGTGCTCAGGCCGGCGAGTTGGCGCAACCACATGTCGTAGGCACCGCTGACCTTGGGATCGGACCAGAACACGGTGCTGCCCGGGTTGAACAGGAACTTCACGCCGAGCTGCTTGTTGGCAATGCCGTACGAGACGATCTTGGCGAAGGCCTGTTCGGCATCGGCGGTGCGGTCCAGCTTGACCGAGGTCAGGTAAATGCCGCTCAGCACGCGCAGCTGATCGCCGGCCGGCGTCGCGTTCGCGGCGTTGTATTGCGCGAGTGCTTCCTGGTAACGGCCGGCGTTGTAGAGCGCGGTGGCCTCGGTGATCACCGGGGCTGCGGTCAGCCGTTGCAGGTAGTACGCATCGGCGGGTTGGCCCGGGCCGGTGGCGGTGGTGCGCACGTAGCCGTCGATCACCTGGTCCTGGGCGAGCACCGGGCTGTCCTGGTCGTAGGCGAGCGGGGTGTTGTCGATGCCTTCGTCGCGCGCCAGGCCCGACGCTTGCGCCACGACCTTGCCGCTGCGCACATCGGTCAGCGCCAGCTTGATCTGGATCGGACCCGGCGTGGTCGGCGAGCGCTGCGTGCGCGCCAAGGTGCCGGTCAGCAAGTAGCTCGCCTTGTCCAGGTTCTCTTTTTGGAACGGCAGGATTTCTGCCGTGTCGTGCTGCGTGCGCATGCGTTCGGCGACGCGGCGTTGCAAGGTTTGCGTGGCGACGGTTTGCTGGCCACTGCCGACGTCGACCATCGGGTCGAGCACCAGGCTGCGTTTGGATGCAAAGCCGGCAAAGCCGCTCGTTTGGGCCATCAGCCCGTCGGTGACGTTGGCGACCGCCTGGTCGAACGGCAACACGGTGGTGGACACGCTGGCCTTGGGCGCGGCGCAGCCCGTCAGGGCCAGGCCAGCCAGCAAGGCGGCTGTGCCGAACGCGGCCTGAAGCCAGCGTCCGGTGGTGGTGGTTTTTGCAATGTTCATTGTCGACACTCCCTTTTTAAAAATGCAGCCTCGCCGGACCGAAGTGGTTCGATGGAAGCCCGTTGAATGATTTCGCCGCACCGCTGACGGACGTCTGCTGTTCTGGACGGCGCCGCTTCGGGCGCAGCGCGGGTGGACGAGGGCGCCACCGCGTCTCGTGCCGGCGCTGGCGGCCGCACCACGGCGGGCGCAGTGGCCGGACCGCGCGCCACAGCTTTGGGCACCGGGGCCATCTGTGGCATTGGCGGCGGGGGAATCGGCGCCGGCGCGGAGGCCTGCACCGGCGCCGCTTCAGGTGCCGGCGTCGGCGAACTCGCGGTGGCCGCCGGCCGCTCGGCAGGCGCATCGACGGCTGGCGCCCGATTTCGAAGCGCAGTCAGCCCCCAAGCACCCAGGACAAGCAGCAGCGCCAGCAAGGCGTAGAGCGGCAGCCGGCTGCGGCGCTCCCACGGCTGCGCGATCGTGCCCAGCGACGGCGGGTCGGTAATGAGCGGCGGCGCGACGGGTGCCACGGCGGCCACGACCGGTTCGGAAACAGGCTCCGGGACAGCAAGCAGCGCCGGCACAGCCACGCCCTCAGGCACTTCAGGGATCGCTTCGAGCATTCGCGGTGCGTCTTCGACCGCGTCCAGGCGCGCCAAAAAGTCAGCGGCCGTGGCGGGCCGGTCGACCGGCTTCAGCGCAAGCGCTGCGTCGATCGTGGCAAGAAAAGGCGGGCTGTAACCGCCTTGCGCAACCTCCGACAGCGGCAGCAATGTGTCGTCGACCCAGCGTTCCACGGCGGGGATCGGCGGGCGCCCGGTCACCGCCGCATACACCACGGCGGCCAGCGCATAGAGGTCGGTCCACGCGCCCTGCTTGAGCTCCTGCATTTCGCCGTACTGCTCGATCGGCGCATAGCCCGGCTTGAACACGACGGTGGGCGTGTCGGCCCTGTCGAGCACGACACGACGCGCAGCGCCGAAGTCGAGCAGCAGCGGGCCGTCGGGCGTGAGCAGGATGTTGTCGGGTGCGATGTCGCGATGAAAGCAGCGCGCGGCGTGCAACACGGTGAGCGCCTGCAGGAGCGGCCGCAGCCAGGCCAGAATTTCTGCTTCGACGGGCGCGCGGCCCATCGTCTCCAGCACCTGCGCCAGCGTGTGCCCTTCGTAGAAAGGCATCGCCATGTAGGCCGTGCCGTTGGCTTCCCAGAAATGGAGCACCTTCACCAGCGACGGATGGTCGAAGCGTTCGAGCAGCCGTGCTTCGTTGATGAAGCTGCGCAGGCCGACATGGAACGACTCGGCATGCCGCTCCGACTTGATCACCACCGCCTGCGATCCGCTGGCGCGCGACGCCAGCGTGGTCGGCATGTATTCCTTGATGGCGATGTGTCGTTCCAGCAAGGCGTCGTAGGCGAGGTAGACGATGCCGAAGCCACCCTCGCCGATCAGCCCGATGATCTCGTAATCGAGCAGTCGGGCACCTTCGGGCAGGCTCTGAACGATGACGGGTTCGGCAGCTTCGGTCGCGGCCAGCGGCAGGTCGACGTCGTCGTCCAGCCCTTGCATCGACGCGAGCACGGTGGGCTCATTGAGTCGAATAGCCAGGCTCATGGCGAGCTCCGGCCACACCGCGCAAAAGTGGTGGCGCGCACACTGCACACATCGGTGCGAACTGACGTCGCTGTCATGGGACTCCCTGGTTTGCCGGGACTCTACCAGCGCATGTATACGAAAGCACTCAAACTAGTTCACGGTTGCCGTCAATAGTGTTTGCGTGCCGCCGTGTTGCGATTTGATTGCATATTCCTACGCGTCGGCAGCGGCGCATCACCCACGATGACGCCATGAAACATTTTTTGCGCCACGGCCTGTTTGTGTTCTTCATCGTCGTGGGGTCTGCGCTGGTCTCCCAGGCGGCACAGGCGCAAAGCGCCGGCAGCGCCGATGCGTTGAACGCGCAGTTCAAGGCCATGACCGCGCGACTCGACCGCAACCCCTTCCAGCGAAAGCTGGTGCTCGAATCGAAGGAAGGCAGCAACCAGTTGAGCGGCGACATCTACGCGGTGGTCGACCATCCGTTCGGCGAAGTCGGCAACGCGTTCAAGCTGCCCGGCACCTGGTGCAGCGTACTGATGCTGCACCTCAACACCAAGTATTGCGCGGTGACCGGAGCCGCCACCGCGCCCATGCTTGCGGTGTCGATCGGCCGAAAGTTCGACCAGCCCGTGGCCGATGCGTCGCGGGTCGACTTCCGCTACCAGGTCAAGAGCGCGAGCGCGGGCTATCTCGACGTGGAACTCGACGCCCCCAGCGGGCCGATGTCCACGCGCGACTACCGCATCCTGCTCGAAGCGACCCCCATCGGCGGCGGCCAGACCTTCATTCACCTGGGCTACTCGTATGGTTACGGCACGGCAGCGCGGCTTGCGATGCAGGCCTACCTCGGCACCTTGGGCAGCGACAAGGTCGGCTTCACCACGACCGGCAAGGACTCGGCTGGCGCGCCGGATTACATCGGCGGCGTGCGCGGTGTGGTCGAGCGCAACACCATGCGCTACTACTTGGCGATCGACGCCTGGCTCGACGCCCCCGCGCCGCAGCAACTCGACAAGCGCCTCATGGCCTGGTTCGACGCCACCGAACAGTACGCACGGCAACTGCACGAGATGTCGCGCGACGACTACCTGTCGATGAAGCAAAGCGAATTCCGCCGACTCGCCACAAGCCCCTGACGACGTATCGGGCAAAAGACGGAAATAATCTGGATGCCAACGCCACCGGGAGCACACCGTGAACACGTCGTATCGCATGCTGATGGTTCTGACACTCGCCTGCGTGGGGGCTGCTTCGGCGCCTGCGGCCGAGCTCTCGCAGGAAGGTCCGCGACTCGTCGTGACCGGCCTGCTCGACGGCAGCGCTTCCCGCGAATTCGTCGACCAGCTCGGCAGTGGCACGGTGCGCACGGTCGTGTTCGTCGACTCCTTCGGTGGCACCGCGGAAGCTGCTGAAAGCTACGCCCGGGCGATCCGGTCGAGCGGGGTCAGCACCGAAGCGATCGGCCAGTGCCATGCCGCCTGCGCCTGGGCATTTTTGGCGGGCAAGGAACACCGCTTCGGCCGCGGCCCGCATGTCAACGGCCTGCTGATCCCCTTGGCCACGCGCCCGAAGGCTGGCGAGGCAAAAAAGCTGTTGAACGACATCACCACGACCACCGGCACCTCGCCTGCGCCGGCCATGCCCGCCGCTGGCGTCGAGGTCGTGTCGTTGACCACGCCATCGCGCGAAAAGGAAGTCTGGCAACCCGACCAGGGCGTGTTGTTCAGCTCGACACCGACCCTGTTCGGCCGCGTCTACAAGACCTTCTATTGCGATGGCACGCAAGGCCGCGACGTGTCGAAATGCGAAGTGCTGTCCGACGCCGACCCCTACAAGCTGGGCGTGCTGACACCCTGATTCAGCGCAACCAGCGCACCGCGAGCGGGAAGGTGACGAAGGCCGCGGCTGTCGTCCACAAGATGATGCGTGCGATGCGCCCGTTGTCGGCGCCGAATCGCTCGGCCAGCATCGCCACGTTGCTCGCGCTCGGCAGCGCAGCGACCAGCACGATGGCCACCAGCGCAGGCTCGGTCAACGGCAGCCCGAGCGCCATCGCCCCACGCGCCGCCGACCACACGAGCAGCGGATGCACCAGCAACTTGGCCAGCACCACCGGCAGCACGTCGCCGGCGCGCGAGAGGCCGTGATCGGGCGTGCTGCGCGCCAGCAGCGCCGACCGTGCGAGCACCGCGCCGATGGTGAAGAGGGCCGCCGGCGAGGCCGCGTCGGCCAGCATCGCCACCGTGCGATCGATCGGACCGAAGAGGCTGAACTGCATCGCCGACGCCAGCGCGCCGAGCAGGATCGACCAGGGCAGCGGGTTCACGAACATGCCGCGCAAGGCCTGCCGCACCGCCCGCGCCGCGCCGTGTTCGTCGGCACCGTCGAGACGCGAGAGCGCGATGCAGAGCGACGACGTGATGACCATGTCGAAAGTGATCGTGATGATCACCGGCCCCGCCGCGCTGGCGCCGAGCAGGGCGGCCAGGAGCGGCACGCCCATGAAGCCGGTGTTCGGGAACGCTGCCACCAGCGCGCCGAACGACGCGTCGTTCCAGCCGAGCCGCGCACTGCGCGTCCACCACACGGTGGCGGCGACCAGCAGCAGTCCGCTGACGCCCCACACCAGCGCCACGCTGCCATCGAGCAACTGCGCGATCGGCGTGCGCGCGCCGAAGCGGTACAGCATGCACGGCAGCGCGAAATACAGAACGAAGGTATTGAGCCCCGGGATGGCATCGAGCGGCAACACGCGCAGGCGCGCGGCCGCATAGCCGGCCGCGATCAGCGCGAAGAACGGGAAAGTGACCAGGAAGATCTGCAGCACGCCACGATTGTCGCGGCTCTGCTGCGGTCTTTTCCGGTCAGGGCAGACGCAAGGCCGACAGGCTCTGGTCGAACTTGATCAGCCACACGCGCGTCGGCCGCTCGAGGTCGCTGCCGCGCGTGAGGCGGGCACCGCCGGTGGCCTTGGGGCAGCCGCTCACGATCGCGCCTGCGGCATCGACCGTGCAGTCTTCCATGCTGCCGGCGATCTTGGCGCCGGTGGCATCGAGCAGCGTGGTGGCAACGCCGAAGTCGTTGTCGTTGACCAGCGCCAGCGTGTGGTCGTCGACCCAGGCCAGGCCTTCCGCCTTTTCGGCCAGCCAGCCGAGCGCGTTGAGGTCGAGCAGCTCGGTCTTCTTGAGCGTGATGACGGCGGAATAGTCGGCCGTGCCCGCCACGGCTTGCGTGATGCTGCTGACTTCGAGGTTCTGGTCGAACCCGACGATGTCGGTCGCATTGGCCGGCACTTCCACCAGCATCAGCTTGTTGAACACCTTGCCGTCGCTCTTGCGGGCGCCCTGCTCGATCACGATGAACCGGCCGTTGCCGAGGCTCACCAGGTCACCCAGCTTGGCGTTGCCGGTGCGGTCCTTGTCGTAGACGCCGCCGTTGATCGGGTAGGCGTACATCTTCGAGGTTTCGGTGCTCGGGTCAAACTCGAGCCAGCGCGCGAACTTCGCGATGTGGCGCACGTCGGTACTGACACCGCCTGGCGGCGTCGCCTTCAGCGACTTGCCCGCACCGTCCTTCGGGTCGATCGGGCTTTGCAGGTAGCCGTGCAACTTGCCGCTGGCGATGTCGAGCGCCAGGCCTTCCATGCCGCGGTTGGCACGCCGCTGCTGCAGCACGGCCGGCAGGTCGCCGGCGCCCGTGCCGGGCTTGTAGCGCTTCTCGACCACGCCGGTGGCAATGTTGATGCGGGCGATGAACGGCCCGTACTCGTCGCTGGTCCACAGCACGTTGCGTTTGGCGTCGAGCACCATCGATTCGGGGTCGATCCCGTTCGCATCGAAGTTGGATTTGGTGGCGTCGAACACGTAGGCATCGGTCAGCGGTGTCTCGCCGGTCGAGCCCACGCCCGATTGCGGCGGCAGGCCGGTGAGCTTCTGGCCCGCATTGAGCCGGAGCGGCGTGCTCGACTGCAGCACGGCGCCGTTGCTGCCCACGCGGATCACGCCGTAGCTTGGCGCGAACGAGGGCGCCGGGAACACCTTGCTGACGTTCGTCCCCGTGCCGCCTGGCACCGGCGTGGTCGGCCCGTCGCCGTTCGGACCGCGATCGGTGATCGCATAGAACTCCAGTGCACCGTCGGCCGCCTTGCCCTTGAACGCCATGCCGGAGCCATAGGCCGGCAGGAAGCCGTTGGGAAAGTCGGCCTTGATGAGCGCGTTGCTGCCTTCGTAGGGCACGTAGAACTTCGCATCGGCCTGCAACTGATAGCGCGTGACGGCCAGCGCGAACTTGCCCAGCGCATTGGTCTGCGTGGACGTGTCGACCACCGGTGTGCCGAGGCGCGACGCCAGCGTGTTCTCAAAATGTTCCTGCGCGAGGATGCGACGGCTCGCGTCGACGGTGCGCGTGCTCCAGGGCGCGGGCAAGGCCGCGAGCAGCTTGTTCAGCGCCAGCTCGAAGGCCGCGGGCGTCGCGGCGAAATCCAGCACCCCGGCCGTCAGCGCGGCCTTGAGCGGCGCCGTCAACTTGATGCCGTTCGACGGGTCGGCGTCGTCGTCGAGCGTCTGCAATGCCAGCAGGCGGTTGACCACGGCATCGGTCTTGATGTCGGAGCCGCCGGCGAGCGTGAGCGGCGTGACGGTGGCGCCGCAGGCGGCACTGCCGAGCGCCACAGCGCCCGCGCTGAAAACGACGGTGTCGCCATCCTTGCAAACGAATTCGCCGGCCGCGTTGGTCGCGGCCTTGGTGCCCGCACCGGCTGTGTAGTCCAGGCCTTCGACGGCGGCATCCAGGAAGGTGCCGGTGACCGTGCTGGCGACGACCGGGGTCGTGCCGGCGGGCGCAGGGGCCGACGTCTGCGTGCCCGTGCCGGTACCGCCGCTCGCAGCCGGAAAGGCGAAGCCGCCGTTGCCGCCGCCATCACCACCACCGCACGCCGTCACCATCAGTGCGGCGCTCATGAGCGCGATACCGCCCGCCATCGTTCTTTGTCTGGTCATCCGGAAATCCTGTAATTTCCCCGCGCGGCGCGCGGGCCCGGCGATTAGGGCCGAGCGAGATGACAGTTTTGTGAAAGCGCTAGAGCTGGGCCGACAGCAGCGAGGCGAGGTGCTCCTTGACCTTTTCCTGCAACGGGCGGTTCTGCCACTGCGCGAGCGTGACAGCGCGGCTGTGCCGCAAGTCGTTCTCGAAGATCGCGACCTGCGCCTTCGCAAAATCGGTGTCGTAGATGTTGAGGTTGGCCTCGTCGTTCAGGCGGAATGAGCGGTTGTCGAAGTTGGTGGAACCGACCGACACCAGGAAGTCGTCGACCACCAGCACCTTGCAATGGAACATCGTCGGCTGGTACTCGTGCATCTGCACACCGGCCTCCAGCAACGGGCCCCAGCCCGCGCGCGACGCGTTGCGCACCGACTGCGCATCGATGATCGGCCCCGGCGTGATGATGCGCACCCGCACACCGCGCTTCACGGCCGCCACCAGCGCATCGCGCGTGAGGTCGTCGGGCACGAAATAGGCGCTCGACAGGTCGATCGTCTTCTCGGCCGCGGTGATCGCGAGGAGGTACATGAGGTGCATGCTTTCGCTGCCGCCCGACGGCGAACTGCTGAACATCTGCGCGCCGCCGCGCTCGTCGTTGCCCGGCACGTCGCGCGGCGCAAGCGCCGGGAAGTAGCGCTGGCCGTGCAACACCTCGCCCGACACCTTGACCCAGTTGTCCATGAACACGGCCTGCATCTGCGCGACCACCGGGCCCTCCACCTTGAAGTGCGAATCGCGCCAGTGCGCGGGGTCCTGCGCGTTCCCGGTCCACTCGGGCGCGATGCCGACGCCGCCGGTGAAACCGACCGCACCATCGACCACCAGCAGCTTGCGGTGGGTGCGGTTGTTCATGCGCGCGATGTCGTACCAGCTCGGCTTGTGGAACTTGCGGATCTCGACGCCGGCCTTCTCCATTTCCTCGAGGAAGCTGTCGTCGATCTTCGCGCTGCCGACCCAGTCGAGCAGCACATGCACCTTGACGCCGGCGCGCGCCCGCTCGGCCAGCGCATCGGCGAACGCCTTGCCGATGTCACCGGACCAGTAGATATAGGTTTCGAAGGTGATGCTTTCTTTCGCACCGCGAATGGCCGCGAGCATCGGCGGAAAGATCTGGTCGCCGTTCAGCAAGGCCTCGAAGCGATTGCCCTGCACGATCGATGGACCGAGCAGCACGCTCATGGCGCGACGGAACTGCGGGTCGTGCAGGCCGTATTCGCGCGACACGTGCTGGTCGATCTTTTTCTCGCCCGGGATGAAGTTCAGCACCAGCACCGTCGCGGCCATGGTGAGCAGCGCGGTCCAGAAGGCGATCTTGAAAGGGTGTCTCGTTTTTTGCATGACATGCATCGAATGAATTACCGGTCTTAACACGCCCTTACAACCCGCCTCGTCCGACACTCGCCCGTATCATCGAGCGCTTTGCGCCCAGGCGTTTCTGCTCGCGGTTTCCCGCTCGGTCTCCATGTCTTCCGGTCTCAATCTCGCGCAACAAGAAGCGGTCAACTACCTGCACGGGCCCTGCCTCGTGCTGGCCGGTGCCGGCTCGGGCAAGACGCGCGTCATCACGCACAAGATCGGCCGGCTCATCGAGTCCGGCATGGCCCCCAAACGCATCGCCGCGATCACCTTCACGAACAAGGCGGCTGCCGAAATGCGCGAGCGCGCCAAGGGCCTGATCGGGCGCGACGCGAAGCATGTCGTGGTGTGCACCTTTCACGCGCTGGGCGTGCGCATGATGCGCGAGGACGGCGCCGTGCTCGGCCTCAAGCCGCAGTTCAGCATCCTGGACAGCGACGACGTCACCCGCATCCTGAAAGACGCGGGCGGCACCACCGATGCGGCCACGGCGCGCATCTGGCAATGGACCATCAGCAAATGGAAGAACGCGGGCCTGAACGCGGCGCAGGCGCTGGCCCAGGCCGCCGATGACAACGAACGTGTCACCGCCACCATCATGGGCCGCTACGAAGAGCGCCTGACCGCCTACCAGAGCGTCGACTTCGACGACCTCATCGGCCTGCCGCTCAAGCTCTTGCGCGACCACGACGACGTGCGCGCCAAGTGGCAGGCCGCCCTCGGCCATGTGCTGGTCGACGAGTACCAGGACACCAACGCCACGCAGTACGACGTGCTGAAGGCGCTGGTCGGCGAGCGCGGCCATTTCACTGCGGTGGGCGACGACGACCAGTCGATCTACGGCTGGCGCGGCGCGACGCTCGACAACCTGAAGAAGCTGCCGATCGACTACCCGAACTTGAAGGTCATCAAGCTCGAGCAGAACTACCGCAGCACCAGCGCGATCCTGCGCGCGGCCAACAACGTGATCGGGCCAAACCCGAAGCTGTTTCCCAAGACACTGTTCAGCGAACTGGGCGAAGGCGAACCGGTGCGCGTGATCGATGCCGACAGCGAAGCGCACGAAGCCGAGCGCACGGTGGCCCGCATCCAGAGCCTGCGGGCCGGCGAAACCATCACGCAAAGTTCGACCGGTACGCAGCATCTCGAATGGCGCAATTTCGCGGTGCTGTACCGCGCCAACCACCAGGCCCGCGTGTTCGAGCAGGCACTGCGCAAGGCGCAGATTCCGTACAAGGTGTCGGGCGGGCAAAGTTTCTTCGACCGGGCCGAAATCAAGGACCTGTGCGGCTGGTTCCGCCTCTGGGTCAACAACGACGACGACCCGGCCTTCCTGCGCGCGGTGACCACGCCCAAGCGCGGCATCGGCCATACCACGCTGGCCAGCCTCGGCACCTTCGCGAGCCAGTACAAGCTGAGCCTGTTCGAAGCGCTTTTCAGCCCGTCGCTGCCCAGCGTGATGGCCAAGCGCGCACACGAGCAGTTGCACGAATTCGGCCGCTACATCAACGACCTCGAATACCGCGCCCGCCGCATCATGGGTGCCGAGGATTCGCGCGCTTTCATGACGGAGTGGCTGAAGGAAATCGACTACGAGAAGCACCTCTACGACGGCGAGGACAGCGAGCAGGTCGCCGCCGCGCGCTGGACCAACGTGATGGAGTTCTGCGACTGGATGTCGGCCCGCGCCGGCGGCGAGATCGACGACACCTCGGGCGCCACCGTCGAGAGCGAGCGCAAGAGCCTGCTCGAGGTGGCGCAGACCATCTCGCTGCTGTCGACCATCAGCGAGCGCGAAAAAGACCAGAACGTCGTCACGCTCTCCACGCTGCACGCGTCCAAGGGACTCGAGTGGCCGCACGTGATGCTGGTCGGCGTGACCGAAGGCCTGCTGCCCTTCAAGCTCGACGACGACAACGGCCGGCAGGAGAAGATCAGCGACGACACGCTCGCGCGCCTGCAGGAAGAGCGCCGCCTCATGTACGTCGGCATCACCCGCGCGCAGCGCAGCCTGGCGGTGAGCTGGACCAAGAAGCGAAAGAAAGGCCGCGAGATGGTGGCCGGCATCCCGAGCCGCTTCATTGCCGAGATGGCGCTCGACAAGGCGACCGCGAAAGAAGACCCGCGCGAGAAGCTCAAGGCACTGCGTGCCGAGTTCGCACGCAAGGCGCAAGACAATGCGGCCGCGGCGGCAGCCGCCGCCGCGGCGCCGTGAACTTGTTGTAGAGCGCCTGCTCAAAACCCGACCTGCGTATGCGCCAACACCTCATCGAACCCGGCGACGTTTGCCTGCTGCTGTCCGCGTCCATCCGGCCGAACGCGCTGGCCGACGTGTCGATCGCCGATCCGGTGCAGCGGGAGACCGACTACCTGGACACCCTGGCTTACTACCTGAACGCCCACCCCGGATTCAAACGCTTCGTCTTCATCGACAACTCCGGGTGGCCGCTCGACAAGTTCGCGCAATTGGCCGCGAGCGTGGCCCCCGATGTGCAGATCGAACTGATCTCGCTGGACCTGAACGACTTCGCGCCGCACCTCGGGAAGAGCTACGGCGAAATGTTGTTGCTGGAACGCGGGATCGAACGCTCCACGCTGGCCAAGGAATCCGTCTACCTGGCCAAGCTCACGGGACGCTTGCCGCTGACGAATCTCACGGCGCTCGTGCAATCCGTGACGCGGCATTTCGATCTGTTGTGCGACGTAAAGGACCATCCGATCAACGAATGGCTGCGCCGACCTGTCACCGGCCGCCGGGCGGACACCCGCTTCTTCATGTTCAGGCTTCGCTTCTGGGACAAGTACGTGCGCGGGCACCTCGACGAATTCGACGAGCGCCGCGGCGAGTTCGTCGAGTGGTTCTTCTACCGCCTGGCGACCCGGCGAGGCACCGGCGAAGTGATGCTGAACCGCCTGCCGCGCGAGCCCGTGTTCGAAGGGCTCGCCGGCCACGGGAGCAAGGACTATTCGTCGTCGGCCGAAAAAAAGAAACGAATGATCCGGGACATCGTCCGGCGCGCCGTTCCGTGGTTGAAGGTCTGACGTCCATGAAGCGCTTTTCCACGGCTGTTCTGATCGCCGTTTTTGGCGTGCTTGGCACGGCTTGTGCGCAGCAGATCCCTGTGGCGGCCGACTGTCCCGCGAGCGCGCAGGAAATGCCGACGACGGCGCTCTACGGCCAATGGGAAGCGCGCTTCGACGGACTGCCGGCGGTCGCCGCCGTGCGGCTCGGCAAGCATCCCGACTACGAAGGCGTGCGTGGCACCATCACACGCACGCCGGGCGCAACCGTGGCGCAGCTGGCCGGCGACATCGACGATGAGGGCCAGCTAGCCATCGACGAATCGCAAGACGGGCACCGCATCAGCGGCGTCTGGTTGGGCCGGATGGAGCCGGGGTCGTGCGGCAAGGAATTCACGGGAACCTGGCGCAACGCTGCCGACGACAGCACGCATCCATTCGTGTTGAGGAGAACAGGTCAATCGCAATGAACGCAATGAACGAAACGAAACGACACACACGCATCCTGATGGCGCTTGGCGCCGGGCTCGGCATGGCAAGCGCCCATGCGCAGCCCGCCGACAAGCCGGCGAGCCCGCTCGCAAGCGCCCAACTCACCTGGCAGCAGTGCAGCGCCCTCGCGGGCAGCAACGAGGCGCGCCTCGCTTGCTACGACCGTTGGGCACAGCAGCAATCGCTGCCTGCCGCCGCCGTCGGGTCGGCGCCGCCTGTGCTCGCCAGCACGCAGCCGGCGCCACCGGTCGACGCCTCGGTGCCCGCGACGCGCGTGGTCTCGGTGAGCACCGAAGAAGGCTGCCGCGACCGCCAGTACTCGACGCTCTCGCGCTTCTGGGAACTGGAAAACGGCAGCGACTGCGGCACCTTCACTTTCCGCGGTTACCGGCCGCTCAGCGTGTCGTTCTCGGCCGCCACGAAGAAGCCGGACACGCCGACCTCGCCGGCGGAAGGCCACACCGGCACGGCCATCGACTACCAGGCCAACGAAATGCGCATCGGCCTGTCGGTGCGCACCAAGCTGGCCCAGGGCATCCTCACCAAGGACGATCCGGTGAAGAAGGATTCGCTCTGGTTCGGCTACAGCCAGCAATCGACCTGGCAGCTCTTCAACGGCGACCTTTCGCGGCCGTTCCGCACCACCGACCATGAGCCCGAGGTCATGTACGTCTACCCGACGGATTTCAAGCTGCCGGGCGGCTGGCGCTGGCGGTATGCGGGCCTCGGCCTGGTGCACCAGTCGAACGGCCAGAGCCTGCCTTACTCGCGCAGCTGGAACCGGGTGTACCTCATGGGCGGCATGGAGCTGGACGATCGCTTCACCGTCACCGGCCGCATCTGGCAGCGCCTGAACGAAAGCGCCAAGAGCGACGACAACCCGGACATCGCCGAGTACATCGGTCGCGCCGAAGTCACCGCGCGCTGGAACCTGAATCGCGATAACCAGCTCGGCGTGACGGTGCGCAACAACCTGCGTGACAGCGGCCGCGGCTCGATCCGCCTCGAATGGCTCAAGGCGATTGGTGATCCGACCAAGAGCAACCTGCGCTTTCACACGCAGCTGTTCCATGGCTACGGCGACACGCTGGTCGACTACAACCGCAAACGCACCGTGCTCAACGTCGGGCTGAGCCTGGTGGACTTCTGAGGCCATCCATGACCATGAGCGACGAACAAAAAAAGATCATTGCGACCCTTCAGGTCGAACCGGTGTTCGATGCCGCGACCGAGATCGAGCGGCGCACGGCTTTTCTCGCGGGCTACCTGCGACAGAGCGGCCTCAAGACGCTGGTGCTGGGCATCAGCGGCGGCGTCGATTCGCTGACCGCCGGGTGCCTCGCGCAACGCGCGGTCGACCGCCTGCGCAGCGAAGGCTATCCGTGCACTTTCATCGCGATGCGGTTGCCCTACGGTGTGCAAAAGGACGAGGCCGAAGCCCAGCGCTCGCTCGTCGTCATGAAGCCCGACCGCACCCTCACCGTCGACATCCAGCCCGCTGCGGACGGCATGCTGGCTGCATTGAAAGCGGGCGATCTCGCCTTTCGCGATGCGGCACATGAAGACTTCGTGCTCGGCAACATCAAGGCACGCCAACGCATGATTGCCCAGTTCGCGGTCGCCGGCGCGCACGACGGTCTCGTGATCGGAACCGACCACGCAGCCGAAGCGCTGATGGGCTTCTTCACCAAGTTCGGCGACGGCGCGGCCGACGTGACACCGCTCACCGGCCTCAACAAGCGCCGCGTGCGTGCCTGCGCTCAGTGGCTCGGTGCGCCCGATGAACTCGTCTACAAGGTTCCGACGGCCGACCTCGAGTCGCTCGTACCGGGCAAGCCCGACGAGGATGCGTTCGGGGTGAGCTACGAGCAGATCGACGATTTCCTCGAAGGCAAGGCGGTGTCGCCGGAAGCCGAGGCGACCATTCTGTCGACGCATCGCAAGAGCGCGCACAAGCGGGCCTTGCCGGTCGAGCCCTGAGCCCGCCTTGAAATCGCCATGAAAAAAGCCCGCTGTCGAGGGACAGCGGGCTTTTTGTATCTGGTGGCCTGGGTCGGAATCGAACCAACGACACGCGGATTTTCAATCCGCTGCTCTACCAACTGAGCTACCGGGCCATGGAATGCAGCCTCAGATTATACAGCGCTGCGCCGACCTCTCGAAAGATCAACGCCCAATTGTTTGAGTTTGCGATACAGGTGCGTGCGCTCGAGACCCGTTTTCTCGGCCACGCGGGTCATCGAACCGTTTTCCATCGCGAGATGGAATTCGAAGTACGCCTTCTCGAAGCCATCGCGCGCATCGCGCAGCGGACGGTCGAGGTCGAAGCTCTGGTTCGACTGCGGACCGGCATCGACCACCACGGCCTGCAGCGGGGTCGGCATCATCGCGCTGTCGTTCACCGTCGTGACCGCCGCCGCGAAGCTGTTGCTGGCAGCCGCCGGCACCACGCTGGCCGCCGCGCGACGTGCGCTCTCGCGGGCGAGTCCCTGCTCCACGGCTTTCAGCAGCTTCTGCATGGTGATGGGCTTTTCGAGGAACGCGAAGGCGCCGATGCGCGTTGCGTCAACGGCGGTGTCGATGGTGGCGTGGCCGCTCATCATCACCACGGGCATCGTGAGCAGGCCCGCCGTCGACCACTCTTTCAGCAGCGTGACGCCGTCGGTGTCGGGCATCCAGATGTCGAGCAGCACGAGGTCCGGCCGCGCGCGTTGCCGCGCGGCGCGCGCCTCGGCAGCGTTCTCCGCGAGTTCCACGTTGTGGCCTTCGTCATTGAGAATTTCGAAGAGCAGGTCACGAATGCCCAGCTCGTCGTCGACCACGAGGATATTTGCCATGAATACTTGTTGTGTGCGCCGTTGTCATGGCGCGGTGTGAGCGACCGCTATTGCGTCTCGCCTGCCAGCGCGAATGATAACGAGACTTGTGCCCCTGCCACAGCCCCATCGACCAGGCGATTCGAAAGTTCGATGCGGGCGCCGTGCTCGTCGGCGATCTTCTTGACCACGGCGAGGCCGAGCCCGGTGCCCTTGGTCTTGGTCGTGACGTAGGGCTCGAAGGCGCGCTTGAGGATGTTTTCCGCGAAGCCGGGCCCGCTGTCCTGCACCGTGAGCCGCACGCGCTGGCCCGACTCGCCGAGCCGGGTGCGGATGACCACCTCGCCGATTTGTCCGGTGCTGCGCGAGGCGGCCTCGGCCGCGTCCTGCGCGTTTTGTAACAGGTTGTGAATGACCTGCCGGACCTGCTGCGCGTCGGCCCGGATCGGCGGGCAGCGCTCGTCGAGCTCGCAGCGCATCGCGATTGGCAGCGTCTCGGCGTTGTAGAGCTGGAGCACGTCGTTCACCAGCGCGTTGAGGTCGACAGGCTTGAGGTCGGCGGCCGGCAGCCGCGCGTAGTCGCGGAACTCGTTGACGAGTCGTTTCATGGCATCGACCTGGTCGACGATGGTCTTGACCGACTTGGTGAGGATCGCCTGTTCGGGCGCATCGACCTTGCCAGAAAGTTTCATTTCCAGCCGCTCGGCCGACAGCTGGATCGGCGTGAGCGGATTCTTGATTTCGTGGGCGAGTCGGCGCGCCACCTCGCCCCATGCCTGCGCGCGCTGGGCCGAGACGATTTCTGAGATGTCGTCGAACACCAGAAGGCGTGCAGCGCCCGGCAACTCGGCGCCGCGCGCCACGATGTTGATCGCGTCCTGCGACAAGCCGTTGCCCGACGCGTGCAGCTCGAATGCGTGCTGCCAGTGGTCCAGGCCGTGCTGCAGGCGTTCGACCTGGAACTCGTCGAACTGCTGCTGCACGTCGTGGCCGAACTCAGCGAGGCCCGGCACCTCGGTCAGCCGTTGGCCTTCAAAAGCAGCAAGCGGGGCGCGCAACACGCGCGTGGCGCCGGGGTTGGTCGATAGCACCGTCCCTTCGGCGTCGAGCACGATCACGCCGGACGTGAGGTTGTCCAGGATGGTCTGCAGGTTGGCGCGTGCCGCGTCGAGCTGGCCCATGGTTTTTTCGACAGCGCCACGGGCATCCGACAGCTGCTGCGTCATCACCGCGAAGGAGCGCGTCAGGCCGCCGAGTTCGTCCTTGCCCTGCAGCACCGCGGTCGGTCGCAGGTCGCCGGCGGCCACCTGGCGCACGCCGTCCGCCAGCACGAGCAGCGGCCGCGCGAGCTGATTGCCGAAGAGCACCGCGAGCAGCACCGCGCCGAACACGGCGAGAAAGAGGCTGAGCGTGAGCGTGCCGATGTACATGCGCCGCAAGCCCTCCCGCGCCAGCGCGCGCTCCTGGTATTCGCGATTCGCTTCCTGCACCGCCAGCGCATTGGCAACCACCGCCGGGGGCAGCGGCACGGTCACCTGCAGATAGCGCGGCTCGGTGTTGAAATCGAAGCCCGGGCGTTGCACCAGCGCGAGCGCGCGCACCGTGGCCACCGGCGGTGCGTTGGCGCCGGGTGCCGGCACTTCGTCGAGCCCTTCGACGTGGGCCATGGCCCGATCGGCGCGAACTTGCCGGAACTGCTGCGGCGTCGGCCGCTCGGGACTCAGCTGGAACCGCGAGGCGCCGGTGCCTGCCACGAGCTGGCCGGTGCCGGTCCAGAGCACGACGTCGCTCGCACCCAGCTGATCGCGGATGCGTTCCAGCGCCAGACCGGCCCCGGCGTCGGTCACCTGGGCGAGCTGGCTGCTGGCGCCACGCGTCTTGTTGGCCAGGTCGTCCGACAGCGAATCGAGCGTTGCGCGGCCAAGATTGAGGCCGGCATCGAGCGCGCCCTCGACCTTGACGTCGAACCAGCTTTCGATCGAGCGTGCGACGAACTGATAGGACACCACGTAGACCAGCGCCCCCGGGACCACGCCCACCAGCGCGAAGATCGCCGCGAGCTTGATCAGCAGGCGGCTGCCGAACTTACCTTGACGCAATCGCCGCAACAGCCGGAACGCGACCCAGCCGATGACCAGCACCAGCAACGCGGCCACCACCACGTTGATGCCGAAGAGGCGTGCGTAGTTCTGTTCGTAGAGCGCGCGGTTGTTGGTGGCCTGCGCCAGCAGGAAAATCAGCACCAGACCGATGGCCGTGACCAGCGCAGCGCCCACGCCGATGGCCCATCGCATCGCGCGCGAACGGCGCGCGACCGGTGCGGCCGCGGCGCCGCCACGCGGCTCGGTGCTCACTTCAGCTTCTCCAGCAGCAGGCGTTCGGTGCGCGCCGCCACGATGTTCCAGTCCGCCTGACCGGCCACGCCGATCTGGAACGGACGGGGCAGCTGGGAGGTGTCGAGCCGAAAACTGAACGCCACCGGGTGCGCGCTCCCGTCGTCGGCGATCTCGGCCCGGTCGCCCAGCCGCAGGCGGCCGATGCGTTTCACCACGTCGAGCGCATCGGTCAGGTTTTCGAAATTCTGATTGAGCGAAACACCGAGCCCCGTATTGGTGATGGGCATTGACGACACGTTGAGACGCCACCGCCGCGTCAGGGGCTGGTAGGCGAGCCGCATGTGGCGCATGACCCGCGCCACGCGGCGGTCCGCCCAGTACCAGCGTTCGGTGAACAGTTCGGCTTCGGCCACGAAAAAGATGGCGATGCCCTTTTCCAGCACCTCGGTGACGCCGGCCGGCAGCTCGAACTGCACCGCCGCCGTGAGGTAGACGCCGTCGTCGCCTTCTTCCAGCCGCATCTGCGTCACCGACGCCAGAGGCGCCTGCGCGAGCGCGGGAACGGCGAAGGTGCCCAGCCCGCCTGCCAGGGTAACGGCGGCCACCGCGATGAGTTCGCGCCGGCTCAAGGCGAGCGCGCACGCCTCAACCGGGGCGCTTTTCAAGCAGGGCGTAGAAGAAGCCGTCGTGTTCACCCAATTGATTGTCCGGGACGCCATGACCATTCCCCGTGCTTTGGGGCAGCAAATGGCCGGGCGATGGCCGCAATCGGGCATCGGTGTTGTGCGCAAGGAACGCATCGATCTGGTGCGAACCCTCTTCCCGGAAAACCGAGCAGGTGCAATAGAGGAGCCGGCCGCCTGCACGCACGAGCGGCCAAAGCGCCGCCAGCAACTGGGCCTGCTGTGCCGCGAGCTGGTCGATGTCGCTCTCCCGGCGGAGCCACCGCACGTCGGGATGCCGCCGCACGATGCCCGATGCGGTGCAGGGCGCGTCGAGCAGGATGGCGTCGAACGGCGTGCCGTCCCACCACTTCTCCGGGCGCGCGGCATCGGCGATGACCACCTGGGCCGTCAACCCCAGTCGTGCCAGCGTTTCGTCGATGCGTCGACTGCGGTGGGCATCGATTTCGAGCGCAATCACTTCCAGATCGCGGCCGGCCGCCAGCTCGAGCAGATGCGCCGTCTTGCCGCCGGGCGCGGCGCAGGCATCCAGCACGCGCAGCGGTGCGCCGACGGCGAGATCCAGGCCCTCGAGCAACAGCGGCGCAGCCATCTGGGCAGCGGCGTCCTGGACCGACACCTCGCCCTCGGCAAAACCCGGAAGCTGCTGGACCGGGCGCGCACGCGACAGCTGCAGCCCGGCCAGCCCGACCGGCTTGGCAATCAGATCCATGGCGGCGAGCGCGAGCTGATAAGCCGCGAAATCGGTTTTCTGCCGGTTGATTCGCAGCGTCATGGGCGCCTGCAGGTTGTCGGCCGTGAGCACGCGCTGCCAGTCGCGGGGATGGTCGCGCCGCAGCCGCTCGATCCACCACCGCGGGTGGTTCCACTGCGCCACCGGCTCGCGTTCGGTCGCCTCGACCAGTTCGTCGCGCTCGCGCAGGAAACGCCGCAGGCACGCGTTGATGAAACTGGCCTGCGCACGGGTGGCCGGATTGCGCTTGGCCGCTTCGACGGCCTGGTCGACCAGCGTGAACGGCTCGTAGGGGGCGCTTGCCGGATCCCAGGCCAGAGCGAGCGCGGTGCACAGCAACGCGTCGGCGGCTGGCGGCGGGGTTCGTTTGGCGAGGTGCCGGCGCAGCGCCTCGGCGCGGCCCAGCCAGCGCAGGACCTGGAAGCCGAGCGACTGGACGCCGGGGCGCAAGGCAGCTTCGACGTTCTCGAACGCCACCGTGCCCGACACGCCGCTGCGGATGGCCGCAAGCGCGGTGGCGGCAAGCTGCAACTGGCGCCAGAGCGGCGGTTGCAATTGCGATGAGGAAGGTGGAAGTGAGAGGTCTGACAAGTCTTCGATGGTAACCAACGCCGCCCGTCGTCGGGCGCGCGCTTCAGAGCAACGGCGCCGCCGGCCGGAGTCGCATGATCCACGCCACCAGGAGCGCAGGGAACTGCCCGATGCCCTGGTTGTAAGCGCGCACGGCCAGATTGAAATGGCTGCGCGCGATCTCCGCCGCCGCCGAGGGCTCGGGCCACGCAATGGGCATGTTGGCAGACGGCGCCTCGTCGATCCCGCCGAGCGGTGCCGGGCGCGAGAGCATGCCGTCGGCGTCGAAGCTCACCATCGAATCCGGATGCTGGCGCTGCCAAGCCGAGAGCAACGCGCGCAGCGCCGTGCCGAGCGCGGCGATTCGTTCGGGGTCGAGCGGCTGCAAGCGCGTGCCGGCCAGCAAGGTGGTCAGTTGGGCGGTCGCGGCGCGCAGCGAGGCGCGGGTCGAAGCGTCCTCCCCGGCCGCGTCGCCCGCACTTTCTTCCGCGGCCGACGATTCGGCCTGGGTGAATTCAAGCTGGCGAACCAGCGCAGCGTCCAGCGTGGCGTAGCTTTGCAGCGCCGCCGAGCGCAGTCGCATCAACCGGTTGTAGGCACCGACGAACCAGAAGAGCAGCAGCGCCGCCACGATCCAGCTCACCAGCGAGTCGGGCAGCGCGTTCACGACGGGCATCGCCCCAAGAAAAATGCCCCCCGACCGCGAGCGGTTGGGGGGCATGTGGGACCGGTCATGGTCCCGCGATGCTAACCAGTTATTCGGCTGCAGCGCCTTCGCCAGCGTCGACCGTCGCGGTCGTCGCTTCCTCGGACTGGCCGGCCAGTTCGGCGGCTTCCGATTCGGCGATCGCGCGGCGCTCGGCATCGTCCATCGCGTCCTTGGCCCGGCGTGCCTGGTGGTACGCCATGCCGGTGCCCGCAGGAATCAGGCGGCCGACGATGACGTTTTCCTTCAGACCGCGCAGCTCGTCGCGCTTGCCCATGATCGCGGCTTCGGTCAGCACGCGCGTCGTTTCCTGGAAGGACGCCGCGGAGATGAACGAGTCGGTCGAGAGCGAGGCCTTCGTGATACCGAGCAGCAGGTTGGTGAACGTCGCGGGGATCTTGTCAGCGGCGCGCAGGGCGTCGTTGGTGTTGAGCATTTCGCTGCGTTCGACCTGTTCGCCGGAGATGTAGTTCGTGTCGCCGATGTTGTCCACCACGACGCGACGCAGCATCTGGCGAACGATCACCTCGATGTGCTTGTCGTTGATCTTCACACCCTGCAAACGGTACACGTCCTGCACTTCGTCCACGATGTAGCGCGCGAGTTCTTCGGAGCCCAGCAGGCGCAGGATGTCCTGCGGATCGGCCGGACCGTCGACCACGGACTCGCCCTTGTTCACCACCTGGCCTTCGTGCACCAGGATGTTCTTTTCCTTGGGCACGAGGTCTTCGTAGACGCCGCCTTCGGGATCGGTGATCTGCAGGCGAATCTTGCCCTTGGTCTCCTTGCCGAACGACACGGTACCGGTCATCTCGGCCAGCATGCCCTTGTCCTTCGGCGAGCGGGCTTCGAACAGCTCGGCCACCCGCGGCAGACCGCCGGTGATGTCGCGCGTCTTCTGGCCTTCGACCGGAATGCGGGCCAGCACTTCGCCGGGGCCCACATCCTGGCCGTCGCGCACCTGAACCAGCGAGCCGATCGGGAAGCCGATCGTCACCGAGTGGTCGGTGCCAGGGATCTTCACCTCGACGCCCGAGGCATCGATCAGCTTGACCTGCGGACGCACGACCTTGGTGGCGCCGCGGCGCTTCGGATCGATCACGACCAGCGTCGACAGACCGGTCACTTCGTCCACCTGCTTGGCGACGGTGAGACCTTCTTCGACGTTCTCGAACTGCGCCTTGCCGGCGAACTCAGTGATGATCGGGCGCGTGAGGGGATCCCAGTTGGCCAACACGTGGCCGGCCTTGACCTGCTGATCTGCCTTGATCGCCAGGATGGCGCCGTAAGGCACCTTGTGGCGTTCACGCTCGCGGCCGTGCTCGTCGTGAATCACGATTTCGCCCGAACGCGAGATGACGACCAACTCGCTCTTGCTATTGGTCACGTAGCGCATCGTCGCGTTGAAGCCGATCGAACCGTTCGACTTGGCTTCCACGCTGGAAGCGACCGCCGCACGCGATGCCGCACCGCCGATGTGGAAGGTCCGCATCGTCAGCTGCGTGCCGGGCTCGCCAATCGACTGCGCGGCGATCACGCCGACCGCTTCGCCGATGTTGATCAGGCCGCCACGACCCAGGTCGCGGCCGTAGCAGGTCGCGCAGATGCCGAAGCGCGTTTCGCACGTGAGCGCGGTGCGCACCTTGACTTCGTCGACGCCCTGGGCTTCCAGCACTTCGATGTTGTCTTCGTCGAACATCTCGCCGGCCTTGAGCAGCACGGCCCGGTTTTCCGGATGCAGCACGTCTTCGGCTGCCGAGCGGCCGAGGATTCGGTCGCGCAGCGATTCGATGACTTCACCGCCTTCGACGATGGCGCGCATCAGGTAACCGCCGTGCGTGCCGCAGTCCTGTTCGATCACCACCAAGTCCTGCGTCACGTCGACCAGACGACGCGTCAGGTAGCCCGAGTTCGCGGTCTTCAGCGCGGTGTCGGCCAGACCCTTGCGGGCACCATGGGTGGAGATGAAGTACTCCAGCACGTTCAGACCTTCGCGGAAGTTCGCGGTGATGGGCGTCTCGATGATCGAGCCGTCAGGCTTGGCCATCAGGCCGCGCATGCCGGCGACCTGGCGGATCTGCGCAGCGGAGCCGCGCGCACCCGAGTCGGCCATCATGTAGATCGAGTTGAACGATTCCTGCTCGACTTCCTTGCCATGACGGTCGGTCGTCTTCTCTTTCGAGAGCTTGGCCATCATCACGCGCGAGACGTCGTCGCCGGCCTTGCCCCAGATGTCCACCACCTTGTTGTAGCGTTCGCCGGAGGTCACGAGACCGGAGACGTATTGCTTTTCGATCTCCTTCACTTCCTTGGCCGAGCGCTCGATGATGTCGTGCTTTTCAGCCGGCACGAGCATGTCGTCGATGGCGATGGAGATACCGGCCTTCGTCGCGAGACGGAAGCCGTTCTGCAGCAGCTTGTCGGCGAACACCACGGTCTCTTTCAGGCCGCACTTGCGGAACGAGACGTTGATGAGCTTGGAGATTTCCTTCTTCTTCAGCGCCTTGTTGATGTTCGAGAACGGCAGGCCCTTCGGCAGGATCTCGGACAGCAATGCACGGCCCACGGTCGTGTCGACCAGCGACGTGGACGCGGTGAACTCACCGGTCTCCTTGTCCTTGGCGTACTCGGTGATGCGCACTGCAACCTTGGCGGTGAGCTCGACCACGTCGGCGTCGAGCGCGCGCTGGACTTCGCCGATGTCGGAGAAGATCAGGCCCTCGCCCTTGCCGTTGATGCGGTCGCGGGTCGTGTAGTACAGACCCAGCACCACGTCTTGCGACGGCACGATCGACGGTTCGCCGTTGGCCGGGAACAGCACGTTGTTGGAGGCCAGCATCAGGGTGCGGGCTTCCATCTGCGCTTCGACCGACAACGGCACGTGGACGGCCATCTGGTCACCGTCGAAGTCGGCGTTGAACGCCGCGCAAACGAGCGGGTGCAGCTGGATCGCCTTGCCTTCGATCAGGATCGGCTCGAAGGCCTGGATGCCCAAACGGTGCAGCGTGGGCGCACGGTTCAGCATGATCGGGTGCTCTTTGATCACCTCTTCCAGGATGTCCCACACCACCGGCGTGCCGGATTCGACTTCCTTCTTGGCGGCCTTGATCGTCGTCGCGATGCCCATGGCTTCGAGGCGCGAGAAGATGAACGGCTTGAACAGTTCGAGCGCCATCAGCTTGGGCAAGCCGCACTGGTGCAGCTTGAGCGTCGGGCCCACCACGATGACCGAGCGGCCCGAGTAGTCGACGCGCTTGCCCAGCAAGTTCTGGCGGAAACGACCGCTCTTGCCCTTGATCATGTCGGCCAGCGACTTCAGCGCGCGCTTGTTGGCGCCCGTCATGGCCTTGCCGCGACGACCGTTGTCCAGCAGCGAGTCGACCGCTTCCTGCAGCATCCGCTTCTCATTGCGCGCAATGATTTCCGGGGCCTTGAGCTCCAGCAGGCGGCGCAGACGCGAATTGCGGTTGATGACGCGGCGGTACAGGTCGTTCAGGTCGGAGGTCGCGAAGCGGCCGCCGTCCAGCGGCACCAGCGGACGCAGGTCCGGCGGCAACACTGGCAGCACGTCGAGCACCATCCAGTTGGGCTTGATGCCCGACTTGCGGAAAGCCTCGAGCACCTTGAGGCGCTTGGAGTTCTTCTTGACCTTGACTTCGGAGCCGGTCAGGTCGCCCCGCAGGCGTTCGATCTCGCTGTCGAGCTCGATGCCTTCCAGCAGGTCCTTGATACCTTCGGCGCCCATCTTGGCGGTGAACTCGTCACCGTATTCCTTGCGCTTGGCGTCGAAGTCGTCCTCCGACATGATGTCGCGCTTCTTCAGCGGGGTCATGCCGGGGTCGGTGATCACATAGGCTTCGAAATACAGCACGCGTTCGATGTCGCGCAGCGTCATGTCGAGCACCAGGCCCAAACGCGACGGCAGCGACTTCAGGAACCAGATGTGCGCGCACGGTGCGGCCAGGTCGATGTGACCCATGCGCTCGCGGCGAACCTTGGTCTGCGTGACTTCAACGCCGCACTTCTCGCAAATGACACCGCGGTGCTTCAGGCGCTTGTACTTGCCGCACAGGCATTCGTAGTCCTTGATGGGGCCGAAGATCTTGGCGCAGAACAGGCCGTCGCGTTCGGGCTTGAAGGTGCGGTAGTTGATCGTTTCCGGCTTCTTCACTTCGCCGAAAGACCACGAGCGGATCTTCTCTGGCGAAGCCATGCGGATGCTGATGGCATCGAAATGCTCATCGGGCGTGAATTGCTTGAACAGGTCGAGTAATGACTTCATGTGACTCTTTCCTTGTCTGCTTAAGAACGTTCGAGTTCGATGTCGAGGCCGAGGGAACGAATTTCCTTGACCAGCACATTGAACGATTCCGGCATGCCGGCTTCGATGGAGTGTTCGCCCTTGACGATGCTCTCGTAGACCTTGGTACGGCCCACCACGTCATCGGACTTCACCGTGAGCATTTCCTGCAGCACGTACGCAGCGCCGTAGGCTTCCAGCGCCCACACTTCCATTTCGCCGAAACGCTGACCACCGAACTGGGCCTTGCCGCCCAGCGGTTGCTGCGTGACCAGCGAGTACGGACCGGTCGAGCGCGCGTGCATCTTGTCGTCCACCAGATGGTGAAGCTTCAGGAAGTGCATGTAGCCGATCGTGACCGGGCGCTCGAACTGGTCGCCCGTGCGGCCGTCGTACAGGTAGGCCTGCGTGCGCGTGTCGGTCAGACCCTTGAGCTTGGCGATGTCGTCCGGATAGGCGAGCTTCAGCATGCCGCGGATTTCTTCTTCCGACGCGCCATCGAACACCGGGGTCGCGAAGGTCACGCCGGTCGCCAGGTTGGCGGCCATCGCGAGCACGTCGCTGTCGGTGAGCTGGGCCAGGTCTTCCTTGCGGCCGGAGCCGTTGTAGAACTGATCCATGAACTTGCGCACTTCGGCCACCTTGGCTTCGGCTTGCAGCATGTCGCCGATGCGCTGGCCGATGCCCTTGCCGGCCCAGCCCAGATGCACTTCGAGCACCTGGCCCACGTTCATGCGCGAAGGCACGCCCAGCGGATTCAGGCAGATGTCGCACGGTGTGCCGTCGGCCATGTGGGGCATGTCTTCGACCGGGACGATCTTGGACACGACACCCTTGTTGCCGTGACGGCCGGCCATCTTGTCGCCGGGTTGCAGGCGGCGCTTGACGGCCAGGTAGACCTTGACCATCTTGAGCACGCCCGCGGGCAGCTCGTCGCCCTGCGTGAGCTTCTTGCGCTTTTCTTCGAACATCAGGTCGAAGCTGTGGCGCGTCTGCTCCAGCGAGTTCTTGATCGATTCGAGTTGCGAAGCGACTTCGTCGTCGGCCGGACGAATGTCGAACCAGTGGAACTTCTCGACCGAAGCCAGGTAGGCCTTGTCGAGCTTGGTGCCCTTGGCCAGCTTGTTCGGGCCGCCGTTGGCCGCCTTGCCGTTCAGCAGCTTTTCGATCCGGTCGAACGCGTCGGCTTCGACGATGCGCAACTGGTCGTTCAGGTCGAGGCGGAAGCGCTTGAGCTCGTCGTCGATGATTTGCTGGGCGCGCTTGTCGCGCGTGATGCCTTCGCGGGTGAACACCTGCACGTCGATCACGGTGCCTTGCGAGCCCTGGTCGACACGCAGCGAGGTGTCCTTCACGTCGGAAGCCTTCTCGCCGAAGATCGCGCGAAGCAGCTTCTCTTCCGGCGTCAGCGTGGTCTCACCCTTCGGCGTGACCTTGCCCACCAGCGTGTCGCCCGGCTGCACTTCGGCGCCGACATAAATGATGCCGGATTCGTCGAGGCGGTTGAGCTGCTGCTCGGCCAGGTTGGGGATGTCGCGCGTGATTTCTTCGGCACCCAGCTTGGTGTCACGGGCCATCACCACCAGTTCCTCGATGTGGATCGAGGTGTAGCGGTCTTCGGCCACGATGCGTTCGGAGATCAGGATCGAGTCTTCGAAGTTGTAGCCGTTCCACGGCATGAACGCGATCAGCATGTTCTGGCCGAGGGCCAGTTCGCCGAGGTCGGTCGAGGCGCCGTCGGCCACCACGTCGCCCTTGGCGATGTGGTCGCCACGCTTGACGATCGGGCGCTGGTGAATGTTGGTGTTCTGGTTCGAACGCTGATACTTGATCAGGTTGTAGATGTCCACACCGACTTCACCGGCCGCCGCTTCGGCGTCGTTCACGCGCACCACGACACGGGTCGCGTCGACATAGTCGACCACGCCACCGCGGGTCGCGGTCACGACGGTGCCGGAGTCGACCGCGGACACGCGCTCGATGCCGGTGCCGACGAACGGCTTTTCGGGGCGCAGCACCGGCACGGCCTGACGCTGCATGTTGGCGCCCATGAGCGCGCGATTTGCATCGTCGTGCTCGAGGAAAGGCACGAGCGATGCGGCCACCGACACGATCTGCGCAGGCGACACGTCCATGTACTGGACGCGCTCGGCGCCGACCAGGATCGACTCGCCGGCTTCACGCGCGGAAACCAGGTCGCCCGTCAGCACGCCGTCCTTGTCCAGGACCGCGTTGGCCTGGGCAATGACGTACTTGCCTTCTTCGATGGCCGACAGGTAGTCGATGTCCATCGTGACCTTGCTGTCGACCACGCGACGGTACGGCGTTTCGATGAAGCCGTATTCGTTCAAGCGGGCATACAGGGCCAGCGAGTTGATCAGTCCGATGTTCGGGCCTTCAGGCGTTTCGATCGGGCAGACGCGGCCGTAATGGGTCACGTGCACGTCGCGCACTTCGAAGCCGGCACGCTCGCGCGTCAGACCACCCGGGCCAAGGGCCGAAACACGGCGCTTGTGGGTGATTTCGGACAGCGGGTTCGTCTGGTCCATGAACTGCGACAGCTGCGAGGCGCCGAAGAATTCCTTCAGCGCGGCCGAGATCGGCTTGCTGTTGATCAGGTCGTGCGGCATCAGCGGCTCTTGCTCGGCCTGACCCAGACGTTCCTTCACGGCCTTCTCGATGCGGGCCAGGCCGGTGCGGTACTGGTTCTCGGCGAGTTCGCCGACGCAACGCACGCGGCGATTGCCGAGGTGGTCGATGTCGTCGACTTCGCCGTTGCCGTTGCGCAGGTCCACAAGGATCTTGACCACGGCCAGGATGTCTTCGTTGGTCAGCACCATCGGGCCGGTCGACTCGTCGCGGCCGACCTTGGCATTGAACTTCATGCGGCCGACGCGCGACAGGTCGTACGTGTCCGGGTTGTAGAACAGGCGCTGGAACAGGGCCTGCACCGCGTCTTCCGTCGGCGGCTCGCCGGGACGCATCATGCGGTAGATGGCCACGCGCGCAGCGAACTCGTCGACGGTCTCGTCGATGCGCAGCGTTTGCGAGATGTACGCGCCCTGGTCCAGTTCGTTGGTGTAGATCACCTGGACGTCCTGGACACCGGCGGTGCGCAGCTTCTTCAGCAGCGCTTCGGTCAGCTCGTCGTTGGCCTTGGCCAGGATTTCGCCGGAGTCGGCGTCGACGATGTTGCGGGCGATGACGCGACCCACCAGGAAGTCTTCCGGCACGCTGATGTGCGTGGTCTTCGACTCTTCCAGTTCGCGGGTGTGGCGCGCGGTGACGCGCTTGTCCTTGGCGACCACGACCTTGCCGGACTTGTCGGTGATGTCGAAACGGGCGACCTCACCGCGCAGGCGCTCGGAGACGAACTCCATCTGCGCGCCGCTGTCCATCAGGCGGAAGTTGTCGTTCACGAAGAAGTTCGCGAGGATCGATTCCGGGTTCAGGCCGATGGCCTTCAACAGGATCGTGACCGGCATCTTGCGGCGGCGGTCGACGCGGAAATACAGCATGTCCTTCGGGTCGAATTCGAAGTCGAGCCACGAACCGCGGTAAGGGATCACGCGGGCCGAGAACAGCAACTTGCCCGAGCTGTGCGTCTTGCCCTTGTCGTGTTCGAAGAACACGCCCGGCGAACGGTGCAGCTGCGACACGATGACGCGCTCGGTGCCGTTGATGATGAACGAACCCTTTTCGGTCATGAGCGGCACTTCGCCCATGTAGACCTCTTGTTCCTTCACTTCCTTGACCACCTTCGACTGCGAGGTCGACGACTCGCGGTCATAGATGATGAGCTGGACTTTGGCGCGCACGGCCGAGGCGAAAGTCAGACCACGGGTCTGGCATTCACGCACATCGAACGCCGGCTTCGCCAGGTTGTACTCGAGGAACTTCATCTCGACAAAACCGTTGTGCGAGACGATCGGGAACGCGGCGTCGAACGCGGCCTGGAGGCCCTCGACGGTGCGCTTTTGCGGGTTGATGCCCGCTTGCAGGAACGCGGTGTACGCGTCCTTCTGCATTTGCAGCAGGTAGGGGATTTCGACGACGCTGTCGCGGTTACCGAAACTTTTTCGGATGCGCTTGCGTTCTGTGTAGCTGTACGCGGACGTTTGGGCCATGGGAGCTCCGGGGCTTGAGATCTTGCGCGACTTGGGGTCGATGCTTTCGCATCGCGCTTGGCGGCTGGCCACTACCAGCCCTGGCGGACGGTGATGCATTGCACATCACCCGAACCAAGGGGTCTTCTGCAGTCGGGGTCAGAAGACACTCATAAACCGCGTCGCGACGTCGGCTTGTGGGTGCGCTCTGAAAGCGGCAAAGGCTGGAGGGCTCTTCCGAGCACCTCCAGCCCTTCAGGGAAACTGAATTACTTCAGTTCCACCTTGGCGCCGGCATCTTCCAGCTTCTTCTTGGCGGCTTCAGCGTCAGCCTTCGACAGGCCTTCCTTGACAGCCTTGGGAGCGGCTTCCACCAAGTCCTTGGCTTCCTTGAGGCCCAGGCCGGTGATTTCGCGCACGGCCTTGATCGCCGACACCTTGTTCGCGCCAGCTTCCATCAGCATGACGTTGAATTCGGTTTGCTCTTCAGCGACCGCGGCAGGGCCGGCAGCAGCAGCGGGGCCTGCCATGGCGGCAGCGCTCACGCCAAACTTCTCTTCGATGGCTTTCACCAGCTCGTTGAGTTCCAGGACCGTCATGCTGTCGAGCGCGGTCAGAAATGCGTCTTTATCGAATGCCATTTTTGTTTCCTAACAATTGGGTTGAAATGTTCAAACGCAAGCCGGCTTACGCGGGCTGCGCTTCGGCTTCTGCCGGAGGTGCATCGGTTGCTGCTTCTGCCGTGCCTTCGCCGCGTTTCGCCGCCAACGCCGCGAGAACGCGAGCGGTACGGGAAATGGGGGACTGCATCAAGCCCAGCAATTGCGCCAACAACACTTCCTTCGAAGGAATGCTGGCCAGTTGCTTCACGCCGTTCACGTCCAGAATCTTGCCGCCGAATGCGCCAGCGCGAATCACCAACTTGTCGTTGGTCTTCGCGAAATCGGCCACCACTTTCGCAGCAGCCACGGCATCGACGGAAAAACCGTAGATCAGCGGACCGGTCATCTGGTCACCGAGGACTTCGAATGCGCTACCCGCGACAGCACGGCGTGCCAACGTGTTCTTAAACACGCTGAGCGTCACGCCCTTGCTGCGCGCTTCGTTGCGCAACTTGGTCATATCGGCAACCGTGATGCCACGGTACTCCGCCAGAACGAGCGTTTGAGCTTTTGCGGCGAGGCTGGTCACGTCACCGATGACCGCTTCTTTCTCACTGCGATTCAGACTCAAGGTCTACTCCTTTTAATGCGTCGTCGGCCGGGGCCTCGGAACGCGCTACATGCAGCGACCAACCGTTCAGGAAACAAATCCTTTGCGGCGGGATCGCCATCTGCGCTGATCGCTTCGTGCAACGACGGAGCAATTAAGTGCAGGCTGCCCTGCACACCAGCGGTCTTGGATGGCCCACGGCAACCGAAGCTGCCGCGACCCACCACATCGCGCCACCGTTTGACGGGTGGCGCAAATTACTTGATCAGCTCACCGAGATGGATTGCGTGTCCACGCGGACACCCAGACCCATCGTCGACGACACCGCCACCTTGCGCAGGAAGACGCCCTTGCTGGTGGCCGGCTTGGCCTTCACCAGTGCGTCGATCAGCGCCACGAGATTGCCTTGCAGCTTGTCGGTGTCGAACGAGCGACGGCCGATCGTGCCGTGGATGATGCCGGCCTTGTCGACGCGGAACTGCACCTGGCCTGCCTTGGCGTTGCGCACGGCTTGTGCGACGTCCGGCGTGACCGTTCCGACCTTCGGATTGGGCATCAAGCCGCGCGGGCCGAGGATCTGGCCCAGCGTACCGACCACGCGCATGGCGTCCGGCGCGGCGATCACCACGTCGAAAGGCATGTCGCCAGCCTTCACCATCGCAGCGAGGTCGTCCATGCCGACGATGTCGGCACCGGCGGCCTTGGCTTCTTCGGCCTTGGCGCCCTGGGCGAACACCGCCACGCGCTTGGTCTTGCCGGTGCCGTTGGGCAGCACGACGGCGCCACGCACGACCTGGTCCGACTTCTTCGCATCGATGCCGAGTTGCACGGCCACGTCGATGGATTCATCGAACTTGGCGGTGGCAGCGTCCTTGACGAGGCCGATGGCTTCCACCAGTGCGTACAGCTTGTTGCTGTCGACTTTGCCGGCGGATGCTTTTTGTTTCTTGGTCAGCTTGGACATTTACACGCCCTCCACAGTCACGCCCATCGAGCGGGCGGTGCCGGCGATGGTGCGAACGGCCGCGTCCAGATCGGCAGCGGTCAAATCCTTCATCTTGGTCTTGGCGATCTCTTCGAGCTGTGCGCGCGTGATCTTGCCGACCTTGGCGGATTGCGGCGTGGCCGAACCCTTGTCGATCTTGATGGCCTTCTTGATCAGGATGCCGGCGGGCGGCGTCTTGATGACGAAGGTGAAGCTCTTGTCCGCGAAAGCGGTGATCACCACCGGCAGCGGCAGGCCGGGCTCGACGCCCTGGGTCTGCGCGTTGAACGCCTTGCAGAACTCCATGATGTTCAAACCGCGTTGACCCAATGCGGGACCGATCGGTGGGGACGGGTTGGCCTTACCAGCTGGCACTTGCAGCTTGATGAAGCCGACGATTTTTTTCGCCATGACTGACTCCTTGCGGGTGATAACGCATTGGCTTTCGCCGCAGCTCCCCGGGGGTTAACGACTCTTTCAACAATGTTCGCACCGAGTCGAGGGGGCGCGAACCACAAAAACTCAAGGCCGCAAGGCCTTGTGATCGTCTGTTTATGTCTTCTCGACCTGGCTGAACTCGAGCTCGACGGGCGTGGCGCGGCCGAAAATCATGACCGACACGCGCACCTTGCTCTTCTCGTAGTTGACGTCTTCGATCGTGCCGTTGAAGTCGGTGAACGGACCGTCCTTCACGCGCACGAATTCGCCTACGACAAATTCGACCTTGTGGCGCGGCTTTTCGGTGCCTTGCTGCATCTGGTTGACGATGTCTTCGACCTCTTTTTGCGAAATCGGGGCCGGCCGGTTCTTGGCACCACCCACAAAGCCGGTGACCTTGTTGGTGTGCTTGACCAGATGCCAGCTCTCGTCGTCCATGATCATTTCGACCAGCACGTAACCCGGGAAGAAGCGACGCTCGGTGGTGCGCTTCTGGCCGTTCTTGATTTCAACGACTTCTTCGGTCGGCACCAGGATGCGGCCGAACTTGTCCTGCATGCCCGCGCGCGTGATGCGCTCGACGATGTTGCGCTCGACCGCCTTCTCCATGCCCGAATAGGCATGCACCACGTACCAGCGCAGATCCGGGTTGGCGGCGGCCGGCATCGCCGAGGGGTTTTCCTGCGGCACGGCTTCTTCAACGATGTCGTCGGTCATTATTTTCTCCAGCCCAAGATGAGGTCAAAAAACACCCATTCGAGCGTCTTGTCGGTGAGCCAGAGGAAAACGGACATGACTGCCACGAAGGCAAACACGTAAGCCGTCATCTGCATCGTTTCCTTGCGGGTTGGCCAGACGACTTTCTTGACTTCGCGCCACGAATCGCGGCCGAACGCCAGCAATTGACGACCACTCTCCGAACTTGCGAAGGCGCCGACGGCCGCCGCCAGGCCCACGAGCAGGGCGGCCCACTGCACCAGCGAGCCTTGGCGCGCGAGCAGATAGAACGCCACGATGGCGCCCACCGCGAGCAGTACCGCACCCGCCAACTTGGCTTTGTCGGCGCTCGTGCTCACGGTTTCGATTTGAGTAGTGGCCATTTTCGGCTGGTTTCCTGCGGCCTTTCGACCATCAATTCAATGCGCCTTCTTGAGACGCCGAAGCCCATCGGGTCACGATGGGCTTTTTCTGCCTTGCCGTCGGTTCACGACGGACTTTTTTCGGAGGCCACCTGCGTGGCAGGGGCAGTAGGAATCGAACCTACAACCTTCGGTTTTGGAGACCGACGCTCTGCCAATTGAGCTATACCCCTCCGGAATCTCTTAAGCGAGAACCTTGGCCACGACACCAGAGCCCACGGTGCGGCCGCCTTCGCGGATGGCGAAGCGCAGGCCTTCTTCCATGGCGATCGGGTTGATCAGCTTGACGGTGATGCTGACGTTGTCGCCGGGCATGACCATTTCCTTGCCTTCAGGCAGCTCGATCGCACCGGTCACGTCCGTCGTGCGGAAGTAGAACTGCGGGCGGTAGTTGTTGAAGAACGGCGTGTGACGGCCGCCTTCGTCCTTGCTCAGCACATAGACTTCAGCGGTGAAGTGGGTGTGCGGCTTGATCGAACCCGGCTTGCACAGCACCTGGCCGCGCTGGACGTCTTCACGCTTGGTGCCGCGCAGCAGCACGCCGACGTTGTCGCCGGCCTGGCCCTGGTCGAGCAGCTTCCTGAACATTTCCACGCCGGTGCAGGTGGTCTTCTGGGTGGCAGCGATACCGACGATTTCGATTTCTTCGCCGACCTTGATGATGCCGCGCTCGACGGCGCCGGTCACCACGGTGCCGCGACCGGAGATCGAGAACACGTCTTCCACAGGCATCAGGAAGGCACCGTCGATGGCGCGTTCTGGCTGGGGAATGTAGGTGTCGAGGGCGTCGGCCAGCTTCATGATGGCTTCTTCACCCAGGGGACCCTTGTCGCCTTCGAGGGCAAGCTTGGCCGAGCCGTGGATGATGGGGGTGTCGTCGCCCGGGAAGTCGTATTTGTCGAGGAGCTCGCGCACTTCCATCTCGACGAGTTCGAGCAGCTCGGCGTCGTCGACCATGTCGCACTTGTTCAGGAACACGATGATGTAGCCGACACCGACCTGGCGGGCCAGCAGGATGTGTTCGCGGGTCTGGGGCATCGGGCCGTCGGCTGCCGAGCAGACCAGGATGGCGCCGTCCATTTGCGCGGCGCCGGTGATCATGTTCTTCACATAGTCAGCGTGGCCGGGGCAGTCGACGTGGGCGTAGTGGCGGTTGGCCGTTTCGTATTCGACGTGGGCGGTGTTGATGGTGATGCCGCGGGCCTTTTCTTCAGGTGCCGCGTCGATCTGGTCGTACGCCTTGGCTTCGCCGCCGAATTTGGCCGACAGAACGGTTGCGATCGCAGCCGTCAGCGTGGTCTTGCCGTGGTCGACGTGGCCGATGGTGCCCACGTTGACGTGGGGCTTGGTGCGGGTGAACTTGCCTTTTGCCATTTTTTCGCTCCGAAGAAATAACGATCAATACGCCGAGTTGAGAAGCAACGACGCCGTTGCACCCCAAGAAAACTGGTGCCCTTTGCGGGAATCGGACCCGCGACCTCCCCCTTACCAAGGGGGTGCT
This sequence comes from Variovorax sp. PAMC 28711, assembly GCF_001577265.1. Taxonomy (NCBI): domain Bacteria; kingdom Pseudomonadati; phylum Pseudomonadota; class Betaproteobacteria; order Burkholderiales; family Comamonadaceae; genus Variovorax; species Variovorax sp. PAMC 28711. Next base: position 2,614,589 of record NZ_CP014517.1, on the reverse strand, counting down.
CTACCACTGAGCCAAAAGGGCATTGCTAACCAAATTCGCATCCTGCGGCAAACCGGATTTCTGGAGCGGGAGACGGGAATCGGACCCGCGTCATCAGCTTGGAAGGCTGGGGTTCTACCATTGAACTACTCCCGCATCGGGGGCATTCGATACACCCAAGCGCGAAATCCAAACGCTCTTTGAAAACCAAATTCATCGCTGGTGGAGAGGGCTGGATTCGAACCAGCGTACTCGTAAGAGGGCAGATTTACAGTCTGCTGCCATTAACCACTCGGCCACCTCTCCGGCGAACCTCGGAATATAGCATGTTTCCGAGGCATCAGCGAACCCCCACGCGCCGCATCGAGGCACTCGTGGGTTCGAACCGACGGCCGCGATTGTGCCAGAAGCGAAATGCGCCCTCGAAAGCGGCATAAGCTCACAGATAGACCAGGGTTTACCCTGACTCTGAACGACGTAGCGGCGCAGAATGTTTCGCATGCACTCCCTCCAGACGCCCTCCCCCGTCCGTCCGCCGTCAAAGCGACGCGCTGTCAGCCTGGCGCTCCAGGGCGGCGGCTCCCATGGCGCTTTCACCTGGGGCGTCCTCGATGCCCTGCTCGAAGACGGCCGGCTCACCTTCGACGGCATCAGCGGCGCCAGCGCCGGGGCGGTCAACGCCGTGGCCATGGCGCACGGCTTGGCCACGGCCCGTGCGGCCGGCGGGGACGAAGCCGCGGCACGCGCAGCCGCGCGCAAGGCGCTGGAACGCGTGTGGCGCCGCGTGGCCAGCCTGGGCGCGCCGGGCGCGATGGCACAGCGTTTTGCCCGCCTGCTGCTGGGCGGCGCCAGTGGCGAGCGTCTGCGCGCCAGCCTGGGCGTCGACACGGCCAGTCGCTGGGCTTCGCCCTACCAGATCAACCCGCTCGACATCAACCCGCTGCGCTCGCTGCTCGGCCAGGAAATCGACTTTGCGGCGTTGTCCCAACCCGGCGCGCCGCGCGTTTTCGTGTCGGCGACGCAGGTCAGGACCGGCCGTGCCGAGATCTTTCACGGTGAGCGTCTGACGCTGTCTGCCGTGATGGCCTCGGCCTGCCTGCCGACGGTGTTCCAGGCCGTGACCATCGACGGCGAGGACTACTGGGACGGCGGCTTTTCCGCCAACCCCGCCCTCCAACCGCTCGTGAACGGCTGCGACAGCGCCGACATCGTGCTGGTGCAGCTGAACCCGTTGACGCACGCCGAGACCCCGCACACCCCGCAGGACATCACGATGCGCATGAACGAACTCGCCTTCAATGCGAGCCTCATGTCGCAGATGCGCAGCATCGCCTTCACCAACGAGCGTCTCGCCGATGGACGCCTGCAGGAAGGCGCGCAATACCGGCCCATGCGCCTGCACCGCATCGACCTCGGCAGTGCCGCGGACACGCTGCCCGCGTCCAGCAAGCTCTCGACCGACTCGGCGCAGATGGACCGGCTCTTCGAGAGCGGCCGGCTCGCCGCTGCCGAATGGCTGGCGACCCATTTCACCGCGCTCGGCAAGCGCAGCACGGTCGACATCGAAGGCGACTACCTGCCCAGCGAAGAAACGTCGTCACGCGCCTCCCGCCAGGCACGCGCCTGACCGAAGTGCCCGCAGCCGATGAACGGCACGGGCGCCCGCATCGCGGACAGCGGCGACGGATGGTTGGCCATCAGCACGTTGTGGCGGGTCGAATCGATCAACGCGCGCTTGCTTTGCGCGAGCGCGCCCCACAGCATGAAGACCACCGGCCGCTCACCGGACGCGACGTGGCGAATCACCGCGTCGGTCAGCACTTCCCAGCCGCGGCCGGCATGGCTTGCAGGCTGCGCTTCTTCCACCGTGAGGCACGTGTTGAGCAGCAACACGCCCTCCGTCGCCCATTTCACGAGACTTCCGCCCGGTAGCGGAAAGGGCGGTGGCGGCGTGCCGAGGTCGCGCTGCAGCTCCTTGAAGATGTTGCGCAGCGACGGCGGCACCTTGACGCCGGGCGCCACTGAAAACGCCAGGCCTTCGGCCTGCCCGCGGCCGTGGTACGGGTCCTGGCCGAGGATGACCACCCGCACGTCTTCGGGTCGCGTGAGTTCGAGCGCACGCAGGGGCTGCGGGGGAAAGATCGACGCGCCGTCCGCGATGCGTTCTTCGAGAAAGCCGAGCAGCTTCTGCCCGACGGTGTCGGCGAAGAAAACATCGACAAGCGCCTTCCAGCCCGCGGCCACGGGCCATTGCACAGGATCGGCCGCCGTGAGCTGGTCCAGCGCGCTCACGTGAAAAGTTCGGCGAGCGCCTCGCCGGGTTCCGGTGCGCGCATGAAGGTCTCGCCCACCAGAAAAGCGTGAATGCCCGCAGCCCGCAAGGTGGCAACGTCTTCGCGCGTCGCGATGCCCGATTCGGTGACCAGCAGGCGGTCCGACGACGCCTTCGGCAGAAGATCGATCGTGGTCTGGATCGACACCTCGAAGTTGCGCAGGTTGCGGTTGTTCACGCCGACCAGCCGCGTCTTCAGCTTCAGTGCGCGCGCGAGTTCGGCCTCGTCATGCACCTCCACCAATACCGCCATGCCGAGCCCGTGCGCGATCGCCTCGAAGTCCTTCATCTGCGCGTCGTCGAGGACCGCGGCGATCAGCAGGATCGCGTCGGCGCCGATCGCACGTGACTCGTAAACCTGCCAGGCATCGACCATGAAGTCCTTGCGCAGCACCGGCAGCTCGCACGAGGCGCGCGCCTGCTTCAGGTAGTCGATGCCGCCCTGGAAGAACTGCTTGTCGGTCAGCACCGAAAGGCAGGCCGCGCTGATCTCGCCGTCGCCTTCGGCATAGCTCTGCGCGATGTCGGCCGGAATGAAGTCGGCGCGAATCACGCCTTTGCTTGGGCTCGCCTTCTTGACCTCGGCGATCACCGCGGCGTGACCCGCGGCGATCTTGGCGCGCATGGCGCCTTCGAAATCGCGCGTGAGCACACGGCTCTCGGCATCGAAGCGGATCGCTTCGAGCGGCGTGCGCTGCTTCGCGGCCGCCACTTCGTGGTGCTTCACGGCGACGATCTTGTCGAGGATGTCGGACATGTTCAGTTCGCCTTCGCTTCAGTGGTGGCCTTGACCAGTGCCACGAGCTTCGCCTTCGCCGCGCCGGAATCCAGCACCGCGCGCGAACGCTCGATACCCGCGGCGATGGAGTCGACCACGTTGGCCGCATAGAGCGCCGCGCCCGCGTTGAGCACGACGATGTCGCGCGCCGGGCCCGGCTGGTCGTCGAGCACGCTCATCAGCATCGCCTTCGACTGCTCCGGCGTCTCGACGCGCAGCGCGCGGTTGCTCGACATCGCGAAGCCGAAGTCTTCGGGATGCAGTTCGTATTCGCGAATCTCGCCGTCCTTCAGTTCGCCGACCAGCGTGGCCGCGCCGAGCGAAATTTCGTCCATGCCATCGCGGCCGTAGACGACCAGCGCGTGCTCGGTGCCCAGGCGCTGCAGCGCGCGCACCTGGATGCCCACGAGGTCGGCATGGAACACGCCCATCAACATGTTCGGCGCGCCGGCCGGATTGGTCAGCGGGCCGAGGATGTTGAAGATCGTCTTGATGCCGAGCTCCTTGCGCACCGGGGCGACGTTCTTCATCGCGGGATGGTGGTTCGGCGCGAACATGAAGCCGATGCCCACGTCCTCGATGCACTGCGCGATCTGTTCGGGCTTGAGGTTGATGTTGACCCCGAGCGACTCCAGCACGTCCGCGCTGCCCGACTTGCTCGATACGCTGCGGCCGCCATGCTTGCTCACCTTGGCGCCGCCGGCCGCGGCGACGAACATCGAGCAGGTCGAGATGTTGAAGGTGTGCGAGCCATCGCCGCCGGTGCCGACGATGTCGACGAGGTGCGTGCGATCCTTCACTGGCACCTTGGTCGACACCTCGCGCATCACCTGCGCTGCCGCGGTGATCTCGCCGATGGTTTCCTTCTTGACGCGCAAGCCGGTGATGAGCGCCGCCATCATCACGGGCGAGCACTCTCCGCTCATGATGAGCCGCACGATGTGCAGCATTTCGTCGTGGAACACTTCGCGGTGTTCGATGGTGCGCTGCAGCGCTTCCTGGGGGGTGATCATGCGGGGCCTCCTCGGGCCATCAAGAGTGAAAGAAGGTTCGGATCGCGGCCACAGCGCGGTCCACGCCGGCGGCGTCGACATCGAGGTGCGTCACGAAGCGCAGGCGATAAAGCCCCGTCGCCAGAATGCCCTGCGCATTCAGACTGGCGAGCAGTTCCGATGAACGCGCCTGCGCCGCACCGGTCAGGTCGACGAACACGATGTTCGTGTGCGGCGCCTCGACCGTGAGCCCGTCGATGCCGGCCAGGCCTGCCGCGAGTCGCTGCGCCAGCGCGTGGTCGTCGGCGAGCCGGTCGATGTGGTGATCCAGTGCATGCGATGCCGCCGCGGCGAGCAGCCCGGCCTGGCGCATGCCGCCGCCCGCCATCTTGCGGATGCGGTGGGCACGTGCGATGAATTCGGTCGAGCCGCACAGCGCCGAGCCGATCGGCGCACCGAGGCCCTTGCTGAAACAGACCGAGACGCTGTCGAAGCACTGCGCGATGCGCCGCGCTTCGGCGCGCGGGTCGCCCTTCGTCTTCGCGGCCTGTGCGGTCGCGGCGTTGAAAAGCCGCGCGCCGTCGAGGTGTCGCTGCAGCCCTTTCGAGGTCGCCAGCGCGGTCGCGGCCTGCACGTATTCGAAGGGCAGCAGTTTGCCGCCGAGCGTGTTCTCGAGCGCGAGCAGCCGCGTGCGCGCGAAATGCGCGTCGTCGGGCTTGATGGCCGCTTCGATCTGCGCGAGCGGCAGCGTGCCGTCGGGCGCGTGGTCGAGCGGTTGCGGTTGCACGCTGCCGAACACCGCGGCGCCGCCGCCTTCCCAGCGGTAGCTGTGCTGCTGCTGGCCGACGATGTATTCGTCGCCGCGGCCGCAGTGCGAGAGGATCGCGCAGAGATTGCTCTGCGTGCCGGTGGGCACGAACAGCGCGGCCTCGAAGCCGAGCATCGCGGCGATCTTTTCCTGCAGCGCGTTGACGCTCGGGTCGGCGCCGAACACGTCGTCGCCGAGTGGTGCGGCGGCCATCGCCGCGCGCATCGCGGGGGTCGGCTGAGTCACGGTGTCGCTGCGAAGGTCGACATGAGTCATGGCGTCAGTCCAGGAAGTTCTTGAGCATGGCGTGGCCGTGCTCGGTGAGGATGGATTCGGGGTGGAACTGCACGCCTTCGATCCGAACGTCGTGCGCGAAGCCGGTATGGCGAACGCCCATGATTTCGCCGTCGTCGGTCCAGGCGGTCAGCGCCAGTTCTTTCGGGCAGCTCGATCGATCGATCGACAGCGAGTGGTAGCGGTTCACCGTGAAACGTTCCGGCAAGCCGGCGAACACCCCTTCGCGTGTCGTCGTGATCTCGCTGGTCTTGCCGTGCATGAGCTGCTGCGCGCGCACGATCTTGCCGCCGAAGGCCGCGCCGATGGCCTGGTGGCCGAGGCACACGCCGAGGATCGGCAGCTGGCCCGCGAAGGCCTCGATGGCCGGCACCGAGACGCCCGCTTCGGCCGGTGAACAAGGGCCGGGCGACACCACCAGCCGCGTGACGCCGGCCGCGATGCGCTCGCCGATCTGCGCCACGTCGATCTCGTCGTTGCGCACCACCTCGACCTCGGCGCCCAGCTCGCCCAGGTACTGGACGATGTTGAAAGTGAACGAATCGTAGTTGTCGATCATCAAGACTTTCATGGCTTGCTCACGATCCGGTGGACGCCCTTGACGACGGGGAACACATTGAAGTTGATGAGCAGCCCGAGCTTGAGGCCCGACAGGCGCAAGGCCGCCATGACCTGGGCGCGGTGCAGGTCGGTCAGCACGTCGACCGCACGCAGCTCGACGATGACCGACTGCTCGATCACGAAACCCGCGCGATACACCTCGCCCAGGTCGCGCTGCTTGTAGTGCGCCGACAGCGGCACCTCGCGCTGGAAGCCGATCTCGCGCTCGGCGAGTTCCACTTCGAGCGCCGCGGCGTAGGCGGATTCGACGAGCCCCGTGCCCAGCACGCGCTGCACTTCGACCGCCGCACCGATGATTTCGTGCGAGAAGTCGTTGACGCTTTCGTGAACACTCATTCCAGCCCCTCCTCGACCAGTTCGGCCGCCCGCAGCAGCGCGCGCGCCTTGGCTTCGGTTTCTTTCCATTCCAGCTCGGGCACCGAGTCGGCCACCACGCCGGCTGCAGCCTGCACGTGCAGCACCTGGTCCTTGATGATGCCGGTGCGGATGGTGATCGCCACGTCCATGTCGCCGGCATAACTGATGTAGCCGCAGGCGCCGCCGTAGAGGCCGCGCTTGATCGGCTCGAGCTGGTCGATGAGCTCCATCGCGTGCACCTTCGGCGCGCCGGTGAGCGTGCCGGCCGGGAAGGTCGCCTTCAGCACGTCGATCGCGGTCATGCCGTCCTTCAGCGTGCCTTCGACGTTGCTCACGATGTGCATCACATGGCTGTAGCGCTCGACGGCGAACGCCTCGGTCACCTTCACGGTGCCGATCTTCGCGATGCGGCCGATGTCGTTGCGCGCCAGGTCGATCAGCATCACGTGCTCGGCGCGCTCCTTCGGATCGTTGATGAGCTCCACTTCGGCGGCCTTGTCGAGTTCGAGCGACGCACCGCGGGGCCGCGTGCCGGCGAGCGGGCGAATCGTCACCTTCTGCTGGCCGTCGGGCATGTTCTCCTGTCGCACCAGGATTTCCGGCGAGGCCGCGACGACATGGAAATCGCCGAGGTTGTAGAAGAACATGTAGGGCGACGGGTTCATCGAGCGCAGCGCGCGGTACAGCGAGAGCGGCGACTCGGTGTAGCGCTTGCTGATGCGCTGGCCGACCTGCACCTGCATGAAGTCGCCGCCAGCGATCAGTTCCTTGGCGCGTTCGACAGCCGCCAGGTAGTCGGCCTTGGCGAACGAGCGCTCGGCCGGATGCGCCTGGCTTTGCTTGACCTGCGGCGCCGCGACCGAGTACTTCAGCTGGTCGCGCAGCTCGCGCAATCGGCGCTTGGCATTCGCGTACGCCTCGGGCCGCGTCGGATCGGCATAGACGATCAAATAGAGCTTGCCCGAGAGGTTGTCGATGACCGCCAGTTCCTCGCACTGCAGCAGCATGATGTCCGGGCAGCCGAGCGTGTCCGGCGGGCAGCTGTTCTCGAGCTTCTTCTCGATGTAGCGCACCGCGTCGTAGCCGAAGTAGCCTGCGAGGCCGCCGCAAAAACGCGGCAGACCGGGCCGCAGCGCGACCTTGAAACGCTTCTGGTACGCCTCGATGAAATCGAGCGGATTGCCTTCGGCCGTTTCAACCACAGCGCCGTCGGTCACGACTTCGGTGCGGGCCGCGGCGCCGAAGCCGCTGGCGCGGAGAAAGGTGCGGGCCGGCAGGCCGATGAAGCTGTAGCGGCCGAAGCGCTCGCCGCCGACCACGGATTCCAGCAAAAAGCTGTACTTGCCGCCGTCCTTGGTGTGCGCGAGCTTCAAGTAGAGCGAGAGCGGGGTTTCGAGGTCGGCGAAGGCCTCGACCATCAGCGGGATGCGGTTGTAGCCCTGCGCGCTGAGGCTTTTGAATTCGAGTTCGGTGATCACGGTGTCTCTTTCCGTCTGCCGGCCGGCGCTCGATCGGCCGGTGGCGGTTCATTCACGAGGAGGTCCAGACGTCAGTGCGATCCGGAACCGGGAGCGCACGGCATGCGCCGTGCTGTCAAACAGGCTGCGTCGATGGGCGACGCCAAAGCCAGGCTCCCCGGCGGCCTTGCCCTGTCTGAATGAGGTGGTGAACGAACATGCGGGCGCCAGTGTAGCAGCGGGTTTGCGGGCCGCAAAGCCTCGCGCGAAGCTCCGGTGGCGCCCTCAGAGGGCCCGGCCAAGCTCCGCCAGCGAGTCGACGAAACCATCGGCATCGACGCCGCGCACTGGCTCGCCGTGGTTGTAGCCGTAGCTCACCAGCACGACCGGACAACCTGCGGCACGCGCCGCGCGGGCGTCGTTGCTGGAGTCGCCGATCATCAGCGTGCGCGCCGGCGTGATGCCCAGGTGCTCGCAGGTCTTCAGGAGCGGCAGCGGGTCGGGCTTTTTGCGCGCGAACGCATCGCCGCCGAACACGACCTCGAAGAAACCGTCGAGCCCCTTGGCCGCGAGCAGCGGCTTGGCGAAATCGGTCGGCTTGTTGGTGAGACACGCCAGGCGCAGGCCACGCGCGCGCAAGGCCTGCAGACCCTCGAGCACGCCCGGATAAACCGTCGAATGCTGGCCGTTGATGCCCAGATAGTGGTGCTGGTAGCGCGCCCAGGCACCGTCGTAGAGCGCCTCGGCACGCGCTCGCTCCGAAGCGCCCAGCACATGGCCCAGCACCGAAAGAATGAGGTGCTCCGAGCCTTTGCCGACCATCGGTTTCACGACCTCGGCCGTCACCGGCGGCAGCGACAAGTCGCCCATCATGCCGTTGAGTGCGGCGACGAAATCGCCGACGGTGTCGACCAGAGTGCCATCGAGATCGACGATGGCGGCGTCAAAAAGAGAAAGGTCGAAGTGCTGCATAGGCCCGCAAGGATAGCGGGCTCGCCGATCGATTCAGGCTTCGGACAGCGTCTGTGCGGCCACGACCGCTTCGGTCCGGTTGCGCACATTGAGTGCGCGGAAGATCGCCGCCAGGTGGATCTTGACGGTGCCCTCGCTGATGCCGAGCGCGCGCCCGATCAGCTTGTTGGGCTTGCCCTGCGACAGAAGTTGCAGCACTTCGACCTGTCGCTCGGTGAGCACGTTGCGCAGGTGGTCGAGCGTGTGGGCGGGCGATGGCGTCGCGCTGCGCGCCGCTTCGATCGCCGGCACGCCCGCCACGATGCCGGGCGGCAGCGCCGACAGCATCATCGGCGGCACGTAGACGCCGCCGGCCAGCACCAGTCGCACGGCCGAGAGCATGACCTCGGGCGAATACGCTTTCGGGATGAAGCCGAGCACGCCGTGTTCGAGCGCGGTACGCATGATGGCCGGGTCTTCGTAGCCCGACAACACGATGACGGGCACCGCCGGATGGCGCTTGCGCATTTCGTCGATGTGCGCATGCCCGTTCGCGCCGGGCATGTTGAGGTCGATCACGGCGAGATCGAGGTCGTCGGACGCACTGGCGAGCAATTCGTCGACGCTCATTGCCAGCACGAAGTCGATGCCGGGCTCGAGTTCTGCCAGCTTGGCCTTGACCGCCTCGATGACGAGCCGGTGGTCGTCGGCGATCAAAATTTTCATGGTGGCTGTGTTCCCGCGTCTTGGATGAACGAGTCCGGAAGATAACGGCGATTCCCGCGCGCAGCAAGGTCGGGCCGCCGGGCGAACGGCATAGTCCCCCCGCGGTATGGTGCGCCCGAAAATGCATCGAAAGAATCTGCGGGTGGGTCGCCTGCTCGATCAGTTCTCTGCATTGTTCTCCTTCGGACTGGCGATCGATGCTTCCAATCCGGCCGGTAGCGGTTTTCGCACGCGCGACGCGGCACAGGAAGACGCGCTCGCCCTGCTGGATGCGGCCCGCCTGGCGGCGACAGCTTCCGGTACGCCGCCGCAGCAACTCGAATCCGCGACCTTCGCCATGGTGGCGTGGCTCGACGAGATCTTCGCGCGTCAACCGCAGTGGCACGACGAATGCCCGCCGCTTCAGGCACAGCTCTTCAATTCGGCCAATGCTCACAGTGAGTTCTTCCATCACCTCTCGGCACTCCAGGCCGACGACGACGCGGTGCGCGAGGTGTATTGGCACGCGCTCGCGCACGGCTTCGTCGGCCAGTACTACTTCGAGAAAGACGACTCGGGCGAACTGGGCAAGCTGAAGGACCTGCACGGACGTCAGCTGCGTTCGCCGCCGCTCTCGCTCGCGACGCTGGCGCAAGAGCACCTCACGCCCCAGCCCTACGCGAGCGCCGACCCCGCGGGTCCGCGCGATCCGTTGCGTCGCGAGCGCACGCTGCTGCGTGCCGGCGGCGCGCTGGCGCTGCTGCTGCCGCTGGCGTTCCTCCTCTCTCTGATGCTCGCGGGCCCACGACCGGCGCCGCCGACGTTCGCGCAGCAACTGAGAATGCAACTGGACCGCTACGCCTGCGCCGACCTCAGGGCCGACACCGGCAACGACGACACGTTGCGCGTGACCGGCTTCGTCCCCCTGCAGGACGACGTGGCGCGCGTAGCGCGCGAGGTCCGTGCATTGCCAGGCGTCCAGTCGGCCACGTTCGACCTCGGCCTGCGTGTCTGGCCGCATTGCGAGGTGGTGGACATCCTCAAGCCGTACCAGACGCGCAATCGCGAAAAGGCTCTCGGGTTGCGCGTCGGCGCGCCGTCAGCACGGAGCGGCCGGCTGCGCGAAGGCGATGCGGTTCGCATCAGCCTGACCGGCGCGAACTACGACGGCCATGTCCAGGTCGACTACTACACCGCCGACGGCGCGGTGCAGCACTTGAACCGCGGGGTTGCCCGGGCGCAGGTGGCCGCGGGGCAGCGCACGGAATTCGGCCAGGACATTCCTTCGAGCTGGCTGGTCAGCCCGCCTTTCGGCACGGTGCTCGTGTCGGTGTTGTCGTCACCGGCGCCTTTCACCGAACTGGGTGATCGGCCGCCCTTCGAGCTGGCGTCCGCCTATCTCCTCACGCTGCGCGAAGCCCTGTCCGCCAACAAGGGCGGCGAACGGCTGATCGCGGAGCTCTTGTTTCTCGAAACGGCGGAGCGCCCTTGAACGTCCTGCCGGCATCCTGGTGGCTCGTTCTGACTCTCAGCGGTCTTGGTTTCGCGCTGCTCTGGTGGGTCGTTCGAGAACGCCACCGCGCTGCGCGCATCCGTGCCATGAAGCACGCACTCGCGCAATGCGGGCGTGCCGAATCGCCCGCCGAACAAACGGCACTCGATCGCCTGCACGACGCGCCGCGCGCGGTGCCGCGACGCAGTGCGCCGGTGCCGACACCTCGTTTCCTGTTCCTGGGTGACGTGCCGCGCATGGCACGGACCGGTTTCTGGCACTGGACCGCACTTCCTGCCATGGTCGCGATCGCCATCGACCCGCAGGTCGTCGCGTCGCCGGACGCACCGCCGCTTCGTCGCGCCTGGCACCACGCGTTGCTCGCATTGATGCAAGCGCGTCGGCGCGTGCCCTTGAACGGCATCGTCGTCTGCCTCGATGCGCAGCGACTCGGGCCGGGCAATCCGCCGGTGCAACCCGAGGCCACGCGGCTGCGCCGATTGATCGACGAGGCTGTGGACCATCTGGGGCTGCGAAGGCTCCCGATCTACCTGGTGGTGACAGGTCTCGAGCGCCTGGAAGGCTACGCCGTGGTGCGCGACGCGCTCCCTGCCGACGTGCGCGCGCAAGTGCTCGGAGAGCGTATCGCGCTGGACAGTCCGGCGCTTCCGCGCGATGCGTTCGCCGCGATCACGGCGGGTTTGCACGCCCTGCGGATGACGCTGCTGCGCGCGCATCCGGCAGCGCGCGACCGATGGGCGGTCCATGCGTTCGTCGAGGCTGTGCGCGTCATGGGTGACGCGCTCGACACCGTGGCCACCACGCTGTTCGCGCAGAGCATCGACGGTGTGGATGCGCAGCCTTGGCGCGGTCTCTACCTGACAGGCACCGGTGCCGCCGGGGGCGATTTTTCCGACGACCTGTATGCGCGCTTTCTGCCCGCCGACGAGGCGCTGGCTACTTCGACGCGTCGATCCGGATCTGCCGCGCGCCGAAGGTCACCATGAGGCCGAGCGGCTTGCCAGGCTCGACGGCGCGCACCTCGCGCCAGCGTGCGCGCTCGAGGTCGCGATAGGCAGCCAGCACGCCGATGGCCTTGACCTCGGCGGGCAAGGTGAGCGCGAGCTTTTTGCTGTCGCCAGGCCGCAGCAGCAGTTCTTCGCGCTGAACCATTTCGGCACCGAGCGTGGCCTGGTCCTTTTCGTAGAGCGAGAAAAAGTCGGCGCCTTCGAAAGGCCCTGGCGACTTGAGCGCGTAGATGCGCACGGTGAGCGGCGATGCGCGGTTGCGCGCATCGGGGTTGACATCGGGCGCAGCCATCAGCGTAAGCGACACCGGCGTGACCACCGGTTTGGTCGCACAGCCCGCGAGCACGAAGGCGGCCAGCGCCAGCCCGAAAAAGCGTCCATAGAACAAACGGCGTGTACCAGGCAGTCGCATGCTATTCCCTTCGTTGCATTGACCCGTCGATAGGCATCTTTGATTATCACCAGTCAACTCGAACAGGCAACATGCTGACTCCCGAACTCGTTCAATCGCTGCAGGCGCCCATCAGCGAAGCCTCGCCGTGTGGCGACGATCTGGCGTACGACCCGGCCTTCACCGCACTGGAGTCCGCATCGCAAGGCAAGCCCGAACAGCAGTTCGGCGACACCGTCATCCCCGCCATCGAACCCGAGTGGCGCGCCGTGGCCGAACAGGCCGAAGCCGTGCTGCGCCGCGCAAAGGATGTGCGCCCCGCCGTGTTGCTGCTGCGAGCCGCCACGCGCCAACAAGGCGTTGCCGGTTTCGACGCGGGCCTTCGCCTGCTCACCGGCCTGCTCGACACCTTCTGGGACGGCATACATCCAACGCTGGATGCCGACGACGACAACGACCCGACCATGCGGCTGAACGCGCTGGCGCCGCTGACCGACGAAGGCATGGTGCTGCGCGACCTGTACGACGCGCACGTCGGCACCGCACGCGGTGTCGGTCCGATCCGCGTGCGCGACATCGCCATCGCGCACCACGCGCTCGCGGCCGGCAACGGCGATCCGGCGTATTCCGCAGCGCAGATCCAGGGCGCGCTCGAGGAAATCCATGGTGACCGACCCGACGCCGTGCAGACGCTGATGCATCTGCGTCAGGCCGTCGGCCATCTCCAGGCGCTGCTCAGGGAGCGCACGGGCCTGGACGATGCCGTCGACTTTGGCAAGTTGCGCGCCATCGCTGCGGTGTTGCACAAGGCAGCGAGCGGTGTGGCCGGCGCCGCACCCGCCGACGAAACCACGGCGCCCACCGCCGCCGAAGGAAGCGCCGGTGCCGTTGCGCCGGCGCCGGCGGCCACGTCCCGCAGCGACATCCAGAACCGGCAGGACGCACTGCAGCTGCTCGACCGCGTGATCCGCTATCTCGAACAGACCGAACCCGGCAATCCAGCGCCGCTGCTCATCGAGCGCGCCAAGAAGCTCATCGGCGTGAGCTTCTTCGAAATCATGAGCAACCTCGCGCCCGGCGCGATCGACTCGATCGAAACCGTGACGGGTCGCCGCCCGTCCGAATGACCCGTCACCGAACCCGCCCCAACCCTCCAGGAGCAGCACCATGGCCAGCAAGAGCAGTCAGAAATTCATCGCCCGCAACCGGGCGCCACGCGTCCAGATCGAATACGACGTGGAGCTCTACGGCGCCGAGAAGAAGGTGCAGCTGCCGTTCGTGATGGGCGTGCTGGCCGACCTCTCGGGCAAGCCGGGCGATCCGCTGGCGCCGGTCAGCGACCGCAAGTTCCTGGAGTTCGACACCGACAACTTCGATTCGCGCATGAAGGCCATGAAGCCACGCGCGGCCTTCTCGGTGCCGAACACGCTCACCGGCGAAGGCGACCTGAAGGTCGACATCACGTTCGAGAACATGGACGACTTCTCGCCCGCCGCCATCGCGAAGAAGGTCGACGCGCTGAACAAGCTGCTCGACGCCCGCACCCAGCTGGCGAACCTCGTCACTTACATGGATGGCAAGGGCGGCGCCGAAGAGCTGCTGGCCAAGGTACTGGAGGACCCCGCCCTGCTCGCCACGCTGGCTGCCAGCAGAAAACCCGAAGACAGCGCGCCCGCGGCCTGACACCCATTCACCGGACAACGAGGAGAAGCACCATGGCAGAAGCACTCGAACAGAGCGCACTCAAGGATGTGGCCTACGCCGGCAGCGATTTTTCGTCGCTGCTGCAAAAGGAATTCAAGCCGCGCAGCGACGAGGCCAAGAGCGCCGTCGAAGCCGCGGTGCTCACGCTCGCGCAGCAGGCGCTGAGCAACAGCACGGTCATCGGCAAGGACGTGACGCAATCGATCCAGGCCATGATCGCCGCCATCGACGCGAAGCTCACCGCGCAGGTCAACCAGATCCTGCACAACGACGAGTTCCAGAAACTGGAGAGTGCCTGGCGCGGCCTGCACTACATGGTGAACAACACCGAATCGGACGAACATCTGAAGATTCGCGTGATGGACATCTCGAAGAAGGACCTGCACAAGACCCTGAAGAAGTTCAAGGGCGCGGCCTGGGACCAGAGCCCGATCTTCAAGAAGGTCTACGAAGAGGAATATGGGCAGTTCGGCGGCGAGCCCTTCGGTGCGATCGTCGGCGACTACCACTTCGACCAGAGCCCGCCCGACGTGGAACTGCTCGGCGAGATGGCCAAGATCGCGGCTTCCGCGCACGCGCCTTTCATCACGGGTGCCAGCGCCAACCTGATGCAGATGGAGTCGTGGCAGGAACTCGCCAATCCGCGAGACCTGACCAAGATCTTCGGGACGCCCGAGTACGCCGGCTGGCGATCGCTGCGCGAGTCCGACGACTCCAAGTACCTGGGCCTGTGCATGCCGCGCTTCCTGGCGCGCACGCCCTACGGCGCCAAGACCAATCCGATCGAGGAATTCGATTTCGAGGAAGACGTGGCCGGCGCCGACCACAGCAAGTACGCGTGGGCCAATGCGGCGTATGCCATGGCGACCAACATCAACCGCTCGTACAAGCAGTACGGCTGGGGTTCGCGCATCCGCGGCATCGAATCGGGCGGCGCGGTCGAGAATCTTCCGCTGCACACCTTCCCGAGCGATGACGGCGGGGTCGACCAGAAGTGCCCGACCGAGATCGCCATCAGCGACCGGCGCGAAGCCGAGCTGTCGAAGGCCGGCCTGCTCTCGCTCATCCATCGCAAGAACTCCGACTTCGCGGCCTTCATCGGCGCCCAGTCGCTCAACAAGCCGGCCGAGTACGACGACCCGGACGCCACGGCCAACGCCAACCTCGCCGCACGCCTGCCCTACCTTTTCGCCTGCAACCGCTTCGCGCACTACCTCAAGTGCATCGTGCGCGACAAGATCGGCAGCTTCAAGGAGCGCGACGAAATGCAGCGCTGGCTGAACCGCTGGATCATGAATTACGTGGACGGCGACCCGGTCAATTCATCCGAAGAGACCAAGGCGCAAAAGCCGCTCGCGGCCGCCGAGGTCGTGGTGGAAGAAGTCGAGGGCAACCCCGGCTACTACACCTCGAAATTCTTCCTGCGCCCGCACTACCAGCTCGAAGGCCTCACGGTCTCGCTCCGGCTGGTGTCCAAGCTGCCCTCGGGCAAGAGTGCAGGCTGAAAAAAAGGGAGTGGCGCTGGCACTGACGTCTTGGAAAACCCCGCCACTCCATCGTTCTAGAGACAGCTCCTGCGGGCGAAGCCACTGCAGCAGGAGCCCCGAAAAACACCGTTTCATCACGCCCGCATCGGGCAGTTAACACACTGAAGGAGTACCGCCATGAGTTCCGATTACTACGTCAAGATGACCGACATCAAGGGTGAGGCCAAGGACACCGACCACAAGGACGAGATCGAAATCTTCTCCTGGAGCTGGAACGTGAGCCAAGCCTCCAGCGCCAACTCCGGCATGGGCTCCGGTTCCGGCAAGGCCAACCCGGGTCAGTTCGAATTCACGCACTCCTTCGACAAGGCGTCGACCGTGTTGGCACGCAAGTGCGCCGAGGGCAAGCCGATCACCGAAGTCGTGCTGTCGGCGCGCAAGGCCGGCGGCGGTCCCAAGACCTACCTGACCTACACCTTCAAGGGCGTGTTGATCACCAGCGTGTCGCCCGGCGGCTCGCAAGGCGGCGATGTGGTGGAGCACGTCACGGCCACCTACAAGGAAATGGAAGTCAAGTACAAGCCGCAAAAGGACGACGGCGAGCTCGACTCCGAAGTCAAGTTCGGCTGGGTTCCAACCGAGAACAAGTTCAGCTGATTGGCACGCCTGCGCCACGCGAGGCGGGCGAAATTGCGCGCCGGCGCCGACGCGCGCTGTCACATCTCCGGAGCATTGATCATGGCCCACACATTGGTCTACTACAACGACGGGCAGGCACCTTCCAGGCGCTACAACGTCGACAAGCCGGTGGGACGAAGCTGGCAATCCAGGAACTTGCGCGACGACACCATGCTCGTGCAGGCCCTGCTGAGAATCTTCTATTACGAGCTGGGCGGCAAGACCGATCTGGGCGTCAACTTTGACCCGCCTCCCGGCTCATCGAGCGCGGGCAATCTCAAGGTCGACGGCTATCACGGTCCCGCCACGCAAAGCCACATCGAGCGGTTCCTGGACCAGTTGGGCAAGGCCGAGCCCGCCCTGGGCCGCCGCAACGACCATGCCTTCGACCCGATGGACAAGATGGTCGTCAGTGGCAAACGGTTCTTCGTGGTGGCGCTCGTGATGCTGAACGACTTCTGCTTCGATGGTCCCGGCTTGCGTTCAACGCCCCTGGAAACGCGCGCATCCGACCCGCAAGTCGTGCCGCCTTATCTTGCCGCTTCGTTGACACGGGTCAAAGTGTTCCGCTAGCCGCTGAATCGTCATGGCTTTCACAATCAAGAACCCTGAAGCGACAGGCCTCTACTCGATCGACTACACCGTCGGTCATGGCGCGGTGAACATGCGCGACGATGTGATGCTCGCGCAGGTGTGCCTCAACATCACCTATTTCGAGCGCCGCGACATGTACGCCGCGCGCTACGTGAAATCACGCGAAGACAACCAGCTCGAGCTGCTGGAGGAAGACGGTTATTGCGGGCCGCTGACCATCGCTCGCATTTACCAGTTCCAGAACGATCTGGCCAAGAAGGGCAACCAGGGCATGGGCGCGATCCCGGTCAGGATCGACGGCAAATTCGACGTGAGTCCCGAGCCGGGAGTCATCCACATGGGGACCCAGAAAAGGGTCTACAGCTTCGACAGCATGAACTACGTGCTGGCCGACCACACGGAAGACGAAGCCAAAGCGCACTACTACAACCTGCGGGTCACCGCGAAGCCACCGCTGCTGCATTCGCTCACCCTGCAGCGCAGGTTCGCCAAGCGATTCAAGTAGCGCGGAAAGCCGGCGCAGTGCGGTCTCGCCGCTCGAGGCTCAGGACGCCGGCGCTTCCCCCGGCATCGGCAGCAACTGCGTCGCCTCGTCGTCCGCATGCAGCCACGCGGCCAGCGCGGTGTAGTTGTCGTGCCCCGGCTTGGCACGCGCCTTGATCGCCTGGTCGAGGTGCTCGACCCACTGACTCGGATTGCGCGAGGCCTGCAGGGTGTCGAGGAGGCAGTCGTCGCCGAGCGGCTCCCACACGCCGTCGCTGCACAGCAGCAGCACGTCGCCGGCGACCAGCGGCATCGGCGCCGAGACGGCGATCTCAGGCAGATCGTCCACCGCGCCGAGCGCCGACAGCAACATGTTGCGGTGGGGATGCGCCCGGGCGCCCTCTTCGTCCAGCATGCCGCCGGCCACCATCTGCTGCACCAGGCTGTGATCGACGGTGCGCGCCACGAGCGCGCCGGCGCGAAAGAGGTACGCGCGGCTGTCACCGCTGTGCGCCCAGGCGAACCGGTTGTCGTGCAGGTCGATCGCGGCCAGCACGACCGTCGAGCGCATGGCCGCCAATTTGCCGCCCTCGGCCTGGCGCGCGACCACATCGCGGTTGGCCTGCTCCAGCAGGTGGCGAAGCGACACGGCGTCGATGCCCGGCGCCGCACCAAAGCCACCGAGCACGCTGCTGCGTGCGGTGGCCGCGGCCACGTCGCCGCCGCCGTGACCCCCGGCGCCATCGGCCACGAGGCAGGCGACGTAGCGCCCGTCGTGCCAGTGACCGTGCACGTCTTCGTTGTAGCTGCGGCCGCCCTGTTTGGACAGCGTGACGATTTCGATTTCCACCCGGGGCGCCTCTTTTCTGCTTTCTCAGGGACCGGCCGATTTCAGGCGCTCCATTTGCTCTTCGTAGGCCTCGATGAACGCCTTGCCGAAAAGACTGTGGAAGTCGTCTTCGGCTTCGCTCGCGATACCGCCGTAGAGTGCCATGAACTGGTCCCACAGCTTGGCCTTGCGGTTGGCGGCGAACAGGCTGTCGAGGGCGGATTTCGCGGCGATCTTCTTCTCGAGCTCTTCCGGCGCAAAGCGCGCGATGACGTGCGCCAGCGCTGCGCGCATGCCGACCATCACGCCGAACTGGTGCGAGCGCAGGTCGTTGTAGGCGTCGCGCATCGCCGCCTCGGGCGCCATGAACCCCCGCACGCCGGGCCCCAGCAGGTGCGCCAGCGCCACGTCCACCGTCGGTGAGAACTTGAGCGGGTTGTTGGCTTGCGACGCGATCATCGTGACCTCGGCACGCACCTCGCGCTTGAATTCCTGACGGGTGAGCAAAAGCTGCAGCGTGCCTTCGGTCGACCCGCGCAGCAGCACGCCGATGCGCTCCATGAGTCCGGGCGTGAGCACCTGCGGCGCCGGGTGCGGATGCCCAAGGCCGCGCAGAAAGGCGGCGAGCAGCGCGTCGTCGGTGGCCGGCGTGGGCGCAGCGGGCGGCAGCACCGGAGCGGGCGCGGGCACCGGCCTCTCGACCGGCGGCATCACCGCGGCTTGCAGCGGCAAGCCGGTCATGTCATCGAATGCCAGAGGCTCGACCGCGGGTTCGGGAACCATGCGCGGCGGCTGGTAGGCGAACTGCCCCATCGGCAGCGCATCGCCGCGCGGCCCCGGCGTGGCGGGCGTCGCGCGTTGCAGCGCCGCCAGCGGATCGGCGTTCGATGCGGTGTTGGGCTGCAGCAAGGGGTCGGCCAGCGGCGACAGCGCCAGCGGATCGCTGCCCATGCCGAGCCCGCCCACGCCGCCGAACAGGTCGTCGATGCCGTTCGACTTGCCGCCGCCCGTCGCCACGCCGAGGTCTGAAAAATCATCGAGCGCGCCGAGCCCCGCGGCGGCCGGCGCCGCAGGCCCGGGCCCGAGCAGGTCGGCGAACGGGTCGACCTCCGGCGCGCGGGCATTGCGGGCCTGTGTCTCCATCGGGTTCGGAAAGAGCAGCGGGTCGGGTGCGACCGCGCCGCGCTGCGCAGGCGCTGGCGCCGACGCAGCGGGCGCACCGAGCCCGGCCAGCAGGTCGGCGAACGGGTCGTCGCTCGACGGCGTTGCAGCAGCGATCGATGCAGCGCCGGCCTGCGGTGCCCGTGCGCCGGGCGACGGCGAAGCGGCGTCCTGCACATCGAGCTCGAAACTGCCGATCACGAGGCGGTCGCCGGGCGCGATGGCGGCTTCCCGGCCCGAGCCCAGCGGCTGGCCGTTGCACTGCATCGGATTGCTGCCCCGGTCGACGACGACGAAGCCGCCATCCCTGAAAAGAATCTGTGCATGCACGCGCGACACCGTGCGATCGGGGTCGGACAGCACGAGCGTGTTCGTGTCGGCACGGCCGATGGTGCCGCCGGCCGGGCCGAAGTTCGCGGAGAGGGGCTGCTCCGTCGGCATGCCCTGCCGGGTGGCCACGGCGATTTGAATCATGGCGGGAGTATTCATTTCGCCCGTTGCCTTGGCAATCTCGCCGGAAGAGGTAGACCGCCCGTCATCAGAAGTCGGGCATCTTCGCCTTGTTCAGCGCCTGGTCGATCACCGGTTTCGACAGGATGCCGAGGATGCCGCCCAGCATCGGGAACTCGTTGCCGATGATGGCCAGTGTCTTGTCGACCTGCTGCTGCGCTTGCTGCTTCGCCGCATCGATGGCGGCCTCGCCGGTGCTGTGCGCGAGGTCTTTGGCGGCTGCGAAGGCCTGGTCCTTGATGGCGGCCGGATCGGGCGGCTTGCCGGCCATGGCGTCCTGGATGAGGCCATCCGCCATGTCGGCGCCCTTCTTCAACGCCTCGTCTTTCGCGTTGTCGGCGGCGGCGCCGGCCACGTTCGTGCCGGCGTCTTTCGCGTCGTCGCCGTAGTCGGCGAACGAGCCCGGGTCCTGCTTCGGCTTGCCATCGTCGGCGCTGCCGGGCGCACCGGGCGCACCGGGCACGCCCGGCGCGCTCATGAAATCGTCAAGGCCTGCCATGGAGTCTCTCCTGTGAACCGTCGAAGTCAGAGGCCGGTGGCGCCCGGCACGATCTGCACGCCCGTGGCGTCGGCGTCGCCCGGTGTGGCGTAGCCGGCACCGCCTGCCGCATCGGCGATGCGGCCGCCCGCCAGTCCGATGGCCGCGGGGCCCAGAACGATCATGCAGGCGCAGGGCAGGTAGCCGGCCGCCGTGCCGACCACGCCGGCCGGCAGGTTGGCGTTCGCGAAGTTCTGCACCGCCGCGTTGGCCGAATTGAGGACGGCCCCGAGCACCGCGCCGCCCACGTCGCCCAGGCCCAGCCCGTTGGACATGGCGTTTCCCAAGCCATTCGAGACCACCGCGCCGAGCCCGTCGGCCGCGAAAGAGATCACCCCCGCGAGCACGTCGCAAGCACCGAAGCCGACCCACCGCACGCTCACCAGCTGAAGACCGATGCCCAGCGGCGCCACGAAGCCCTCGATGCAATCCTGCAGGGGAATCACGAAGGCCGAGGTGGTCACCGCGACGGCGCTGCCGGAGGCGCCCGCCATCGCCAGCGCGCCGCCCTGCGGCGTTTCCTGCACGGCGTAGGAGGGCAGGAAGTACTTGTGGCTGGACCCCATCATGACGATCAGCGCGTTGGGCGCCATCACCACCGGCGGCACCGGAATATGCGGCTGCATCATTCCCCAGTCGTGGCCCGCGAGGATGTCGCCCATGCCCTCGGTGATCGAATTGGAGCGCGTGAACTTGCCGAAGATTTCAGGCGACGCGTAGTTCACCATCAAGGCGGTCCACAGGTACATCGGCAGCGGCGCCGGATTGACCGGACTCGGCGGCACCGGCGGCAGCGAGCCGGGCAACACGTTGTGGAAGTCACGCCCGAAGCTCGGCAACGCCGGGTACTTGGCGATGCGCATGGTCATGCCAGTGTCTCCACCCGCGTGCGCACCGTGCGCAACACGTCCTGGTCCTGGCCGGGTTGCAGTTCGCACCCGGTTGGCCACGACGCCGCCCACAGCAGTTCGACCCGGCGCGCGTCGACATCGATGAACAGCTGGAACAGCGCGCCGGGCAACGCACCCTGGCCCGGCACCTCGAACACCGGGCGTTCGCCCGGCAGCACGAAGTCCCAGCGCGGCAGGTCCGCGCGCAGGGCGATGAGGCTCACCGGCTCGGTGCCGGCCAGGCGCGGCAGACGCAGGCCGATCGGCGCGCAACGTGCGGCATCGGGATGCACTGCGAGGGCCGCGTCGGCGTCGTCGGCGGTCAGGACATTGCCGCGGCTGAAATCCGCCGGCACCTGGCCCCAGTCGACCTCGGGGCACTGGCGCGCGCCGACCTCGAAACCCGGCGGTGGCAGGCCGAACATGGCCGTGCGCGGGAACATGCGCATGTCCATGAAGTCCAGCCCCGCCGGCACCGGCCGGTGCAGCCAGTCGAGCGGGCGGCCCTGCGCAAAGCGTTCGGGGGTGAGCAGGTCGCGTTCCAGTTCGAAGCGCGGCAGCGCCACGTCGTGCAGCGCCTCGGGCAGCGCATCGGCCACGTAGCCCATGCCCACCGGATTGCGCGCGTAGGCCACCGGCACGGTGGTCGGCAGCGTGTCCTGCAGGAAGGCGCGGCTGCGCCGCCAGCCGACCGCATCCATGCGCGCCTCGATGCCGGCCAGCGCGGCGCGCAGGGCCACCGGGTCGAAGCCGCCGTAGGCCAGTTCGCTGCGCAACGGCACGGACTGGAACAAAGACGGTTCCGAGAATTCCACGCGACCGCCGATCCGCCGGCTGCGCCGCTCGCCGAACGCCCGCACCTTGTGGAGGTGACGCCCCACCGCCAGCCCGGCCAGCAAGGTGCGCACCGGCCGCCCGCTCGCGGCGTGCGCACGGACCACCACGTCGGTGCCGGTCTGGAACGCACGCGGCTCCGGCGTCGTCTGCATGCTGCCACTGCGCCCGGCATCCCGGCCCACCCAGTCGGGCAACGCGTCGTGCCTTGCGTAGGCGGTGTGGATCGGCCCCTGTGGCGCGCGTTGCAGCGTGCCGCTGTCGGTGATGGCGTAGGTCACCTTGCGCAACAAGGTCCACCACCACTGGCCCTGTTGCTGCCCGTGGACCAGCGCCTGCACCGAAGGCGCCGGCGCCAGTTCGGGCGGCACGCCGGGTGGCGGATCGCTGATCACGCTGCGCGGACGGAGGGCCGCGCTCATGGGTTCGGCTCCAGCGCGAACGCGTGGTCGCCGTGCCACTGCAGCAGCGCGCGACGGGCCTCTTCCGCGCGCATCAGGTAGCGAAAACTGGCGGCGAAGGTGACCACCAGCATCCGCTGCGCGACCAGCACCAGGATCGCGCTGATTCGCAACGGAAACGCCGAGCGCAAGCTGCCGACTTCCACATACACCACGGCGCCTTGACGCGCGGAGCCGATCTCCGGTGGCAGCGCGATGTGCTGCAGGCCGCCGGTATCGAAGCCCTTGAGCGTCAGCCGCGGTCCCAACGCGCCGCGCGGGCAGACGAAGTCCGGCGGTGCCTGCTGGAACGAATGCTTGAGCAGCACCTGCGACAGGCGCATCGGGTCGTCGCCGCTGGCCGCTTCGTTCCACGATTCCGGGCCGCTCGCCGGCAGCAACAGGCCACCCGGCGGCTTGTGGAAACAGGCCGGCACCGGCTGGTCGCTCCAGCGGGCCATGCGCTGGTCGATGCGCTCGACGTTCGGCAGGGCCACGTTGCCCAGTTCCGCGGGATCGAGGGCATAGCCCCGGCCGCGCGGGTTCATGCTGAAAGGATGGTCACCGTCGCCGAACGCGGCGCTGCCACCGAATGCGCGCTCGCAGCCGAGCGGCATGCGCTCGAAGGCAGTCGGTGCCGAGAGTTGCCACGGCGCCTCGGCGTGGGCGCGTGCCCAGCGTCGATCGCCGAGCACATCGAATTGCCGCACGAACCCGCCGCTCGCGACGCCGACACGCATCTGCTGCACGGCCTGGCCGCGCGGCGCCACGGCGTCGCCGAACACCAGCACATCGACCCCTTCACGACGGTGGTCGGCATCGGGCAACAAAAGCACGTCGCCATACAGCTCGGGCGCCCTGGCCACCGGCCACAGGGCCGCGTCGGGCACGGGAAAGATCTCGCCGTCGTCGGCCCACTGGTAGCTGACCTTGCAGGCCACCGTGCCCAGCTGTTCGTTGTCGGTGGTCGAACCCATTTCCAGCACCGACGGAAAAGGCGTGTTGTTGGTGAGCTTCATGGCACCGCGTGCTCCGGATCCCCGACGATTGGCACCGCGCAGATGAGGCGATGCGTGGCGAGCAGCGCCATGTCGGCGGCGGCCGTGGTGCGCGACGCGTAGTCCTTTCGGTGGTCGCGCTCGCCGGCCTGCGATGCGATGCCCATCGCCATGGCGGTGTCGTCGCCGTACACATGGCGCGCCGCCGCGAGTGCGGCCTCGCGCTCGGCGGCGCGCAACTCGGCGTCGTTCATCGGGCGGCCATCGCGCATGCGCTCCAGCTGCCTGTCGCGCACCTGCCGCAGAGCCTGCTCGAACACCAGGGTCGAGAGCGTGTCGCGTGCGCCGGACATGATCGACATTCCGCTCTTCCTTCAGGCGTTCATGCGAACGCGCTCGCCTTCGAGCCGCACGTCGTCGTTCGCCGTGATCGCCACGTCGCCGCGCGTGGCGTCGAGCGCGAGCGCACCGGCGCGAGCATCGATGCGACCGTCCGCCGCCAGCGTGAGATCGCCGCCGCAACGCAGCGCCAAGTCATGGGTGGCGCTGAGGTCGACGCTGTCGGCACTCACCGCGAGCGCACCGGCCACGCGCAGCCGCGTACGGCCGCCGAGGCAATCGATCACCAGTTCGTCCGCGTCGATGCGCAGCTGCAGTCGCGGCGTACCGTCCGCCGCACACACGCGCAACGCCGTGGCGGCGCCTGCCTCGCCGGGCGTGATGTGAAGCTGCCCACCGGCACCCAGGTCGATGGTCTGCAGGGACGCGGAGGGTGTCGTCTCAGGCATTGGTCTTGACGATGGCGCCGAGAATGGTGGTGGTGCCCGCCGCACTGATATCGATTTTCGGGGCACTCATGGTGATGCCCGCCGGCGTCAACGTGATCGTGCTGGCGCCGCACTGCAGCGTGAGCTTGGTGCTGGCATCCACGGTGACCAGCTTGCCGTTGAGGTTCAACGCCGCGCCGCCGGTGATCTGCTGCGCACCGCTGGCTTTCTGTTCGATCTTGGTGGCCGTCACGGTGATGCCCGGCGCGCTCAGCGCATACGTCGCCGCATCGATCTTGTAGGCCGCGGTGGCGATGGCGCTGATGGCGATCGACGACAACTTGTATGACACCGTCCCGTTGACCTCGATGTTCGGCGCGGCCGAATGCCAGTCGCCCATCGAGGTGAACTTCGTGGTGCCATTGACCGTTTCACCATGGTTGCCACCGACCGAGATGCTGCGGTTCCCGATCACCTTGAGCACGTCGTCGGCGCCGATGTCGGCCGTGCGCTTCTTGCCGGTGCACAGTTGCATCTCGCCGCCGACCTTGGTGTACGAGTCGGTGCCGACCTTGCGCGTCTCCTGCTTCTCGACCAGCACGTCGAGGTCCTTCTCGGCGTGCATGTGGATCTGCTCTTCGCCCATCTGGTCCTCGAAGCGCAGCTCGTTGAAGGTGGTGGTGTCGCCCCCGGGGGTGGACCGCGTCTTGAAGCCGCTCTGCGTCGCCGTGGTGTACGGCGGCGGCTGGTCGTCGTTGTACATGCGCCCGACGATGATCGGCCGGTCCGGGTCGCCGTTCAAAAAGTCGACGATCACCTCCTGGCCGATGCGCGGAATGAAGAAGCCCCCCCAGGCCTTGCCGGCCCACGGCTGCGACACGCGCACCCAGCAGCTGGACTTCTCGTTGCTCTCGTCGTAGCGGTCCCAGTGGAAGTGCACCTTCACGCGGCCCATGTCGTCCATGCAGGTCTCCTTGCCGGCCGGGCCGACCACGATGGCCGACTGCGGGCCCGGCATGGTCGGGCGCGGCGTGAGCCGCTGCGGGCGAAACGGCATCTCCACCGGCATCGCGGTCACGAGAAAGGTGTGCATGCCGCGGCCCGGCAGGCTGAGGCCGGCTTCGCTCGCGATCAGGTCTTTCACGAGGTCGGCGTCGCCCGCATGGACCGGATCGGCGAGTACGAGGTCCAGCAGCACGCGGCCCAGCCTTTGGAAGCTGCTTTCGGCGTCGGTCAGGCCTTCGTAGCCGGAATGCGTGACGACGAAGTCGCAGGAGGCGATGAGGTATTCGCCGTCGCTCACGCCATCGGCCGCGTC
Source organism: Variovorax sp. PAMC 28711 (assembly GCF_001577265.1). NCBI lineage: Bacteria > Pseudomonadati > Pseudomonadota > Betaproteobacteria > Burkholderiales > Comamonadaceae > Variovorax > Variovorax sp. PAMC 28711. The sequence continues at coordinate 2,589,173 of NZ_CP014517.1, read as the reverse complement.
GGCGAGCTTGAAGGCGCGTCCGGCCGCGACGTCCGCCCAGCGCGTGACAGCCCAGTGGCGGCGGCGGCGCGCCGTCTGTTCCTCGCCGCGCGCCTTGACGACGTTCTCGCCGTCGCCGTTGGTGAAGAAGAGGCCCGGGAACTCGAACACCTCGAAATCCGCCAGCTCGTTGTCGTCGTGCGTGTCGCGCGCGGCTTCGAGCTTCTGGCCGATCGCCTTGAAGTTGCTGTCGCGCGCCATGTACTTGCCGCTCTGCAGGCTGCGCGCGCTGACCCAGCGCGTGATCTCGTTGTGGCGCGCTTCCTGGGCACCCGGCGTCGCCTGGCGCAGCGTGTCGATCACCGGCAGCTTCTCGTGCGCGATGTCGCTCGCATCGGACAGGAACATCGTGCCGGGTGCCTCGTGCGCGTCGAACCAGTAGTAGATCCCCTCTTCCTCCAACAGCCGCGAGAGGAAATGGAAGTCGCTCTCCATGTGCTGCAGGTTGTAGCTGCGCTGCACGTGGTTGCCGATCACATGGCGCTTCTCGGTCTTGGCGACGCCCCGGATCGGGCTGTCCTCGAAGACGGCGTCCATGATGTCCAGCACCTTCTTTTCCTGCTGGATGCGCGAGTTCACGCGCTTGGTGAGAAGCCAGAACCACGAGCGCAGCACGATGCGGTACTCGGTGTAGCGGCCGGTCTTGCCGGCGCGCATGAAGCGCACCGCATGCCCCTGGCAATGGCGCTCGTGCTTCGCGCCGTCGGCATCGAAGAAGTCGATCACCACGTCGAACGCCCGGCCCAGGATGTCCTTCGCGCCGATCTGGTCGTTTTTCGACAGCACCACGAGTTCGTAGGCCGACGGTTGCGAGAGCGCCTCGTGCCCCACCACCGCCCAGAACATCAGGTCGCCCGCGAACGGTGAATCGCTCCGGATGTGGAACAGATCGTCCGCCATGGTCAATCGAAGGCGTAGGTGAAGTCGGCGTCTTTCACGTCGAGCGCCACCTTCTTGATCTCGCCGCCGGACGCCAGCCGCTGCAGGTATTCCACCGAGATGGTCGGGAGCACCGTGTTGGTGAGGATCGCGTCGATCACGCGGCCACCCGACTCCGGGTCCTGGCAGCGCGCCACCACCTGGTCGACCACCGCGTCGCTGTACTCGAACGGAATGCCGTGGTTGGCCTCGACCCGCTTCTTGATGCGGCCCAGCTGCAGCCGAACGATCTTTTTCATCATGTCCGGCGACAGCGGGTAGTAGGGGATGGTGACGATGCGGCCCAGCAGCGCGGGCGGGAACACCTTCATGAGCGGCGCCTTGAGCGCATCGGCCAGCGCGTTCGGCTCGGGCAGCAGCTCGGGGTCGCGGCACATGCTCATCACGAGCTCGCTGCCGGCGTTGGTGGTGAGCAGGATGATCGTGTTCTTGAAGTCGATCATGCGGCCCTCGCCGTCTTCCATCCAGCCCTTGTCGAAGACCTGGAAGAAGATTTCGTGCACGTCGGGGTGCGCCTTCTCGACCTCGTCGAGCAGCACCACGCTGTAGGGCCGGCGCCGCACCGCCTCGGTCAGGATGCCGCCCTCGCCGTAGCCCACGTAGCCGGGCGGCGCGCCCTTGAGCGTGGAGACGGTGTGCGCCTCCTGGAATTCGCTCATGTTGATGGTGATGATGTTCTGCTCGCCGCCATAGAGCGCCTCGGCCAGCGCCAGCGCGGTCTCGGTCTTGCCGACGCCGGAGGTGCCGCAGAGCATGAAGACGCCGATGGGTTTTTGCGGGTTGTCCAGCCGCGCCCGAGAGGTCTGGATGCGCCGCGCGATCATCTCCAGCCCGTGCTTCTGGCCGATGACGCGCTTGTTGAGCGTGTCGGCCAGTTCCAGCACCGCCTGCACTTCGTTCTTGACCATGCGGCCGACGGGAATGCCGGTCCAGTCGGCGACGACCGAGGCGACGGCCTGCTCGTCGACCGACGGCAGAATCAGCGGCGACTCGCCCTGCACTGCATGGATCTTGGTCTGAAGCTCGTGCAGTTCGGCCAACAGCGTGGCGCGGTCCTCTCCGCCCGTTCGGGCTGAGCCTGTCGAAGCCTCGGCCGGCACGTCGACAGGCTCAGTGCGAACGGGTTCACTGGCGGCATCCACCGGCTTGTTGCCCTCGCGCAGCTTGCCGCGCAGTTCCAGCAACCGATCGATCAGTCCCTTCTCCTCTTTCCAGCGTTCGTTCAGCGCCACGAGCTGCACGTTCGCCTCGGCCAGCGAGCCGGCCATCAATGCCGCGCGCTTCGTCACGTCGATGCCGATGGCCTCCTCGCGGCCGATGATTTCCTTCTCGACCGTCAGCGATTCGATGCGGCGCATGCAGTCTTCCACTTCGGGCGGCGTCGCATGCTGGCTCACCGCCACGCGCGCGCAGGCCGTGTCGAGCAGACTCACCGCCTTGTCGGGCAACTGGCGCGCCGGGATGTAGCGATGACTCAGCTTGACGGCCGCCTCGATGGCTTCATCGAGCAGCTGCACGCGGTGGTGCTTTTCCAGCACGCTCGCCACGCCGCGCAGCATGAGGATGGCCTTGGCCTCGTCGGGCTCGGGAACCTGCACGACCTGGAAGCGCCGCGTGAGCGCCGGGTCTTTCTCGATGTACTTCTTGTATTCGGCCCAGGTGGTCGCGCCGATGGTGCGCAGGTTGCCGCGCGCGAGTGCGGGCTTCAGCAGATTGGCCGCATCGCCGGTGCCGGCCGCGCCGCCCGCGCCCACGAGCGTGTGGATCTCATCGATGAACAGGATGATCGGCGTCGGCGAGCTCTGCACCTCGTCGATCACCTGGCGCAGGCGCTGCTCGAACTCGCCCTTCATGCTGGCGCCGGCCTGCAAAAGGCCGATGTCGAGCGCGAGCAGCTTCACGTCCTTGAGTTGCGGCGGCACGTCACCGCGCGCGAGGCGCTGCGCGAAGCCTTCGACCACCGCCGTCTTGCCGACGCCGGCTTCGCCCGTGAGCAACGGGTTGTTCTGGCGGCGGCGCATCAGGATGTCGACGATCTGGCGGATCTCTTCGTCGCGCCCGGTCACCGGGTCCATCTCTCCCTTCTTCGCTTTCTCCGTGAGGTCGATCGCAAATTTCTTGAGGGCATCGCCTTTGCCCATCGCGGCGGGCGCCATCGCGCCAGACGCTTCGCCTGGCACGCCCCCACCGCCTCCGGCCGCCATCCCGGTCCCATCCTGCGCCCGCATCTGCGCTTCGGGCGAGGCGTCGCAGATCCTGGCGAAGTTGTCGGCCAGGTCTTCGACCTTCACTTTCTCGAACTGCTTCGAGAGAGTGAACAACGGGTTGCGCAGGCTCTGCGTCTTGAGCATGCCCACCAGGAGATACCCGGTGCGCACCTGCGCCTCGCCGAACTGCAGCGTGGCGTAGGTCCAGGCGCGCTCGATCGCGTTCTCGATGTGCGGGGAGAAGTCGCTGATGGCGGTGGCGCCGCGCGGCAGGCGGTCGAGCGCGGCCGTCAGGTCCTTGGCCACGGCCGAGATGTCGAGCCCGTAGTGCTGGATCACGCGGTGCAGGTCGGAGTCCTGCGCCTGCAGCAGTTGCGCAAACCAGTGTTCGAGTTCGACGTACGGATTGCCGCGCATCTTGCAGAACACCGTGGCGCCCTCGATCGCCTGGTAGGCCAGCGCATTGAGCTTGCCGAAAAGCGCGGTGCGGCTGATTTCACTCATGAGGTTCTCCGTGTGTTTCGTAGACGAATCGAGGGACGCCGGTTTCAAGTGGCGGCGATGCGCACATCGGCCGCATCGCGCTCGCGCGGTCGCTGGCCGAGCCACGACAACCAGCCGAGGCGGGGCGCGTTGCCCGCTTGCTGGCCAAGGTGCGTCGGCGGCACTTCGCGTTTTTCGAGGATGAGTTCGGCATCCCATTCGAGCTCGTCGCCGAGCAGCTGCTGCATCCAGCGCTGCAGCACCGGTCGCGCGGTGCCGGTCGGCAGGAAGACCTTGTATTGCGCGAGCGAGAGCGGCCCGAGGTGCAGCCGTACGCGGTGCTGGCGGTCCCAGGCGCGCCGCCCCAGCATCGCGCCCAGCCCCATCGAACGCGAGACCTCGCCCCGCCCGAGCCGCGTGAGCTCCGTCGTCGGCAGCGCCATCCAGTGGCCGACCCAGCGCTCCAGCCGCACCGGCACGCCGAAGTAGCTGCACAGCACCGACTCCACGCCTTCCGCGTTGTGCACGCGGCGGGCGAGCCAGCCCGCGAAGTGCAGGCGCGCGTCGTCGTGGATCTCGTCGCGACCGTTGCGCGTCGCGGTGCCGGCGCCGACCAGCGCACCGACCTGAAGCCGAAACGCATCCTCGCCCGGCCGGTCGAGCGCGACCGCCGGCCGCGCCTGTGCCCAGGCCCGGTACAGGTGCAGCGAGAAGCGGTGCGAGAAGGAGTCGAGAAACGCCATCCAGGTCGCGTCGCCATGGTTGATGAAGCGCTCGCGGATGAAGTCGGACAGGTGCACCGGCAGCGGACCGTTGGGCCCGATGTAGCCGAAGAAGTGCTGGCGCAGGCGCGGCGCCGACACCTCGGTGGCCGCCTCGAAGCGGCTGAAGGTCGCGGGCGCGAACGAGAGCGACGGCTCCTGCCCGACACGCAACGGCTCGGCGCTCGGCAGCAGCGCACGGCCCCAGCGCGGGCTGGTTTCGGCGATCGCTTCCAGGCGCCGCATCAGCGCGTAGTAGTCGAAGGCCCACGGCTCGTGCGCCACGGCCACGAGGTGCGCGCCGACGCGTGCGGCCGCCGACGGCGTCACATCACCGGTCGCGTCCCGCACATCGGCCTCCAGCGCATGAGCTCGCCCTTGCCCGCCACGGCGATTGCGGTCTCGACGAAATGATTGACCTCGACGTGGCGCGCGAAATACTGCGCCAGCACCGCGCCGAAGAGGAACGCGCTCTGGCCGTGGAAGGCGTTGCGGTCGATTTCGATCGTCACTTCCAGGCCACGCCCGAACGCGATCGGCCCCGCCATCGGCAGGCGCCGCGCCACGGGTTTCGAAGACACCGACAGCAGGCCGCGCACTTGCACCTGGCGCGCCTCGTCGGCATGCACGGCATAGAGCATGAGCATCTCGCGCACGGCGGCGGCGTTCTTGTGCGCGTCGCTCCCGCCGAGCGACAGGTAGTTGAGCGCGAGGTGGTCGACCACGCGCCAGCCGAGCCCCTGGCTCACCACCGGCGACACCGGCCGCGAGGGCCCGCGCACCATGCGAACGCGCTGCACCGGGAAGGAGTCGACGCAATCGAAATCGTTGTCGCGGCCGAGCGGCATGAGGAGCGGCAGGTCGCGGTTGGTGACGAGCGCGGTCACCGCCAGTTGCCGAAGGCTCCTTGCATACGGTGCCTGCTGCGGATCGACCACCTGCATGTAGACCTCGGAGCCGATGTGGCTGCTGCGGTGCCCTTCGGTGCGTTGCCGGGCCGACAGCGCACGCGGCTCGCGCGTGGTCGTGTAGTAGGCCGGGTGGCTGTGCCGGCTGTCGTGGAAGGCCGCGTAGAACGGGTGGAACACCAGCTCCTTCGCGCTCTCGGCCGCGCCGGGTGCGCCGTGCCCGATGACCTCGGCCACCGAATGCACCTCGAAGTCCTGTGGCCGCGTGCGGTCGGGCACCAGGTGGAACTCGCTCACGCCCTCGTTCACCGCCACGCGGTCCAGTCGTTTGGTGAAGAGATTGACCGCCGGCACGCAGTTCAGGAGCAGGTTGTCGGCACTCACCAGCTTTTCGAGCGACGCGTCGCCGCGCGAGAACAGCACGACGATCTCGACCGCGGCCGTGTTCATGCCGCGCAGCACCGCCTGCAGACCGTCGATGCGCACGAACTGGAAGCGCTGCGGGAACGCGAAGTACTCCTGCACCAGCCGGAACCCCGAGAAGCCGGTCGCCGTGACCGGCAGCAGCGACTCGTCTTCGTCGAACCCCACCGGATGGATCACGCTGGCCGGCAAGGTGCGCAGCGCGCCGGACGCCGTGCCCCCCGCGCCGAGCGGCTGCACCAGCACGGCGATCGGCTTGCCGAGGAAACATTCGTGCAGCTGCCAGGCCACGTCGTCGGCGCCGCCGAAATGCAGCACGAGTTCGTCGACCGGCATCTTGTCGAAGGTGAGGCCGGCGGTGGCGCGCAACTGCATGCGCACGCCGCCGCGGATGTCGCGCGCCTGCGGATGCTGGTTCAACGGCAAGTCGGGCGCATAGGTGAAGTACTGCGCGCGCGTGAGCGTGATCGGCCACACGCGCAGCGCGCGGCTGGTGCGGAACTCGCAATGCGTGTTCTGGCCGACGGCCTGGCGGGCGCGCAGGCCGCTGCCGCGCGGCAGGGTCGGGCCGGTGGCGAGGCTCGCGTCGTCGAGTTCGGGGGTGCAGGCCACCACCGTCATCGACGGCGTGGGCGCCATGAAGTGCGGATAGACGATGTCGAGCAGGTGCCCCGTGAAGCGCGGATATTCCGCATCGAGCTTGAGCCCGACGCGCGCCGAGAGGAACGCCGTCGCCTCGATCAGCCGCTCCACGTACGGGTCGGCGACCTCCTGCCCCTCGATACCCAGGCGGTGCGCGATCTTGGGAAAGGCACGCGCGAATTCGCCGGAGCTTTCCCTGAAGTAGCGCAGCTCCTGCTCGTACAGGTTCAGGAGGCGGGGGTCCATGGATCAGCGCGAACCCGGGTGACCCGTGTCCTCGATGTCGATGCGCCCTTCCTCGAGGTCGATGCGGCTGCGCATCAGGAATTCCAGCGGCACGGGCTGCGCCCAGAGCATGCCGCGAATCTGCAGCCCGATGCGGTTGTGGGAATCAAGGGCTGGGCCTTCCATGACAAGTTCGACTTCGAGGGTGCGGGGCAGGATGCGCGGCTCGAACTGCATGATCGCGTTCTTCAGAGCCTGTTCCATGCTGACACGCTGCACGCTGGACGTGAACTGGCCGGACAGCATAGGCAATCCGTAGTTGATGACCGACCGCGCCGCCTGCGGATGGTGCTTGTCGTCGAATGCGAGGCCGTAGCCGGTCGCATTGAAGAGCCAGCTCAGGTCGCGCAGCACCGCCTGGCGCAGTGCCTGTTTGGTGAGCGTGCGCTTGTCGTCGCTCTCGCGCTGCTCGTTCGGCGCGAGGTCGACCAGGCGGTCGAGCAGCGACGGCTGCAGGCGCTCTTGCGCCGAGGTGTCAGCCATCGACCGACTCCTCGCCTGCGGGCTGTGCACCGGTGAACAGAATCTCGCGAATCTCCATGAATGGGTGATCGCCCGCGTCGCTCCCGAGCACACGCTGGCCGGCGCCCACCCACACTTGCGGCTGCAGTTCGCGCCACTCGGTCTTGCGGGCGAGTTGAAGGGCTCCGTCGGCACGGGCCTCCGAACCTTCGTAGCGCACCGGGATCAGCGCCAGGGACTCGCCGCCGTTCTCGAATTCCAGATGCGCCGGCAGCCACACGCAGTCGCGCAGGTCTTCGGGTGGATCGATCTTGATGTGCGCGAGCCGTGCGTACGGAATCCAGTAGTACTTGCCGTTGACGAAGGCTTCGAGCACCGGCCCGAGGCGCATGTCGGCATCGGCCAGCCACTCGAAGGACGTGCCGTCCAGCGTGCCGGCGGTGGCGGGCGCGGCCTCGAAGGCGCGTTGCCTCAATTCCTCGGCCAATGCTGTTTCGCCGCGGCCGCGCCGCAGCAGCGATTCGATCAGGAGTGCGAGCCATTCGTCGGGCTGGCCGAACACCATCGGCGTGCGGCGCCCCGCGAACACCTCGGTGCGCACGCCTTCGCAGCGGATGGCCTCGCCGTAGACCTGCTTCATCGGCACCGCGAGCGCATCGAGCTCGGCCGCGACCGAGAGCTGGTTGAGCGCGCGCTCCCATTGCCCGAGCACACACAGCAGCTGCGCGAGGAACACGCGGTGCTTGCTGTCGCCGGGCCTGGCGCGCACCTCGTCGGTGAGCGCCTTGAGCGCACCGGCCGGATCGGACGCCTTCAACCGGTCTGAAGCGGACATGGGAACTCCTTGAAGCGGTGAAATCTTGAAAACCGTGCGCTCAGTCGGCCATGGAGAAGGTGCTGGTCCGGACGGCGCCGCGCGCGCCGGTCCCGGTCTGCGGCGCGGATTCGATCGTCAGTTGGCGGAAGCTGAAGCGGATGACCTCGCAGGGCGCCCCGGTCGCGCCGCCGGTCAGCAGCAGCATCTCCGCGATGCGCGCGCCCTCGTAGAGGTACTGGATCATCGGATCGGTGTCCTTGGACGCAGCACCGCCCGCGCGGTAGACCGACAGCGTCAGCTTCAGCCTGTCGTTGTTGCTGCTCAGCAGGCTGGCAAGCGTGGCGGTGGCGGCGTCGCTCCGCCGAACGATGGTCAGCGTCGACGTGACGCCGCCCGCGCCGACCGCGGTGGCGACGTTGCGGCGCGCCGTGTGCAGCGCGTAGCCCATCACGTCCAGGCGCTGCTTGCCGTCGCTGTAGACCCGGGTGGATTCGCCTTCGACCGGCGTCTTGTCGTTCTCGATCGACATCGCCAAGTCGTTGCTGCCCGAGGCCAGCTCAAGGAGGCGCAGGGCTTCGGTGGTGTCGAGTCGTCCAGTGGCAATGTCTGACATGGGGGTCTCCGTCAACGGCAAAAAGGGGATCGGTGCCGGCGCGCCTGCGTTCAGTCGTCCACGCACTGGCCTTCGACCGGCACGAGGCACTGCGGAAGGTTCGGGCCGACCGCGCCGCCGCGGGTGCGGATCGACGAGGTCGATGCGGCCGCCACGGCCAGGCCGCGCGGCAACAGGATCCAGAGCTGGCCGCGCTCCTTCATGCGGCGCGCGTTGGTCGCGGCCTGCGTGCCATTGCCGAAGAAGTAGTCGGCCCGCACCGCGCCGCGGATCGCGCCGCCGGTGTCCTGCGCGATGGTGAGGCGCTGCATCGGCGCGCCGGTGCCGGGCGCGCGCGTCGAAACAAACACCGGAAAGCCGAGCGGCGTGCTGCGCGGATCGACCGCGATCGAGCGGCCCGCCGACAGCGGCACGCCGAACGCGCCGACCGGTCCGCCCGCGCCGCCCGCCGCCTCCTTGAAGAACACGTAGCTCGGATCCTTGATGCCGGAGCCGGTGACCGCGCCCGAGGCCTGACGGCCCGGCACCATCACCGCGCCGCTGGCGGCCGGCCGTGCCAGCGTGAAGCCGCGCGTCTTGACCGCCGTGAGGTCGTCGCCATCGTCGTCGTCCACTTCGAGCTCGATGGCACCGCCGCGGGTGCGCACCGCACTGCGCGGCTTGCCAGCCGCGTTCTGCGCGAGCGTGGGGCGGAACGGCTGGCCGTTCTGCTCGGCGTAGGCAACGCGGATCACCTCGCCGTTCGGCAGGCGGATGCGGCCAGAGCCCTGGATCTGCATTTCGTACAACGCGGTGGCGCTGTTCACGAAGGCCAGCACGCGGGCATTGGGCGCCCCGCGCGTCTCGATTTCTTCCCGCGTGTAGTACGGCAGCACCTGCTTGCCGTCGATGCGCAGCCGCACCTTGCGGTCGAGCGTGTCGCGCGTGACGGCCGAGAGGTCGAGCGCATACAGCCCGGGTGCGCCCATGTCGCGCGTGCTCAGGCCCGTCTGCACGATCACGTCGCGGCCCTGGACCCGCACCGCCACCGTGCCGCTGCCCGGCGGCAGCTTGCGCGCATCGACGAACAGCATGTCTTCGGGCTGGCCGTAGACGGGATAGATGTAGGGCGGCGCGTAGCTGCGGTTGCCGTTGATCTCCGGCTCGAAGTAGCCGGTGACCACGCCATCGGGCCTGCGGTCGTCGTCGCGGATCTGGTAGGCCGCGAACTCGGATTCGAAGAAGCCACGGATCGCCGGGTTGCTCTTGTCGTTGACGGCGCGGGCGCGATCGCACACCGCCTTCCATTCGGCGCCGCGGCCGGTGAGCACCTTGCAGCTGCCCAGAAACGCCGGCCAGCTTTCCGCGAAATCGTCGCGACCCCAGCCGGGCACCGATTCGAAGCCGACCGCGGTGTAGGTGGCCAGCTGGGTGGAGAAGGTGCGCGCCGCGCCGGCCACGCTGGCGGCACCCGGACCACTCGATGGCGGTCGTGGCGCGGCCGCCGCCGGTTCGGCCGACGCGACCACCGGCGCGGGCGCCGGCGCAGGGCTGTAAGCACACCCCGCAAGCGTCGCCAGAAGGAGCATGGCCGACCGATGAAGAACGGGTCGGATGAGGGGCGAAGGGGTGGTCATGAAAACTCCTGGTCTTGAAGACGATTTACTTCTCGACGATCTTGAAATACCCGACGCCGTAGACGTCGTTGCACGGGTTGCTGCCCGGACACACGGGCCTGCCGACGAGCGGCGACGGCCCGCTGCCACGCGTGGCTTCCAGCGCGGCGAGCACCGGCAGCGGGAACTGCGGGAAGACGCCGTCGTTCTGCATGCCCGAGGCGGAGAAATCGCGCTCGCGTTCGCTCACCACCACCGCGAATTCGTCGGTGCCGGCCGGGCCGCCCGCGTCCATCGGCCAAGACGCGCGCGGCAGCGAGACCGTTCTGCCCGCGGTGATCTTGTTGTACTTGTCCAGCAGGTTCGGGAACAGCATGAACATCTCGCCGCCGCTGGACAGCAGGTACACGTAGACGTAGCCATCACGATTGCTCTTCACGTCGAACGCGAGCCTGTCCTTCTTGATGGTGACTTCCGCATTCTTCGGTGTGGCGACCACGTCGAAGCCCGTCGTTGCGCCCGCGCCGATCGCAGCGAGCGACTCGGCGGCAGTCTTCGCAGCGACCGGCGCTGGGGGTGGCGGCGTCACTGGCGGCACCGGCGCCTGGGCGATTGGGTCGTCGGGCGGGGTGACCCTCCCCATCGTGGCGGGCCCGGCCTCCGGCGTACGGCCCTGCAGCCACCAGCCGACCGCCGCCGTCGTGACGAGCGCCAACGCTGCCACGGCCGCGATGACCTTGCCCTTGCCCGCTGAAGCCGCTGGGGGCGCCTTCGGTGCAGGGGGCGCAGGGGGTGACCGATGCACACCGGACGATGGCGCACACGCGGGCGCGCCGGTCTGCGCACCCTCCAGTCCCAGCCCCAGCGCATCGCGCAGCGCGGCCATCGATTGCGGTCGCGCTTCGGGCCGCACGCCGAGCCCGGCATCGATCGCCGAGAGTGTGCCGACGCTGTAATGCTGGCGCAGGAGCTCGTTGCCGGCCAGCGGCACGTAGCTGTCGGACAGGAGCCGCGCCACCGACGGCGGCGGCGCGCGTCCGCACACGGCCACGTGCATGACGGCGGCGAGCGCATACACATCGGTCCAGGCGCCCTGGGACATGTCGGGCATCTCGGCGTATTGCTCGATCGGCGCGTAACCCGGCTTCAGGATGACGGTGATCGCCTGCGTCTTGTCGGTGATCACGCGGCGCGCGGCGCCGAAGTCGAGCACCACCGGCCGGCCCGAGTGCTCCAGCAGGATGATGTTGTCGGGCGCGATGTCGCGGTGGTAGCAGTTGGCGGCGTGCATCACGGCGAGCGCCTGCGTCACGCCGTCCATGATGCGCAGCAACCAACCTTCGTCGACCCCCGCGGGAATGGCGGCCAGCGCCTGGCGCAGCGTGTCGCCGCGGTAGAACGGCATCACCATGTAGGTGGTGCCGCCCTCCTGCCAGAAGCGGTACACCTTGAGCAGCGACGGATGGTCGAACTGCGCCAGCAACCGCGCTTCGTTGATGAAGCTGCGCATGCCCAGGTCGAAGGTTTCACGATGCCGCTCGGACAACGGCACCACCGTGCCGTCGGCCTGCCGCGTCGACAACGACACCGGCAGGTATTCCTTGATGGCGACGACGCGCTCGAGCGTGTGGTCCCACGCTTCGTACACCGCGCCGAAGCCGCCCTGCCCGACCAGGCCGGTGATCTCGAACTCCGCCACGCGGCTGCCCGCGGGCAACACGCCGGCCTCGGTCGCGGCGGGCGGGCCGGACACCGGCATGCGCGTGGACACCGGCAACGCGCCGCCAGTGATGACCTGCGTGCGGTCGTCGCTGTCTTGGTCGCTCATGCCGATGCCACCGTTTCCACCCATTCGTCGCTCGCAAAGCCGAACAGCGCATCGAAGCGTCCGTCGGCCGGCAAACCGTTCGCCCGCATGACGAGACCCTGCTCCACGGCCGGGTCGGTCAGCCAGAGCGATCCGCCGCGCGCCGGCCATGCGATGTCGCGCACCGCGCCCTCGTCCGGCACCGCGCCGGCCTCCAGGCGGCGCTGCAGCGCAGCGTCGAAGCGCACGGCATCGAGGTCGTCTGCCAAGCCTTCGAGCGCCGCCGCAGCGGCCATGCGCCACCAGGCCCACGCGGCGGCCGCGTCCTCTTGTGCATCGCACTCGACGGCGACGAGGAACGGAAAGTAGCGGCCCACGCCATCGACCGACGGCATCAGCACGCCGAGCCACGCCGGCGCACCGGCGACGCCCTCGCCCAGCGCGAAGAACCACAGCGGACCTTCGAGGTAGCGCACGGTCCAGTCGTCGTGGCGCTCGCGCAGGCGCAGCAAGCCGTCGTGCAGCCAATCATCGAGCCGCGCGCGAAAGCCGTCGGGCAGGCGGCGGTGGGCAAAGTCCCCCATGCCCGGCAACTTGCCGAACCAGCCAGGCAGACCGGGGGCCAGCATCAGAGTCCCTCCGGACACGCGAACTCGCGCAACTCGCGCAGGCGGATCGGGTGCTGCACGCTGTTGGTCGTCACCTCGAAGCGGGTCTTGCGCGCGCCGATCTGGAAGGTGATGAAGAACTTCTCGGGCGCGTCGCCGGCTTCGAGCTGGCCGTCGTCCAGCGCGCGGAACAGCGCCCACGGCCCGTCGACCGAGAGGCCCGAGCTGCCCGTGGCCGAAGGCGGGCTCACCTGCACGCGCACCTGGTTGCTGCCCTTGGGGCCCGGCCACTGCACCGCCATCGGCACCACCGGGCCGTGCGCGTACTTCACGAGCTGGCCGTCGACGTCCAGGATGAACTGCGTGATGGTCTCGTCCATCTCCACCGGCTTGAAGTCCATGCGCATCGCCGGCGCGCGGCCGCCGGCGCGAAAGAAGATGTCGCGGATGCGCGCGGCGCGCTCGAACTGCGCGAGCGCCTGCGTCGTGACGCCGGCGCGTTCGGCCACCGGCTTGTAGCGCCAGGGCCGCGTGCTCGTGTCCACCAGCGCGGCCAGCTTCTTCTGGAAAAAGTCGTCCATCAACCCGCCGGGGCCGAACATCTGGCCGAAGTCCTCGGGCAGCACGTCGCGCTTGCTGCTCCCCACGAACGGGTAGCGGCCGGCGATGGCCCGCGTGCAGAACTCGGTCACGGGCCGCAGGTCCTGGCTCAGGTTGCCGCGCTCGGCGCTCTGCGCCTGCGCGGCCCCCGACTGGCTGAGGTTCTCGACCATCGAACGCACCGGCTCGGGCAGCCGCCCGGCGTCGGACTTGAGCTTGCCGGCCACATCGCCGGGCGGCGGCGAGGTGCGCGCCTTGACGGCCGTGTCGACGGCGGTGAGGTACACGTACACCTCGTTGAAGAGCTTGAGCGCATCGTCGAGCGGCGCGGGCTGGTTGGGCGCCGCAGCGGTCACCATGCGGCGCAGCGGCTCGAAGCGGTCGTCCACGACGCTCTCGATGCGCTTGCCCGGCGCGACCTGCTTGCCGGCGTCGCCGCCGAACAGGTCTTCGAGGCCCTTGCGCGTGCTGCGCACCGTCTCCGCGGCCTTGGTGACGACGTTGTCCTTGCTGGCCTCGGCCGGGATCAGCGTCGTTTCCTTCACCACCGCGCGCAGGAAGTTCGCGAGCGGCGAACTCACGCCCGAGAGGATGCGCGCCGCCTCGATGTTCTTCTCCAGCCCGGTCGCCTTGATGAGCCGCACGTCGGCCAGCAGCGCTTCCCATACCTTCACGTATTCCTCGAGATAAAGACGGCGCACGCGGTCGGTCAGCGCGCCGAGTGCGGCCGCGTCGCGCAGCTTGTCGGCGGCACTGCGGTCCTGCCCGAGCACCCACGGGTCTTCCTGCGCAAGCAGCGCGGTGAGCACCGTCACCTCGTTCTGGAAGCGCTTGTGATAACCGTCGTAGGTGAACATGCCCGGCACGCCTTCGGTCAGCGGCTTGCCGCTGATGCGCTCGAACACGAGCGGCCCGGAGGGCCCCGCCGCGGTCGCGACGCTGAAGGCCGGGATGTCCTTGCCCAGGCGCTGGCGCTTGAGGCGGCTGAACACGCGGGCTTCGAGCGGGTAGCTCGCGAGCATCGCGCGCACGTTGCGCACCAGGTTGTCGTCCATCTTGAGCGGCGAGTGCGGCGGGCCCTGCGCGATCAGCACATCGAGCTGGTCTTCGAGCAGCTTGCGCTGATCTTCGGGGATGCCGCGGTCCAGGCTGCGTGCCCAGTCGAGCGTGATCCAGGCCTTGAGCGCCTCGGCATCGAAGTGTTCGGGCTGGTGCAGCATGAGGTAGCTCTTGAGCGCTTCGTAGCTGTATTCGAGGTTGTCCTTTTGCGCGGTGCGCAGCTGGTCTTCGAGGCGCTTGGCCAGCTGCGGCAGGAACACCTCGTTGAGTGCGCGCTGATGCGCCAGCATGGCGGCGGCGTCGAGCTTGTCGCCCTGATAGAGGCCGAGCGTCATCGCGAGCGGTGGGTTGCCCTCCTGGTTTTCCGGCGTCTTCCAGATGTCGCGCAGGCTCTGCAGCACCGGCGCGACCTGCACCAGGTTCTGCACGCGTGCGGGCAGCGTGGTCAGCGTTTCCTTGAGCGGATCGATGCGGGCCTCGACCGCCTTCAGATAGTTCAGGTTGCGCCAGGTGCTGTAGCCCCAGCCCGCCAGCAGCGCGAGTGTGACGAGCGTCATCCCCGACACCGCGGCGAGCCGCAGCGTGTGCCGACGCCGCTCGAGCTTCACGTCGGCACCGGCCAGGCGCTGCTCGGGAAACACCACGTCGCGCAGCAGCGTCGTGAGGAAGTAGCTGCGACCGCTGCTCTTCTGCGGCGCGAGCATGGCGCGCTCCAGCCCGAAGCTGCGCGCCAGGCTGCCCATCACGCGGTCGATCGGGCTGCCCTCCTGCGTGCCGCTGGTGAAGTACACGCCGCGCACCCACGGCGGCTGGGCGAAACGCGAGCCGGTGAAGACCTGGTCGAGCAGGTCCGACAGCAGCGGACCGACCGAGGCGAACTGCGCCGGAAAACCGAAGATGGCGGCGCGGCGCGTGCCGTCGGTCTCTTGCTGCATGCGCGCGATGAGCCCGTCGTTGACGCGATCGTGCAGCAGCGCGAACTCGCGCTGGAACACGACGGCGAGGCCTTTCTCATCGAGCTGGACGCCCTCTTCCGGCGGCAGCGTGAAACCGAACACCTGGGCGCGCTGCTCCTTGCCGAGGTCCGCGAAGTAGTCGGTGAAGCCGTAGAGCAAGTCGCTCTTGGTGACCAGCACGTACACCGGCAGGCGCGTCGTGAGCTTGGCATCGAGTTCCAGCAAACGTGCGCGGATGGAAGCGGCCAGCGTGGTGCGCGCTTCGGCGCCCTGGCTCAGCAGGTCGGCCACGCTCACCGTGAGGAACACGCCGTTCAGCGGTCGGCGCGGACGCGCCTTTTTCAGCAGGCCCAGGAAGCCTTCCCAAGCGCTCTTGTCTTCGCTCTGGTGACTGTCCTGCGTGGTGTAGCGGCCCGCCGTGTCGATGAGCACCGCTTCGTCGGTGAACCACCAGTCGCAGTTGCGCGTGCCGCCCACGCCGCGGATGGCGCCCGGTCCGAACTTGTCGGCCAGCGGGAACGAGAGGCCCGAGTTGACGAGCGCCGTGGTCTTGCCCGCGCCCGGCGCGCCGATGAAGACATACCACGGCAGATCGTAGAGGTAGCTGCCACCCGAGAGCGACATCCAGTCGCGCCAGCCGGGCTTCTTGCCGGCCGCGTGCAGGCGCATCTGCTTCAACGTGGCGACCGCATCGGTGAAACGCGTGTTGAGGATCTTCTGTTCGCCGTTGTCGGCCGCTTCGGCCCTGGCGGCTGGCGCCTGCATCAATCCCTCGGTCAGGTTCTGGCTGGCCTTGCGCGTGCGCCAGCGCCGCCACACGGCGCGCAGCACGACGACGAGCACGATGACGCCGATGAGCACACCGCGCGCCAGGTCGGATTCGAGCGGCGCGAGCGAGCCGATCCTGATCAACGGGCCGACCCACCAGATCAGCAGCGAGACGACGACGAGCGCCAGCACCGTCAGCAGCACCGGATGAAAGAGAAAGCCGACTGTCTTCTTCATCGCTTCACCTCGCCGCCGGCCACGCGCTCCGGCTCGGAGAGCAGAACGATGTCGACGCGCCGGTTGCGTGCGCGGTTGGCTGGCGTGTCGTTGGCCGCGACCGGCTCCGCATCGGCCTTGCCGTTCGCGCGCATGCGGGCGGGATCGACCTGCGCAGTGAGCGCGGTGCGGACCGCATCCGCACGCGCTGCAGACAGATGCCAGTTGGACGGATAGCGCATCGATCGGATCGGCTGGTTGTCGGAATGCCCGGTGATCAGCACGTCGCCCTTCACCTCCGCCAGCGCCTGCCCGATGCGCACCAACACCGGCAGCGACTGCGCCATCGGCTCGGCACTGCCGGAGCCGAAAAAGGAATCGCCGCGCAGCCGCACCACGCTGCGGTCCGCCTCGTCGGTCACGGTGACCAGGCCCTGCCGCACCTCAGGCTCCAGGAATTTCGCGAGCCGCGGCGTCTTGGCCATCACCGCGGCCGGTGCGATCTGCACGTTCGGCACGCGCAGACCCGAGAGCGCGGCGTAGGTGGTGTCGGAGCGGTTGTTGAGCGTGAGCCGCAGGCCGAACCACACCAGCGCGAGCAGCAGCAGGAAGCCGACCGCGAAGACCCACAGCGGCAACGATTCGGCGAGACGCGCGGCCCCGGCGCCCTGCCCGCGCCAGTGCGGCGACAGCGCCGGCTCGAGCGCCGGCCGGTCTTTCGCGATGAGGTCGGCCAGGCGCTGGCGCACCGTGTCGAGCTGCGCGCGGCCGTTGTCCACCACGCGGTAGCGGCCCTCGAAGCCGAGCGCCAGCACGCTGTAGATGAGCTCGAGCAGCGGCCGGTGCGTGGGCACGTCCTGCGCGAGCTTGGCAAGCAGCTGGAAGACTTTTTCGCCGCCCCAGGTCTCGTTGTGGAACTGCACCAGCAGGCTCTGCTTGTTCCAGCCGGCCTGCACGCCCCACGGCGTGTTGGCGACCGCCTCGTCGAGCGCGGTGCACAGCACGTAGCGCGCGGCGAGCACGGTCTCGTTGGAGGCGCCGCTGCGCCGCGCGGCCGCATCGAACTGGTTGACGGCCTCGGCGGTCGAGGCGCGCAGCGCGGGCACGTTCGGTGGCTGGACCAGGTTGCGCAACTTGCCAATGAGCACCAGCAACTTGCCGGCGGCCGACACCAGCGGATTGAGCAGGCCCAGCTCACCGAGGTCGACGGGCAACGCGTCCGGCGCGCCGCCCGGCGGCACCGGTGGCCCGCCGCTTCCGCCGCCCGCCGCGCCGGACCCGCCGGACGGGCGTGGCTTCGGCTTGATGACGGTGCGTTCCGACTCGAACGCCGCGAACGGATCAGGCGTGCTCATGATCGGATCGCCCAGAAGGCGAGGTCGAGGCCGGGGAAGTCGCCGGCGATGTGCATCGCCACGCCGCCCGAAGCTTCGAGTTGCCGCCACAGGTCGCTGTTTCGGGTTTCGAGCTCGAAGTAACTGGCGCCGGAATGGAACGGAATCTGGCGCGGCGCCACCGGCATCGGCGTGAGCGTCACGCCCGGCAGCGCGAGGTTGACGAGGTCGCGGATGCGCTCGACCGGACCGATCTTCACCTGCGTCGGGAAGCGCGCGCGCAACGCTTCGCTCGGCATCTGCGCGTTCACCGCCAGCACGAAGGTCGCATTGCGCTGCAGCTCCACATCGGGGATCACCGCCACGCGCACGCCGTGCTTGCGGTCGTGCAGTTCGATGCGGATGGCCGACTGCTCCAGCACCATCGAGAGGCTGCGCCGGAGGTCGTCCATCACGGGCCGGAAGGTGAGCGCGAGGTCGTCGTGGATGTAGGGGCCGAAGCGCGTGACGCGGCGCGCATCGCGAAAGGTGGCGAGGTCGCCGGCCAGCGCCAGCGCGTGTTCGAAGAAATGCCGCGGATGCAGCATCGCGCTCCGGGCGAGGTGCGCGAAGACGGGCTCGTTGCGGTTCACCGTTTGAAGGAGGAGGAAGTCGGCGATCTCGGCGACGCCGCCGGTGCCGCCCTGCGTCATGCGGCCGGCCAGCGCTTCACCGCGCTGGCGCAGCAGGCCGAGCAGTTCGTCGAGCCAGCCCTTGATGACCGCGTGGCCCGCCACGTCGAGCAGCGGCGGCAGCATCGCGCGTTCCAGCTGCACCTGGTTGTCGACGCGGCGCTCGACCACGCGGCCCACGCTGAGCAGGGTCCATGCGTCGGTCGTTTCACCCGCGCGCAGGAGGCGCGTGTGCAGCCGGCCGAGCTGCAGCATCGCGGTGCGCTCGCCCGCCGTGTTGGAGTCGGGCACTTCCGACTCCAGCACGCGATGCCGCACCAGGTCGTCATGGCCCTCGGCATCGGCCTCGCGGGCGCCGGCGCGGCGCAGCGGCAAGGCGAGCACCACAGCCTCGTCGCGCATGGTGGGCGGGATGTCGATCGGCTCGGGCAACGGATCGACGGCCGGCATGTCGAACACCGTGCCGTCGCCGAACACGCCCACCGCGCGCACCAGGGCGAGCTTGCCGAGCGTGAGCGCGGCGGCGTCGATCTCCAGTTCCGAGAAGCCCCATGCATACGGCGTGGTGTTGCGCACCAGCACATGCCGGGCATGGTCGGCGTGGCGCTCGCTTTGCTGCAGGTGCTGGGGTTGCAACAGCATCCCCTCGCTCCAAACCACTTTTGTTCGCCAACTCATCCGCGCTCCGTCAACGGCAAGGGTGCCTGAATGAAACATCCAGTTTCCGGTGCTTGACCGCAGAGGCAAATCCGCCTTACGGCCTAGCCGGCACCGTTGGGCCTAAGGCGAAGGGACTAGACGCAACGAAAAGACGAGCGGCGTCAGGGCGGCGCGGCGCTGACGCTGCCCTGGCGCAGTGCCGAGACCTGCTCGGCGTAGAGCGCATCGATGCGCTCGAGCCGCGCCTGGCGCGCGGCCTCGTTGACCCATTGCGCGGTCATCGCGTTTTGTCGTGCGAGTTGGTAGGAGAGCTTGGCCGCGGGCATGAGCGAGGTGTCGTCGGCGGGCAGAAAGCCGGCCAGGTCGTGCAGCGACTTGAGCACCGCGCGCTCGCCCTCGCCGCGCGGGCCTTTGATGCGCCCGTAGGCCGTGAGAAAACTCTGCAGGCGCGCCTGCAGTGCCGGTGGGTAGTCCCGTCGCACCACGATCTGCGCGTGCGGGATCAGCTCCGACTCCCAGATCACCTGCAGTCGCTCGGCCTCTGCAGGGAACTGCAGCCGGAAGCGCTCGAAGTCCGCCGTGTTGTTGGTCGCCAGATCGGCCTCGCCATTCGCCACCGCGAGCGCCGCCGCCTGGTGGGTACCGACCAGCTCGCTGGCAAAACGGGTCTCCATCGCGATGTGGTGCGGCAGGAAGAACTGCAACTGCGGCACGATGAAGCCCGATACCGAACGGTTCTCGCCGCGCGCGAGGCGCCATCGCTCCGGCCCGGCGAGCAGGTCCTGCAAGGTGCTGCGGTTGCCCGCCTTGCGCGTGAGCAGCAGCGCGCGGTAGCCGGGCAAGCCGTCGTGCCGCGTGACCTGCGCGATCACCTTCATGCGCCGCTGCGTGACGGTGTCGAGCGCCATCTTCCCGGAGAGAAACGCCATGTCGACCTGGTTGCGCTGGATGGCTTGCTCCAGCGCTTCGTACGACGTCACCGAGAGCACCGCAACCGGCCGGTCCATCGCGCGGCCGAGGTCGGCCAGCAGCGGCTCCCAGTCGTTGCGCGATTCCAGCGCCCCGCCGAGCGGCAGGATGCCGAAGCGGATGGGCGTTGCGCCCAAAGGCGCAGGTGCGGCACGCGCGGACGGCTGGGCCGAGGCCAGCATCGACACGCCGAGCAACAAGGCACACAGAACGCGGAGAACCTGCATGGAACACAATTAGATACCAACTTCCGAGCGCAAGCGTGATGTATTGCGCTCCCCGTCATCCCTGTTCCACCGCATGAACTGGTCGATTCGCGCGCTGCGCAAGCTGCTCAACCTGTCGCTCGCACAACAGCTGGTGCTGCTCGCGCTGCTGCCGGCGGCCGTCGCGACGGTGGGCGCGATCGGCGTGCTCACGGGTCAGCATCTGACCAGCGTGACCGAGCTGATGCGCGCCAATGCGCAGACCGTTGCACTCCAGGTCGCCACGCTGGCGCAGCAGCCGATGGCGCACATGGACCGGCGCGCGTTGGCGCGCACGGCGCAATCGGGCGCGTACCAACCGCACGTGCAGCAAGTGCAGATCTGGTCGGAAGACGGCGAGATCGTCGCGCGCTCCGAAGCCCCCGGTCGCCGCACCGGCGAGGGCCTGCAGGCGGTCGCGCCGATCGTCAACGACGACGGCAGCCGGCTCGGCAAGGTGATGGTCGAGATCAGCCTCGACGCGGTGCAGGCGGCGCGCAAATCGGTCGGCCTCAACGTGGCGCTGGTGCTGGCCGCCACGCTGATCGGTGTGAGCCTGGCGGGCTGGTGGGCGGCCCGGCGGATCAGCGCGCCGATCCGCGCGCTGGGCGAGGCGGTCGACCGGTTGGGTGCGGGCGAAGACGCGAGCGTGGCGATCGAAGGCACGCAGGAAGTGCGGCGATTGCAGCGCGGCTTCAACGAGGCGGCGAGCGCGATGGTGCAAAGCCAGCGCTTGCTGCAAAGCCGCATCGGCGACGCCACCGCCGAACTCGCGCGCAAGAACGAGCAGCTCGAAATTGCCAGCCAGGCCAAGACGCGGTTGCTCGCGGCCGCCAGCCACGACCTGCGCCAGCCGCTGCACGCGCTCACGCTTTTTTCCGACGGGCTGGCGAACGGCGAGACCGATCCGGTGCGCCTGCAACGCATCGGCCACATCAAGGAGTGCGTCGACTCGCTGGACCGGCTCTTCTCGGAACTGCTCAACCTCTCGCAGCTCGACGCGGGCGTGCTGCAGCCGCAATGGCTCGACTTTCCGCTGGACCGCCTATTCGACGAAATCAGTCGCAATTTCCGCGCGGTGGCCGAGCAGCGGGACCTGCGCCTGGTGGTGCGCAAGACTGAGCTGTGGGTGCGCTGCGACTACGTGATGCTGTCGCGCGTGCTGAACAACCTGGTGTCGAACTCGCTGCGCCACACCACCGAAGGCGGCATCCTGGTGGGCGCGCGGCGGCGCGGCAAGGGCGTGCGCATCGATGTGTGGGACACCGGCATCGGTATCGCGCCGCAGCACCAGGCCCGCGTGTTCGAGGAGTTCTTCCAGGTCGACCCGCACGGCGAGGCCGGCTCGCGCGGGACCCGCGGCATGGGCCTCGGACTGGCCACTGTGCAGCGGCTCGCAGCCCTGCTCAACACCCGGGTCGAGCTGACGTCGCGTCCGCAAAAAGGCACGTGCGTGCGGCTCGTCGTGCGGGCCGCCGCCCCGGTGGCCTACCTGCCGCCGCCCGGCGGTCCGTCGGCGGGAACTGCACTGGACGAAGAAGCCGATCTGACGGGTGTGCGGGTGCTGGTGATCGACGACGAACGCACGATCCTCGAAGGGCTGCAGGTCGTGCTCTCGAACTGGGGCGCCACCGTGATGGCGGCGCAGACGCGGGCAGAAGCGCTGGCCCTTGCCGACGCCTGGGCCGCACCGCCGGAAGTGGTGGTGAGCGACCTGCTGCTGCATGGCGGCGACAACGGCCTGGACGTGATCGCCGCGCTGGAGCGGCACCCGAACGGCATCGGCGCGAGCACCGCGCGGCTGCTCGTGACCGGCGAGACCAAGGCCGACCGCCTGCGAGAAGTGGCGAGCGCGGGTGTTGCCGTGCTTTACAAACCGGTGTCGCCGCGCACGCTGCGCCAAGCCATCGCCGCCCAGCTCGCGGTCGTGCGCGAAGCGGCCTGAGCGTTCCCCTGGCCATCGGGCCTATCCCGGGCGCACCGCATCAGCCGTCTGCCTTATCGCGTGGAACGAACCCGCTTCGTACATTGGGACCGTCTCACTTTGCGTGTGCCGATCGCCCATGGTTGTTCGCTCCCCCTCGATGCGCTGGCCGCTGCTGCGCCGAATCTCCGCCCTTGTGGCGGCGGGGGCGACGGCGTGCGCCATGTTCACCACGATCCCGGCACGTGCGGCCAGCCTGACGGTGCTGGTGGCCGACGAAGTCGCGCCGTATGCGGAGTTCGTGCAGCAGTTGCGTGCACTGGCAGCGGACGCATCCCCGGCGGAGGAGGAACGTGCCGTCGCCGGTGTGCGCACGCGCAGCGTGCGGCCGGGTGCGGCAGCGGACATCAACGTGACGATCGCCGTCGGCGTGACCGCCTCGCGCGCCGCCATCGAGCGGCCGGGGCCAGACCCGCTGGTCCTCGCCATGCTCACGCGGCTGGACTACGAGAGCCTGAAGTCGCAACCCGCGTTCCGTCGCAGCGACCGTCGCGTGGGCGTGCTGCTGCGCGACCCGTCCATGGCCGACCAGCTCGCCCTGGTCGACGCGGTCCTGCCGCGCAAGCGCCGGCTCGGCGTGGTGGCGACCGCCGAATCCGAACCGCTCCTGCGCGAGTTGCAGCGCGCCGCGCAGGGTTGGGAGCTGCAGATCGAGTACGCGCCCGATGCGAAATCGCTGGCCGCTGCCCTGCGCTCGGTGCTGCCCCGCAGCGATGCGCTGATGGTGCTGCCCGACCTGATCGGCGACAACCAGGCCGCGACGCTCGCCGTGCTGCGCGCCGGTGCCGGTGCCGGCCTGCCGGTGTTCGGCGCCAGCGAAGGCCTGGTGCGTTCCGGTGGCCTGGCCGCCGTCGTCTCGACGCCGTCCCAGCTTGCGCAGCAGGCGCGTGCGCTCGCTCAGAAGCTCGTGGCGTCCGGCACGGGCTCCGCTAGCGCGCTGGTCGAGGCCGCCGCGCCGGCCACCGTTCGCGTCAACGCCACGGTGGCCCGGGGGCTCGGCCTTCGCCTGCCCAACGAGCGCGAACTGACCGAACGCGTGACCGCCCTCCGATGACCGCACCGAGCCCGCGACTGGCGTTCATGCCCTCCCCTCTCTCGCCTGCCGCTCCGGACACGCTGCGCCCGCGCACGCGCACCCTTGTCGTCCGAGGCCATCTGCGGCGCGACCTGGTCCGGCTCGGCGTGCTGCCGTGCGCAGTGGTCGCACTGGCGCTGACCGGCTGGTTCACGCACAGCCGGCTGCGCACGCTCGAAGCGGCCTTCGACGCCGAAGGCCAGGCCGTGGCGCGCCAGGTGGCGGCGATGTCGGACCTGAGCCTGTATGCCGGCGACCTGCCGGCGCTGCAGAACGTGGCCAATGCCGCGCTGCGCGGCGGGCAGGTGACCCGCGTCGAGATCAGCAACAGCGCAGGCGTCTACGTCACCGCCGGCTCGACGCCACTGCCGGTCGACCGACTGCGCATCTTCGCGGCGTCCGTCACCGTGCGCGAGGCATCGAGCGCGACCGCGTTCGCGCCGCAGGGCTCGACCGCCGGGGGCGATGCGCCGATCGGCCTGGTGCAGACCTTTCGCGACACCAGCGCCTATGCGCGCGCACGCACCCGCTCGTTGCTGGCGGGCATCGGCATCGCGCTGGTCGCGCTGCTGGCTGCGTGGGCGTCGGTGCGGCACATGGCGCGCGCAGTGGCATTGCCGCTGCGCCGCGTGTCGGACACCGTGGCAGCGCTGGAGGCCGGCAATTTCGACGCACGCTGCGATGTGGTGGGGCGCAGCGGTGAAGGCGTGGGCGGCTCGAAGCACGAAGTCGCGGTGCTGGCGCACGACATCAACCGGCTTGCCGAACGGTTGCAACGCAATCACCAGATCAGCGAAGAGCGCGTGCGCGAAGCCACCGCCGTCGCGCTGCAGCGCATGGCCGAAGCCGAGCAGGCGGCCCTCTCGCGCGCCCGCTTTTTGGCGGCCGCGAGCCACGACCTGCGCCAGCCGCTGCACGCGATGGGCCTCTTCATCGACGGCCTGCTGCCGACTGCCACGCCGACGCAGAGGCCGGCCGTGCAACGCCTGCAGGAGAGCACCGCCTTCATGGGCGTGCTGCTCGACGACCTGCTCGAAATCTCGCGCCTCGATGCGCGCGTGTTGACGCCCGCCGTCACGAACGTGTCGCTTGAAGCCCTGTTCGACCAGCTCGCTGCACAACACGGCGCACAGGCGCGCGAGACCGGCATCCATCTTCACTGGCACGACCGCGGCTTCGCGGTACGCACCGATCCGGCGCTCATGCTGCGCATCGTCGGCAACCTGGTCGCGAACGCGATCCGACATGCGCCGCCCGACGGCACCGTGCTGGTGGTCGCGCGCCGCGCTGGCATCGGCAGCGTGCGCATCGAGGTGCGCGACAACGGCGTCGGCATCGCGCCGATCCACCAGGCGAGGATCTTCGAGGAGTTCTACCAGGTGGCCAACACCGAGCGAGACCGTCGGCAGGGCTTCGGGCTCGGCCTCGCGATCTGCGCACGCATCGCTGCGCTCCTCGGCACGCGCATCGCGTTGCGCTCGGCGCTGCAGCGGGGCAGCACCTTCGGCGTGACGCTGCCGCGCGCCGAGCTGGCCGACGTCGCGCCGCCCGCGCCCGAACCACCGGCGCCGATGGCGCTCACGCAACTGCACTGCATGGTGGTGGACGACGACCCGGCCATCCTCGAGAGCACCCGAACGCTGCTCGAGCTGTGGGGCTGTACGGTGGTGTGTGCCACGGGCGGCGCGCAAGCGATCGCCCTGCTCGGCGCATCCGGCGCGCGCTGCGATGTGCTGTTGTGCGACCTGCAACTGGCCGGCGACGAGGACGGCATGACCGTGATCGACGCTGCGCGCACATTGCAGCCCGGCGCCTTGGCGGTGCTCGTCTCGGGCGCCACCGGCCCCGAGGTGCTGCAGCGCCTGCGCAAGGGCAGCGTGATGCTGCTGACCAAACCGGTGGCGCCAGCCAAGCTGCGCGCGCTGCTGTCGACACGCGGGCGCAGCGCCTGAAACGCCCGCTGCCCATGCTCGATCCGGCCGCGCTCCCGCACATCCGGCCGTTCATCGCGACACCCGCGTACGGCGGTGCGATGAGCTCGGTCTACGTGCGCAGCCTCCTCGGGCTGGTCAACCTCGCCTGGACGCACGGCTTTTCGATGCAAACGCGCTTTCTCGACGGCGACAGCTTGGTGCCGCGCGCGCGCAACCGGCTGGTCGCGGAGTTCATGGCCGACGCGCGCTGGACGCACCTGTTCTTCATCGACGCCGACATCGGCTTCGAGCCCGAGGCAGCGCTGCGGCTCTTGCTCTCCGGTCGCGACGTGGTGGCCGGCATGTATCCGCACAAGTCCGACGGCTGGCCCGCCGCAGGGCTGGCGCAGGCACTGCCCGCGGGCAGCACGCGCGAAGATTTCGAGGCGCGCCACGCCAGCTTTCCGATGAACCTCAACGACACCGCGATCGATGCGGACGGCTTCATGGAAGTGCTCGATGCGCCGACCGGCTTCATGCTGATCGCGCGCGACGTGTTCGTGCGCATGGCCGCCGCGTTTCCCTCGCTGCGCTACACGCCCGAGCGGGTGCCGCACGGCGGCGACGCCGTGCCGCACCACCGGTTCTTCGAAATGCTGGCCGAGCCCGACAACGGGCGCCACCTGTCCGAAGACTTCGCCTTTTGCCGGCGCTGGCAAAGCCTCGGCGGCCAGGTGTTCGCCGATGCGCAATCTCGCTTGCAGCACCACGGACAGCGCACCTACACGGGCGACCTGCCGCGCGCGCTGGCCCAGCGGCACGGCGTCCAGGTCGAGCGGCGTTGAGGCTGCTGCTGCTCGACCCCGGGCTCGCACAGCGCAGCGGCCACAACGCCGCGATGCTCGAAGAGTTCGCCGTGCAGGCCGCCGCCACGCCAGGCTTCACGATCGTGTGCGCCGCCTCATGGGCCGTCGATCGAGCGGCGTTCGCCGACCTCCCGTGCGAAGTGATTTCGGCTTTTCGCGTGAACGGGTACTCCGGCTTCGTGAGCGACACCGAATCGCATGAAACGCTGCTGCAAGACCTCCTCGCGACCTGTCTCGAAGACCTTGCACGCCTCGATCTCGCCGGCATCGACGGGGTGTTGATGCCGACGGCCTACCCGGTCCATCTCGCGGCCGTCGCGCGCTGGCTTGCGCACACACCCGCCGTGCGCCTGGCTTGCGGCCTCCTCATGCCACCGCGCTTCTGGGCCGGCAACGCGCGCGCCGAAGTGTGGCTGGGCGATCTGATGCGCGACACGCTGACGGCGCTTTCCGTTCGGCCCGGCACCGTGCTGTACAGCGAGTCTTCGCGCTATCGCCTCCGCGCGACCGAATTCGACACGCCCATGCTGCTGCCACCTTGGGCCGACGCGACGCTCGACTGGGTGCGCTCGCGAACGACGGCGGACGCGCGAGCCATGGACCGCACACTGCGCTTCGGCTTCTTCGGCGCGCCGACGGTTCGCAAGGGTGTGCACCCTCTCCTCGCGGTGATCGGCGGCGGCCTGCCGCACGCCACGTCGATCGTCTTTGCACTGCCCCACGGCCATGAAACGCTCGCCGCGCAGTGGAACCATCCGGCGCGCGGTGTCGGTGCAAGCACCCTGCCGCGCGGCAATCGCGCCTACCTCGCTGCGATGAGCGAGGTCGACGTGGTGCTCGCCTTCTACGACCCCACGGCGTATGCCGATCAGATGTCTGGCATCGTGGCCGAGGCCATCGCATTGGGGAAGCCTCTGCTGGTCGCCGACGGCTGCGATGCGATCACCGGGTTCCTCGCTGCGCACGCGCATGGCAGCTTCATCGCGCTGCCGTTTGGTGAGCCGGGGTTGCGCGAGGGCATCGGCATTCCTGCGGCGCGTTGGCGCGAATGCCGCCGCGCTGCGGCGGCCGCGGCGCCGGGTGTTCAGCGCTTGAAGCACATCGGGCGCTACCTCGCGACAACGTGAGTGGCGACTTCCAATATTTTCTCGATGCCTCGACATGCGTAAAGATGTTCACCCACATCGCTATTTTGTCTCCAATGCGGGGAACAATGCGGCATGGCAAAGCGATCACGAGCACTAACGGATGAGCAGTGAAAAGGACTCCACGGGCGGCGTCCCGCAACCGCGACCTGTCCCCAAGCACACCGCCTTCCTGACCGATTCATCGCCCCTCGAGGTCAGCGAACCCCCGCGCCGGTGAAACGTCCTCCGGGCGGCGACGCTTTTTGTCGTCTTGGTCTGCGTGTTGCTCCTGGCGATCAATGCGTGGTTGATCTACCAAACGCGTCGCACGGAGCTGGCGCAAATCTCCCGTGCAAATTCAAATCTGGCGCAAGCCGTGACAGCTCAGGTCGAAGGCTCGATTGCCGAAGTCGAGCATGTACTGGACAACATTGTCTTCGCGCTGGAGCGCTCTGATCTCACAACCGACTCGCTGCAAAGAATGCAACCGATGCTGGTCAGCCAGGTCGCCGCGATCAAGCAGTTGAAGGGTTTGTTCGTCTACGACGCGGCGGGTCGCTGGATCGTGAATTCCGAAGCGTCCTGGGATCCGTCGCGGAACAACGCCGATCGAAGTTACTTCGTGCACCATCGGAACAATCCAAGCGTTCGGCCATTGATCAGCGCCCCGATCGTCAGCCGCTCCTCGGGAGAATGGATTATTCCGGTCTCTCGCCGCGTGAATGACCCCGATGGCAATTTTCAAGGCGTGGTCCTCGGCACCCTCAGCGTCCGCAATCTGGGGGAATTTTTGAACAAGTTCGCCATCGGTCAGCAGGGAGCAATCGCTGTGATCCTTGCAGGCCGGATTCTTGTGCGGCGGCCCTTCAGTGAGCAAGACCTCGGAAAGCGGCTCCCCGCTTCGCCGTTGCAGACCCTTTTCGCCACCCAGCCATCAGGCACAGCAGACGCACGCTCGACCGTCGACGGTGTTCAACGCATCATCAGCTTTGAACACATGCAGAACTATCCGGTTCTGGTGACCGTTGCAGTCGGTAAAGACGAGGCTCTCGCGGACTGGGAAAGCACTTCCATCATGCAGACGGCATGGGTCATCGTGCTGTGCATGATGGTGGCCGGGGCAGGTACTTTCGTGATTCGTGCCATCCGCCTGCGGGTCCAGGCAGAAGCGGGCCTGCGCGATGCGCGCGATGCACTCACAGAAGCGAATCAACGCCTCGCGCACCTTGCGCAATACGATGAGCTGACCGGACTGCCAAACAGGCGCTACTTCGATTCAAGGCTGCACCGTGCCTTCCGCGAGGCGCAACGCGACAAGCATTCGCTGGCGATCGTCATGATCGATGTCGATCAGTTCAAGCAGTACAACGACCGGTACGGCCATGTAGAGGGTGATCACTGCCTCCAACTTGTGGCAGATGCAGTGCAATCGGTCGCGAGACGGCCGTATGACTTTGTCGCCCGCTACGGAGGCGAAGAGATGGTCATGCTTTTGCCCAAGACGGATTCAGCAGGTGCCGAGCGCGTTGCAGAAGCCGGCAGAGTGGCTGTTTTGAATCTTCGCATTCGTCATGAGGCGTCTTCGCTGGGGATGGCGTCGATCAGTCTTGGTGTCGCTTGCTTGACGCCCCAAGCCCACGACATGCCCGAGGACCTGATCAGAGTAGCCGACGCGGCTTTGTACAAGGCCAAGCGCGAGGGCAGAAACAGGGTGTGCATCGATCCTCAGCCAGGATTCGCAGCCGGTTGAGCGCGAAGCAGACGCTCGCGCCAACCACCGCTCAGAAATCCGCGCAGCCGTTCCGTTTTTCCGTGTCCACGCAATTCAAGAGATTCGGCCGCGAGCGCACACGCGACCACTCGCGTGCCAGCAGGTCCCCGCCCTGCGAGGCGCGGTCGCCGTCGAGCGGGCCGGTCGCCAGGCAGATCGGCGCCTGGCCGATGTTGCGGTCGTAGAGCCAGGTTGTCGGCAGCTCGCGCAACACATCGGGCAAGGGCCGCGAGATGGCCGCCGAGATCTGCAGTTCTCCCGGCACGACGGTGACGCGATAGCCTTCTGCGGACGTGAAGGTGCCGTTGATCGGATAGCGCCCGGGCAAGCTGAAATTGGTGGCCGGGCTGTTCAGCGCGCCGCTGAACCCAGCACCGCTGTCGCCGAGGATCAGGCCGGCCAGCGTGTACGTGAACGGCAGGTTCGGCAACCCGTAGGGCCGCATCTGGCTGGCCACCACCACGCTCGCATCGGGCTGCTGGCGGTAGATGAAGTGGTTGGCGCCCGGCGTCACGGTCACGCCGCAGAAGCCGCCGTACGCGCAGTTGTAGAAGTTCGGCAGGGGCGCCGAGCCGACGAGGCCTGCGCGGGTTTCGCCAACCCAGGTGTCGGCCCACACGCGCCACGGCGCACCGCCGAGGGTGTGGCCGCCGATGTTCTGCAGGCGCGCCGCCGTCACCAGGTCGATACCCGCCGTGCTGCTCACGTTGGCCGCCAGCGACAGGTCGCCGATCAGATTGCGCACGAACACGTTGGTGGCCGCCATCGAGCTGGCCGAATCGGTCTGCGGCGAATTGCCGGCCGCATCGAAGGTCGTGGCCGTGACCGGGCCGATGGTGAGCGCGTCGGCATCGACGTACTGGAAGGAACCGGCCGCGGTGCCGACCACCGTGCCGACGTTGTTGCCCGCATCGGTGAGCGTCACGCTGCCGGTATTGGCACGCGCGAGCAGCGCCCCGGCCGTGATCGTCGCGCCCGCCGCCTGAGTGACGTTGCCGCCCGCGAGGAGCGCGAGCCGCGGTGTCGAGAGCGTGCCGCCAAGGTTGATGCTGCCAGCGCCGCCCTGGTTCTGCAGCGTGAGCGGCGACGTGAGGGCGAGCGGTCCGACCACGTTGATGTCGCCGACCTGCGCATTGCTGCCCGCGACCACCGTGCCTGCCGTGAGCCGCGTGAACTCGTCGGCCGACACCGAGAAGCCAGCCGCGCTGGCGCCGCCGAGCGTGATCGGGTTCAAGGCCGCATCGACCGCGTTGCCCGCCGCATCGACGCCGCCCGGACGCAGGTTGAGCACGTTGCCCGCGCGCACGGTACCGCCGACGACCAGCGCATCGGTGCGGTTGTCGTTGCTCGCCCGCAGCACGACGTTGTTGTTGCCGTCGATGCGCGCCGCCGGCAGGAGCGCATTGAGCGTTCCGCCGGAAGCAGCCGCGATGACGACGCCGGCGCCGTTGCCCGCGGACTGGCCGGTCACGTCGATGTTGCCGCTCCCCTGCGCGTTGAGAAACGCGCCGTTGTAGAGCAGCACGCCGACACCCGATTCGGTTCCGCCCGCTTGGCGCAAACCATGCACAGCGATGTCGCCGTCCACGCTACGCACCGTCGCGCCGTTGATCACCACGCCGTGGCCCGGCAGGTCGGCGCCGCTCGGCACGAAGCTGCCGATGCCGGTGATCGACACCTTGCCACTGGTCGTGAAAATGCCGGCGCCGCCCGTGCCCCCCCTGACGCCTTGCAACGTCACACCGCTCTGGTTGGTGCTGGTGCCGAGGATCGTGACGTTGCCGGTCGACGTAGAGATCGCCGTGCCATCGATCAGCACCGCCGGAAACGCGTCCGAAGAAAAATTGGTTGGGCTCGTGGTGCGGCCGGTGAGCAGCACCGCGCCGCCCGCGAGCGCTTCGTTGCCGCCGGAAAAAATGCCGGGGCCGGTCTGCACATTGCCACTGCGCGTGTCGATGGTGATGCCATCCAGGCAGATGCTGCAATCCGCGCCGGGGGCGAAGGGATCGTACGGCGCCGTCCACGCGCCGTTCATCGTGACCTTGCCACCGTTCGTGTAGATGTCTCCGCTGTAGCTCACCTGCCCGCCACCCACGCCCGCCGCCGCGCCGTTGGCATCGGCATGGAAGACCACGTTGAGCGGCCCGCCTGCGCCAGCGGATGCGATGGTCGTGCCGCCGTTCGAGCGCACGCTGCGGTGCGCATCGAGGGTCAGCGTGCGCGTGCCGGTCGCCACGTTGTAGAGGATCTGCGCATCGTCCATGAAGATGTCGCCCTGGTCGGCGGCGCCGCCGCTGCCGGTGGTGATGCGCACGTCGGTGCCGGCGTTGAGCGCGGCGCTGATGTCGCCGTCCTGAATCGTGGAGTCGGTGATCGGCGCGAACGGATCGAGCGGCGCCGTCCCGGCCGCAGCGCCGTTGACGATGGTGACGTTGTACGGATCGATGAGCCAGGTGCCCGCCGTTCCCGCGGGCGCGGCCGCGTCCACCCGCGTGCCGGCAAGATCGAAATGCGGTGCCGATGTTTCGATGGCACCGCCGTTGCCGCCCGCATTGCCGCCGCGCGCGGAATAGGTTCCATGCGAACGCAGCGTGTCGTCGGACACCACGCGGATCGTTCCGCCGTTGCCGACCGGCGACAGGGCGTCAGCCCGCAGCGCGACGCCGGGTCCGACCGCGACTGCGTTGGCCCCGAGAACCTCGATGCGCCCGCCTTGCCCCTTTCCGCTGGCATCGATCAACGGTGCGCCGGCATCGTTGCCGATGGTGCCGAGTTCGATGTTCCGACCCGTGATGCTGACGCGCCCGCCTGCACCTGTCGAATTTGCGACGTTCAGCAATGCGGCCGAGGGCGTACTGTCGTCGCTGCGATAGACCCTGACGTCACCCGCCCCGCCGACGATGCCGATGGTGCCGCCTGTCGCGCTCAGTTGCGTGGTCGCGTTGCCGTCGATCCACACGGCGTACGGCCGCTGGCCTGCTTGCGTGGGATCGTTCTTGCCGTCAGCGGTGCCGAAGCCGGCGCTGCCGGCCGTGCCGCCCAGCATGAGCGAGCGCCCTTTGCCAGCGGCGATGTTGCTGTTCAAGACGCCGACGCCATTCGATGCGTTGAACTGCGCGATATCGGTGCGGGCGAGGAGCGCCTGCATTCGCTCAAGGTCCGCTCCCGCGAGCGTCAGATCGGCGCCCTGGCCGGTGATGCGCACGTCGCCACCGGTCTGCACAATGGCCGCTTGCACCAACGTGCCGGTCGCAAAACTGAGGCCGGGATTGTTCAGCGTGGCATGGGTGGACAGGCCCACGGGTTCACCGGCCACGAAGCCTCTGCTCGAACCGTTCAGCGAAATGTTGCCTGTGGTGGATCGAAGGGTGGAGCCGAGAGCCACCAGGGTGCCGGCCGCCGCGAGCCCCCCGCGGCCTTCGAGAGTGATGGTGCCGGCGTCGGTGAGAAGCGTTGTGTCCAGGGCTGTGAACACGCCCGCGCCCGATGCGATATTGCTTTCGTCGACGAGACGCGTGATGCCCTGCCCGCGCAGGCTGATGCTGCCGCTGCCGGGTCCGCAGACACCGGCCTGATGGCCACAGGCCGACAGTGTGCTTTGCAGGATCTGGATGCCGCTCTCGGTCCAGGCGCCTCCGATCTCGAGCGCTCCGCCGTGCGTGCCTGCGTAGCCGCCCACGGCATACCCCTGTTCCGGATTGTTTTGCCCGTAGAAGCGGATGTTGCCGCCGTTGCTCAACACGTTCGCACCGACGAGGTTGATGGCGCGTGCGATGGGCTGCGTCTCGCCGCCGATCATGGGATCGGTGGCCCCGGGCAGTCCCGTGTTGCGGATGTCCGTGTTGAAGTCAACGTTCAACTTGCCGGCCGTCGACCGGATCGACGAGCCCGCGCTCATGGCGATGCTGCCTGCCGAAGCGACTGTGAGCGTGGCGTCGGGCCCGGTCGTCTTCACCACGTCCGCGCCCGCAAGGAACTGGACACCGAAATTGGGCTGCCCTTTGCCGGGTCCGCGCGCGTCGCTTTCGAGCGTGACATCGGTGCCCTTTTCCAGGGCGTGACCGATGGCCGCCGCGCTGATGCGGCTGGCGATGCCGGTCGTGGGATCGATGGTCGTGGGGGTCCCGAGCGAGGCGGGGTCGATGTACAGGTCGTGCGTGCTCTTCGCAATCCATCGCCCGTTGGCCTGCCCGGCGCCGCCAGACGCGTCGATGCGTGCGCCGCCGCTCACCTGCAGCGCTTCGGCGTCCGTGACGATCAACCCGCCAGCGCCACCGCCGGCGCCGCGGGCCGACAAGCTGCCACCGAGGTAGAAGCCCGTGCCGGAGGACGATTGACCTTCGACGTCCCCCGGCAATGCAACTTTGCCATTCGACACAAGCGCGATCGAACCGCCAGCGCCATCGGCCGTGGCATCGGCCCGCAGCGTGCTGTCCGCAGACAGCGTCAGCTGATTGGCGGCGAACTGGGCCAAGCCGGCGCCCCGCGTGGTGGCCTGGATGGTGCCCCCCCCCGCCGGGCCGCTCGCATCGAGCGTGGCACCACCGAGTTCGAGGTTCGTGCCCGTCAGCGCGATGCTTCCGCCGCGGGTGCCGGGCAGCGTGCCGGTCGCATCGAGCGTTCCGCCAACGCGCACGATGTTCGTGTCCGCCGCCGACAGCAGGATTTCGCCATTGCGCGATTCGAGCGAGCGCGCCTGCAGGGTGCCGCTCTGGTTCACGACCTGTTGCACCACTTCTGAAGCACCGACCATCACGATGCGCCCACCATCGGCGATGAGCGTGCCGGTGTTCATGAGCTGGGCCGTGGTCGAATCGTCGCCGGCCTTCGACTTCGCAATCTCGAAAGTCGTCAGTCCGCCCTCCGGGACTTTGAAAGCGGTGAGTCCGTCGCCGTCGAAATCGATCGTGACCTTGCTGGCCGAAACCATGCCGATGGAGCCGCGCGCGACATTGATGTTGCCGTCGTTGCGCACGATGGCGCCGACCAGGGCCACCGTGCCACCTGAAGCGGCAGCGATCGACGCGCCGGCCGCCACCCGCACGCTCGCGGTGCTGCCCGCATCCGCGCCCTCGAAGGCAAAGCTGCTGCCCTTGCCCAGGGGCACATCGGCGCCGCCACCCATGAAGTTGCTGTTGCTGATGGCCAGCGTCGAGGCCACCAGTCCGCCGACACTCACCTGCGAGCCGTTGGCGAACGTCACGCCTGCCGGATTGACCAGGAACACATGACCGTTGGCGGTGAGCTGCCCGGCAATGGTGGAGGCTTGCGCGCCCGTCACGCGATTGAGCAGCACGCTGGTGGCGCCAGGCTGCGCAATGTTCACCCGGTCCAGTGCACCGATGGAAAAGGTCTGCCAATTGAGGATGGCGCGATTCGACGTCTGGTCGATGCGCATGGCCAGCCCGCCGTTCGCGAGCGCAGTGGGCGCGCGCACGGTGACCGCTCCGCCGTTCAGGGGCGTGGTGGGAACGGTCGGCAGGATCTGCGCGCCGGCAGGCGCCATGCCGATGCAGGCCAGCGACAGCGCCAATGGCCGCAGCCGCCAGTGCGATCGCTGCGGCGCGGAAACGGACGACGAGGAGGCATTCATACGGAACTTTCCTGCAGCGGTAGTCGAGACCATGGTCAGAAACTCTTCTGTGCCTGCACGTAGAGGCGCGGGTTGCGGCCACCGCCGTCGCTTTGCGCGGGACGCGTGCCGTCGCGCCAGGCCACCGTGGCGTTGATCGAAAAGTTGCCGGGCCGCGACCATGACAGGCCCACGCCGTAGCCACGCAGGCTGATGCCGTTGGCCTCGTCGAACAGCGTCGGGGCGCGCGAGCGTTTGCCGCGAGAAGCGTCGTAGAACAGGAAAGGCGTGAGCTCGTTGTTGAACGACCAGCGCCACTCGACGGTGCCGATCAACCCCTGGTCGACCAGCGCCTCGCTCGACGAGTAGGCACGCACCGCGCGCGCGCCGCCGAGCGACAGCTTTTCCGACGCATCGAGGTTCTTGCTGGCCCACTGGCCGCCCAACGACAGATAGAGCGAGTGGCTCGGGACGACCGCCTGCAGGCGCGACAGCTGAAAGCTCAACTTGCTGAAGCCGCCTTCGGTGCGGTGGCCGGTGACGGCCTGGTCGAACGCAAGACTCTGGGCGTCCCGAATCGCGAGCGAGCCGTGGTACAGCGTGCCGGAGCTGGCCCAGTAGCCGCCACCGAGCAGGTCGTCGCGCCGCTCCCAGGTCCAGCCCAGACCCACGCCGTTCACCCGCTTGCGCGACTCGAAATCGACCGCGTCCATCGAGTCGGTGAGGTCCTTCGCATCGGCACTGAGCCGCAGCAAGAGGTTCTGCTGGCGCTGACGGATCAGCGGGTAGTTCAGGGAAAAATCGAGCACATTGGCCTTGCCTTGCGCGCCGAGCTCCTCGAACTCGCCCCCCAGCTCGTAGCTCACGCGCGAGATGCCGACGCCTGCGCGCAAGCCGCTGGTGCCGATGGGCGCTTCGTAAGCGAGCCGACCGAACTGCAACGCATTGCCGTTCGAGACCATCACGCGCGCATCGAGGTTGTCGCCGATGCCGAAGGGGCTGAGCCAACGCGCAGTGCCGCCGATCCGGTAGCGGCCCGACTCTTTCGTGCCGTGGTTGTCGGCCTCGGCCGCGAAGCTGAAGCGCGGCGTGGCCACGACTTCCACGGAGAGATCGGTCGTGCCCGTCTGCGTGCCTTCCTGAAGACCCGACGACACGCGCACGCCGGGCTGGTCGGACAGCAGCAGCATCGCGCGCTCGTACACCGGCGCGTTGACGGCGTCACCCCGTTGCAGCGGAGAGAGGAAGCCGCGCACACGCGCTTCACTGAGCGGGGCATCCGGCGCCACGGTCACGTCGACCTTGCCGAGCCGGCCTTCGATCACGCTGATCTCGACGATGCCATCGCGCACGGTCTGCACCGGCACGATGGCGGTCGCCAGGAAGAAGCCGCGCGCCCGGTACTGCGCGGTGATGGCCTGTGCCAGGGCTTCGAGGTCGCCGAGCGTGACGTCGCGCCCGATGTAGGGTTGCGTGATGGCTTTCAGGTCATCGCTCGGGAGCGCCTGCGCGCCGTTCAGGCGCAAGTCGTTCAGGCGAAAGGCGCTGGCCGCCAGCGCCGGTGCGACGGGCAAGGACTGGCTGGCGGCCTGTGCGATCGGGCGCCCGCAACTGTCGCAAGGGGCCTGCGTGGGCGCCAGCGTGGTGACAGGCTCCGCGGTCTGCGCGCGCGCGCCCAGGGCGAGCAGGGCAGCGGCCATGAGCGCAGCCGTGGCGGTGGGGGAAGGGGGGTGCATCTTCATGATCCGACCGTGAGGCGCCAATTGCCGATGAGGTTGAACGGGGCCCAGAAAAACGGGTGTGCCATCTTGGGGTCCTTCAGCACGGCGAGCTGCCCGGCCTGCATGGCACGCTGGATGTCGCGGCCCTTCGACAACTCGCTGTACAGCGTGCGCATGAGCGCCTCGGTGGCGTCGTCGGAAACGGGCCATAGCGACGAGATCAGGCTCGACGTGCCCGCCGATAAAAACGAGCGTGTGAAGCCCAGTACTTCGTCGCCCTGCGCGATCTTGCCGAGCCCCGATTCGCAGGCCGACAAGGTGACCAGCGCCGTGCTTTGCATCGACATGCCGATGATTTCGTGCGCCTCCAGGAAGTTCTGCTTGCCGCCTTCGTTGGCCAGCAGGATGCGCGAGTAGAGCGGGTCGATCTGGTCGGCTTCCGCATGCGCGGCGACGTGCATCAGCGGGTTGCGCGCCGCCGCTTCGCGAAACTGTGTCTTGGTGGCGGTGGCCCCCATGTAGACGGTGCTGCGCGGGAAGAGACGGGCGATCTCCTTGACCTCGGTTTCGGCGCCGGGCAGGTCGTACTTGTCCTCGATGCGCGGATTGCCGAAAGCGGTGAGCGAGCCGTCGACGCGCGGCGAGCGCTGCGCCAACTGCACCGCGATGCTCATCGACGGCGCGACCGATACCGGGTGCGTCTCGATCACATAGCGACCGTCCAGGCGCAGCGCCTGGAACGGCAGGTAATGCAGCGGGCCGTGCGGCACGATGATCAGCCGCTGGCCCGGCTGCAGCCTGAGCGGTCCGAGCAGGGCCGCACCGAGCTTGTCGGCATTGGCAATGGCGCTGCGACGGCCGCGCACCACCGAATTGCGAAAGCCCTCGACCAGCTCGTTGAGCTCGTCGCGCTTGACCGGGATGCTGTTGCTCTGGATGTCGGTCGGGCTCACGATCCACACCTGCAGGCGCTCGGGCAGCGAATGGAACTGCACCACGCGCTCGTCGGCCTTGAGCGTGCGCTGCAAGGTGGCGAGGTCGACCGTGGCGGCAGCCTCGTCGCTCACCCTGGCGCGGCCGCGAACCGCGTCGAGCAACGCGCGCGAACGGCTGCGCTCGCTCACCTCGAAAGCCTGCCGCGCATCGCCCACGTCGCTGTAGACGCCCACGCCGCGCTCGAACACCGACTGCAGATCGGAGAAGAGGCCCATCTTGAATTCTTCGCTGCGAAAGCGCGCGCGCACCGCGTCCACGCCACCGAGTGCACGGCCCACGGCTTCGGCTGCGGCCTGCTTCTGGCCCAATGCGAGTTCGCTTCGCGCGACGCCGTCCCAGGCCCAGAGCTGGTAGTAGGCGGAGTCGGTGCCGACCTGGCGCGCCGTCAGCTGGCGGTACAGGTCGCGTGCTTCTGTCGGCTTGTCTTCGGCCAGCAGCAAGCGGGCGCGCGTGCGATCGAGTTGCGCGGCGAGCGACGCATCCCTGGGCGGCGGCAGCGTGCCCATCAGCTGGCGGGCACGCGCTGCATCGCCCGACTCGATCAGCGCGTTGACGAGCGACGAGGTGACCAGCGGCGCGTAGCGCTCGGAGCTGTTCGCCAACGCCTTGTCGTAGCTGATGACGGCGCCGGAATAGTCGCCCCGCCGGGTCTGCACATCGCCGATCACCTTGTTGACCGGGCCGACCACGAGCTTCGGATCGCGCGCCGGATGGCGCAACGCCTCGCGCGCGAATTCCTCGGCCTTCTCGAGCTGGCCGGAGTAGCTGTAGACGATGGCGAGGTCGCGGTTCGCCATCGCGAGGAGATTGGGGTCGCGCGTCGCGTTGGCCAGGTGCAGCGCCTTGCTGGCCGCGCGCACGCTCTGCCGGAATTCGCCGGCTTCTGCGAGAGCCACGGCCTGGCTGCAGTACTGGTAGCCCGACAACTTGACCGTGTCCTGCGCATAGCGCACCGCGCCGTCGTTGGTGAGCGCCAGCAGCGTGTCGGTGTCGGCGAGCCGGGCCTGCTCCTGCTTGCTGGCCGCAGCTTCGGCATCGGGTGCCGGCTGCGCCGACGCATGAATGCAAACGAAAGCGACGAACCCCAGTGCGCCGGCGATCCACGGGCGCACCTTGCGCGCCCGCCCGAACCTCGAAAACCGTTCCATTCGATCCCCTCGCTGCCCGTCGGGCCCGTCTCACCGGGCCCCGACGCCGCGAACGTGCGCGCCTCTCAGACCTCGTCAGGAAAGTCTAGGAGGGGGGTATCGGCGCGGCTATTCGCAAGAAGGTCTAGCGCAAATGGTCTACGGCCGGGCGAGTGGGCCGCGCGGCGCCTTCACGGCCCAATGGCTCGGCCCATTCAGTTGGTGGTCGGAATCATCGAAGACCAGTTGGCTGAAGCCCGATCCGCCGAACTCCCGGGTTTGAAGCCGGTCAGTGCGGCGGGGTTGCGGTGGCCGGCGGGATCGGCGCTGGCGCCGTGCCATGCGGGGGCGTGACCTTCGGTCTCACCGTGGGCGAGGTTGGCCTGTGCGAACACGCTGGTGTCGCTCATGTCGTTGGCACAGGCAGCAACCAAACCGACCACCATGGACGCCGCAAAACGAGACCCCGCATAAAGATCATCTGGACGATGGGCTTCGCTCGAACACGAGTTCCGATGTGAACGGGCCGCGCGGGTCACAGCGCAGGGGAATGGTTTCCCCCTTAACGCTGGTGACGCCCGAACCTACCACCTTGCCAGGTACATCTCGCACCACATACTTCTCGTTCGGCAACACATGGTTGTCCGTCGCTCGGCGATGGATGAATTTCTTCCAGCAAAGGCTCAGGTCGTAGTTGTCGCCGTTGTCGTAGCCCGCGTTGGCGTATTGCTTCTCGGTCGTGCGAGCGGCGCAGCCACCCAGCAGGATTGCGAGCATTGCGATTGTTGCCGTCGAACGAAGCGAGCGCGGCATGGGTTGAGCGCCCGGCATCAGTAGTCCGCCTTGCCGTCCTTGCGCTCGCCCCACCATGGGCGGTTCGTTTGCTTGCCGTACGTGACCGCTCGACCGCGCCGGGCCGCGTCGGTCACCGAATAGTCAGGCGAAGGTAGCACCAGGGCGGCGCGCGCTGCCTCCGGGTCCCGGCTGGACAGATACAGCACCGGATGCTTGCGCTCGTGGCAGGCGAAGGCGGCCATCAGCAGCGAGTAGTTCACCGTCGATGCACCGAGGTCGCCTAGCAGCGAGCTCATGTCCAGCATGTTTTGCACGAGATCCAGGTTGGGCATCAGCGAATGCAGCGCGGCCGTGGTGTCCGACAAGCGTGCGGCGGCTTCACGCGAACCCCTGCCGCTGTCGCGCATCACCGTGCCGACCGTCTTCGGATCGATGCCGGCAGCGGCGCAGACCTGCTCGGCCGCTTCGCGCAGGGCGGCGATGCGCTTGCGCTCCTGGAGGTAGCTCGGCTTGGCATCGTCGTTCTTGACTGTCACGGGCGCCGTGAAGTAGGCCAGTGGCTTGCGCCCGCTTTCGTAGGCCGGATGGCCCACGATCAATTGAACGCCCGATTCGTTGGGTTGTTCATCCTTGGGTCGGCTGAGTGCATCCGAACTGGTGAGCCAGACGGCCTTGGCCTCGGGCGTGGCGATCAGGCTCCAGGCGGCTGCCAGGCCGTTCCAGCCGGACAGGCCGGGGGCGGAGGTCAGGGTGGGTTTGGAGACGTTGCCGTAGGACAGGTAGGCATAGTTCCAGATCTTTTGCACCTCCTGTGGCGTGAGGCTCTCGGGGAGGGCGGTCACGACCTGCAAGCCTTTCATCTTCACGCCGTTCCACAAGAACATGTGATAGCCCTCAACGGTCTGGTTGAAGTAGCTCACGGGCAGGGAGTAGCTTTCGGCAAGATCAGACGTATAGCGGTTCGCGTAGGTATAGAGCTTGTCAGTAGCAGGGGCCGTTGCTCGAAATGACTTCGGAGGTAAATCCTCCGGCTCAAGCGCCAGCAGTTGGTCGAGAAACCAATCCGCCGGATAACCGATGTGCCGCAGCGGCGTGATCACGTTGCCCGCGATCAGTTGCGCTGCCGCGCCTTGCGGCCAGCCCCCATTGCGCAGCAGGGGATCGGCGGCTGTTGGCGCCGGGCGCGGCCCCATGGCCGCGGCCTGCTGGTTCAGGCCCAAAAAATCAAGCAGTCCCATCGTGGCTCCCAGCATCAAAGTGCGACGTGTGTTCATCAATGAATATCCGCAATGAAATTGCTCTTTCGCTTGTCGACGATCTGAGGGGCGTTGGCGGCCATATGCTTCATGTCGTAGGTGCGGAAGAGTTGATGGCCGTTGAAGAAGCCTTTGTCTGGATACTCATTGAATCGAGGATCGAGGCCAGACTGCTCTACGTACCGCCAATCTGCAAACTGCCTGAATTTCTTGAGGTCCTCGCCCGTGATCTCCGAAGGATTGACCCACCCGATGGCCACGTCATAAGCGATGGCCTTGCGCGCATGCATGGTGTGGCCCACGATGGTCGAGTGGTCGGTGGCGTTGGGATTTTCTTCGAGGAATTTTCGAGTCTGGGTTTTCATGTCGCCCTCGTCCTTTCCGAGCCGGCCCGCCGCCCGCTCCATCTTCAGGCGCGCGTTGATCTCGTAGCGCAGCCCGGCCTCGGTGCTGGCGTCACCGCCACCGTCGATGCCGTGCTGCGCGCCGAACTCGCCGTTCTTGTTCACATAACCTTGTGCCGGGTCCTTGCCTTCGTCGAAATCGAAGTCGCGCCGGCCTTCGTAGCCGCCCGCACGGTCATTCGGGGTGGCCGCGCGCCGGCTCAGAGGCTCGAAGGGGTCTGGCAATTCCGGCGCATTGATGCCCACCGTCCAGCCCTTCTTCGGATCGTCGTTGATGCGCACATTGACCAGGCGCGTGGCCACGATCAGCAAGGGCGCCGTCACCGTCGTGATCACCTTGGAGAAGAAGCTCTGCCTCGGGTTGTATGACAGACGGTAGCGGGCCACCGGTGCCGGCGGGTTCCAGAAGCGTTTGCTGTGGTTGTCTTCCAGATAGTTGTACTGCTTCCAGTCGGCGCTGCCGACCTGGAAGCTGTCGCCCCCCGCCTTGGGCTGCGCCCACACGCGCACATGAAAGCGCTTGCCGGCATCGAGCGCGTCGCGCTGCGCCTTGCTGACGCCCTGCCACCCCATGCCCTGCACCGGCGAGACGCCGATCACCTGGTCATGCGGATTGCAGTACAGGAACACGCGGCCGCGGTTGTCGCGGTCTTCGCCCTGGACATAGGGGTAAGGCGCATCCGATGCCTCGCCCATGTCGTTGAGAACGAAGCGGGATTCTCCGGTCTCCGGGTCTTCGTTGCGTTGCCTGTCGTTGATTTCGTCGAGTGGCTGGTGCGCCTTGTTGAAGCGATCCACCACCGCCTGCAGGAAGTTCTTGAAGGTCTGCTGCCGGGCCTCGCTGGTCACCCCGCCGGCATCGCCTTCGAGGTTGAACCCTTCCGAGTTCGACAGCGCATCCATGCTGCTGGAGTCCAGGTTGTAGGGCGGATTGGCCAGGATGTAGGTGTCCGCCAGTGCGCCTTCGGCGATGCCGAGCATGGCCGCGCCCAGCGTGACCATGTTGCCCTGGCTGTGGCAAACCACGGTGATGGGGCAGTCCGGCTGCTTGTGGCGAATGGCCTTGATGAGTTCCTTGAGCCGGTGCGCCGCATGCGCGTAGTAGGTGCGTGGCGGGCAGGCGTACACGTCGCGCCCCTCCACTGGCAGCATGTTGGCGTAGATCCACCAGAAAAGGCGATCGTCCAGGCCCTTGCCCCACATGTAGGGCAGGGCGCTGGTGCCGTTCTGGAACGGCCCGCCGCCCCAGGCGTCGAGTTCGTTCAGGTAGATCTTGCCGGCGTATTCCTTTTTTTCGTCGACGGTGTCGGTGCCGTCCTCTCCAGCGGCCTTGTAGCCCCAGCGGAAGCGGATGACCGGCGAGCGGCCCGGGTCGGCGATGAAGTTCTTGCCGCTGACTCCGAAATCTATGTCGCCGTTCGTCAGCAATTCCGGCGCGTAGTCCACCTTGCGCAGCATGGCGCGGCTGGACTGCAGCGCCCGGTCGTAGCCAAGGCGCTTGTTGAGGCCATCGATCAATCCTTCTTCACACTGCTCGTACCACTCGCC
This sequence comes from Variovorax sp. PAMC 28711, assembly GCF_001577265.1. Classification (NCBI taxonomy): domain Bacteria; kingdom Pseudomonadati; phylum Pseudomonadota; class Betaproteobacteria; order Burkholderiales; family Comamonadaceae; genus Variovorax; species Variovorax sp. PAMC 28711. Next base: position 2,546,951 of record NZ_CP014517.1, on the reverse strand, counting down.
ATCGGAGTTCACGCCGTGCACGAAGATCACGAGCCCGGGGAGAAAGCCGACATGAACGTCGCTCGAGTCCATCCCGGGGAAAGTCGTTGGCGCCTGGGTATCGAGTTCCTGGTTGTTCATGTTCGGTCGTACAAGAGTTCGATCACCACGTTCTGAATGCCATCGGATTTGGCGAGGTTCGTTTCGCCTTTTTCATTGCTGACGCCCTCGATCACGCGGCCATCGTCCATCGTGATGCGGTACTTCTGGTGGGGAACGGGTTGGTCGTCGGTGGCACGGCGAATGACGTACTTGCGTTGGAATGGGGCGGCGTCCGGGTTGGCTGGAAGCGCGTGCTGCAGTCGCGCAGGCCCCGCCAACTTCCGCTGCGAGCTGAAGTAAGTAATCGTCCCCGGACACTCAAACGTGATGTCCCCGTTCTCCAGCGTCATGCTGGCGCCTTGCGCCGTCGCGATGCGGATCTTCTTCTTGGCAGCGATCTCCACCGTCTTCGTCGTGCTCGCCAGCTTGATCGGGTCTTTGGCCTGGATCTTCAACTCGTCGTGCTGCGCCTGGACGTCGATGTCGTCCTGACTGGCGATGACGCTCAGGCCGTCTGCGGCATCGGCCTTCTCGGCCCCGGCCAGCACCCCGATGGCCTGCCCGCTGTGCACACGCAGCACATCGGCCAGCGCCAGGTTCACATCACCCGCACTGCCCAGCGTCACCGTCTCCCCGGCCACCAGCTGCACATGCTGGCCGGCGACCATCGCGAGGCCTCCTTTGGCGGCCAGCGCCACGACCGCATCGGTGGTGTGCGGGACTTTGTCTTGACCTTGGCCTTTGCCGATGGCCGTGTTCTTGTCCGCCGCATCGGCGTACGCGTCATTCACCGCACGCCCCGCCACCATGCCGCTCACCGCGTGCAGCATCGCCGCGTGCGGGGCCCTGTCCTGGTCCAGGATCGAGTGCTCGGGCCGGGTGGTTCCTACATGCCCCGCCATCTGCACGGTGAGATGGGTCTTGGCGGCGTTGCTTAAAGCCTGGCCCAGTTGCTGGACTTGTTTCATCAACGCCATGCCGGCGGCCAAGTCGCCGGTGGGTTCCAGCTTCTGGCCACCACGGCCGCTGTAGCTCGCGTGGTAGGTGGTCAGGAGCACGCCCTTGCCGCCTCTGAGGGCACCGTAGCCGTCGGTTCTGAGCTCCATCCCCTGGCCGCGGAAGCTGCCGCGGTGGTTGTCGGCCTGGTGGACGAGGTGGCCCAGGTTGAGCTGGCTGTGCCCGGTGCTGGCGTGCAGCTGGATGCGAAGCTGGTGGTCGGAATCGTCGAAGACGAGTTGACTGAAGCCCGATCCACCGAATTCCCGGGTCTTGAAGCCGGTCAATGCGGCGGGGTTGCGGTGGCCTTGCGGGTCGGCGCTGGCGCCGTGCCAGGCGGGGGTGTGGCCTTCGGTCTGGCCGTGCACGAGGTTGGCCTGGCCGCTCGGTGCGCCATCGCGTGCTTGGGCGAAGACGCTGGTGTCCGCCTCGCTGCGTTGCTCGCCGCCCGGGCTGGGGGCGAGGCCGCCTTCTCCGCGGCCGTTGTAGAGAGCACCGACGACGACGGGCTGGTCGATGTCGCCGTCCACGAAGCGCACCAGCACTTCCTGGCCGATGCGCGGCAGCCACTGCCAGCCCATGCCGGGGCCGGCCTGGCGCTGGGCGACGCGGATCCAGCGGGTGGAGCGGTTGTCTTGGTGCGTCTCCCGCCCCTCCCCCTCTGCTTCGGGCCGCTGCCAGTGGAAGCGCACGCGCACGTCGCCGCGCGCGTTGCAGTAGAGCTCGTTCGCACCGTGGGGCGTGGTCTCGCCGGAGGGGCCGACCACGAGGGCGCTTTGCACGCCGTGCACCGTGGGTTTGGCGTGCAGGCGGGCACCGGCTGCGGCGACGATGGCGGGGCGCCAGGGGCGCTCCCGATGGACGGCACTGAAGCTGTTGGCGTAGCCGGTGGCTTGTGCGGTGGCAAGGGTCTGGGCGGCGGGGTGCAGGTCGCTCGGACCGGGAAGTGCTGTTGTCGTTTTTGTTGTGGATGCCAGTCCGAAGACATCGACTTCGGCGGTGACGCTCGGGATGGCGTGCGGTTGCGCATCGAAGACGAGGTGTGGCAGCAGGCCGCCCAGCTGCGCGGCGATGGCGGCTGCGGTGTCGCGCGGCAGGTTGTTGATGCCGATGTGTTCGATGCGGTCCAGCAGGAGGTCGGGCGCTGTCTTCAGGCCGAGTGCCGGGGCGTCGCTGATCTGCAGGCGGGTGCCTGCCCGCAGGGTGCGCGCGGTGCTGTGGCCCAGCAGGGTGTCGGCGCGGCTTTCTGCAGCTTGCATGAGGAGGCTGGCGTAGCGCTCGACGGTGCGGCTGTCGTTCCAGTTGCGGGCCTGGTCGCAGAGGCCCTGGATGTCGTCGTATTCAAGGCGTGGCGCACGCTCGCCGCCCACGGGCCAGCGCGCCGGTGCGCTGGCGCTGATCTGGCGTTTGGCATCGACGTGCCAGGTGCTCAGATGGACCTGGGCGACGCTCTGGCGCATGCGGCGCACGAGGGCCTGGACGGCGTCGCTGGTTTCTTGCGAGCTCTTGCGGTGGAAGCGGACCGGGGACGAGGGGTCGACGGGCTGGTGGTCGTTGGCCGAGAAGATGACGAGCTTGTGGCCCATGGGGGCGGCTTCGTCTTCTTCGATGCGCCAGCCCAGGCCTTCTTCGGCCAGGAGGCGTTGCAGGAAGTCGAAGTCGCTCTCGCGGTACTGCGTGCAGTGGGTGCGAACGGGGGCGTCTGCGAGGAAGGTGGCGACTTCGGGGGAGAAGGCGAAGGGGCCGGCGTCGGCATACGGCGTGAGGATTTGCGCGATGAGGTCGGCGACGCTGCGGTGCTGGAAGACCTGGCTGCGGCCTTGCTGGGTGCCCAGCCAGAGCCAGGGGACGAGGGTGAGGCGGTAGCGGGCGAGGCCGCCGTCGGCGCCGAGGGATTCGGCCGCGCGCACCATGCCGCTGCGACGGGTGGTGCGGCCGTCGGCCAGGACGGTGAGGAGGCTGAGGGGCTGGCCGATGAGGCTCTTGAGTTCGAGGCTGGCGTCCAGGCTCAGGCAGACGATGCGCAGTTCGAAGAGCTGGGAGAGGGTTTCGCGCTGGGTCCAGGCTTCGACGCGAAGGGACTGGAGGCTCGTGGTGCCTTGGGTGCCTTGAGAGGCGATGGGCTCGAGGCGATAGAGGCGGTTGGACTGGCTGAGGTCGGCCCACAGGGCGCGAAGGTCAAGGCCGGCCATGGGCGCTGGCTTCATGCATTTAGTACTCTCCCTGAGCTCGATCGGCGCTCTCCAGTGACATGGAGGTTGCGTCGGGGAGCGAGTCTAAACGCTCAATGCGGCTCGTGGGCCACCCGTTCGGTCACCCCCCTCAAAACTGACAGGGATGCGCCACGCAATGCACACAACCACTGCGCAAAGCGTCGCAATACCGACGATCAACTCAAGCGGGAACAGCGTCGATGTTCGCCCGGTCCCAATGCCGGTGTTTGGCAATGGCTGCAACGAAATCGTGCGCCACCTGCAGCGCGGCGGTGTTGTCGCCCATGTTGGTTGCCGGTGTGTTTGCGACGACCACGCCGGCCGGGGCGCCCGCGGCATCGTTGCCGATGCCCAATGTCGACAGCAGGCCGACGCCTTCGCCGACCGTGCAGATCGCCTTGCAGTGCTTGTAGGCCTCGAGCACGAAGTGCACGGCGTCGCCGTTGCGCGCGAGTGCAGCCACGTTCTCTGCACCGGCGGGCACGAGCACCGCATCGAACATCACCGACGGCGTGTTGGTGAAGGTCACGTCGACTTCGATCTGGCGCTTGCTCGCGCTCGTCACCGAACCGAGGCGCAGGCCGACCACCTTGCACTGTGCGCCGGCGGCTTCGATCGCCTCACGGATCGGCTTGAGCGATGCGGAGTCGACGCCATCGGCCACGAGGATCGCGACCTTGCGCGTCTTGATCGAACCGTCACCGGTGCCGACCATGCTGAGCGCGGGCGATTCCGACACCGCCATCGTGATGCGGTGATCGCGAAAGCCCGAACGGCCTGCCGCAGCCTTCGCATCGGGTGCGTGGATACCCAGCGGCTCGGCCACGCGGCGCGCGAGTTTCTCGTCGACGTGCGCCAGGTTGTCGACCATGCGCTGGCGAATCGCCGGCACTTCGAGCTTGGACAGCTCGAAGCGGAAGCCCGCCACGATGTGGTCTTTTTCAGCAGCGGTCTGGCTGTTGAAGAACAGGCGTGCCTGCGTGAAGTGATCGTCGAACGACGGGCTGCGCCGGCGAATTTTCGGCGGGTCGATTTCTTCAGGAAACGACTGGAAGCCGCCGTTGCCGCCGTCGACCCGGTATTCCGAGCCGTTGCCCAGCGTATTCGGCTCGTAAGCCACCTGCCCGCGCGCGATGGTCTGCCGGTGCATGCCGTCGCGCTGGAAGTTATGGAATGGGCAGACGGCCTTGTTGATCGGCAACTCGTGGAAGTTCGCACCGCCCAGCCGCGAAATTTGCGTATCGGTGTACGAGAAGAGGCGCCCCTGCAACAAGGGATCGTTCGAGAAATCGATGCCCGGCACCACGTGGCCTGGATGGAACGCGACCTGCTCGGTCTCGGCGAAGAAGTTGTCGGGGTTGCGGTTGAGCACCATGCGGCCAATCTTCACGACCGGCACCAGTTCTTCAGGGATGAGCTTGGTCGGGTCGAGCAGGTCGAAACCGAGCGCATGCTCCTTGTCCTGCGGAATCATTTGCACGCCGAGTTCCCACTCGGGGAAGTCGCCGTTGTCGATGGCTTCCCACAGATCACGCCGGTGAAAATCGGCGTCCTTGCCGGCGATCTTCTGGGCCTCGTCCCAGGCGAGGCCGTGGATGCCGAGCTTGGGTTTCCAGTGGAACTTCACGAAGTGGCTCTCGCCGCGACTGTTGATGAAGCGGAAGGTGTGGACGCCGAAGCCTTCCATCATGCGCAGGCTGCGCGGCAGCGCGCGATCGCTCATCGCCCACATCAGCATGTGCGTCGACTCGGGCATCAGCGACGCAAAATCCCAGAAGGTGTCGTGCGCACTGGCGGCCTGCGGCATCTCGTGGTGCGGCTCCGGCTTCACGGCGTGAATCAGGTCCGGAAACTTGATCGCGTCCTGAATGAAGAACACCGGGATGTTGTTGCCGACCAGGTCGTAATTGCCTTGCTGCGTGTAGAACTTGACGGCGAAACCGCGCACGTCGCGCACCGTGTCGGCCGAACCGCGCGAGCCTGCCACGGTGGAGAAGCGCACGAACACCGGCGTCTTCACGGCCGGATCTTGCAGGAACTCGGCGCAGGTGAACTGCGACATCGACTTGTAAACCTGAAAGTAACCATGCGCGGCAGACCCGCGTGCATGCACCGCGCGCTCCGGAATGCGCTCATGGTCGAAGTGCGTGATCTTTTCGCGGAGGATGAAATCCTCCAGCAGGGTCGGCCCGCGCACGCCCGCCTTGAGCGAGTTGTGGTTGTCGGGGATCTGCAGGCCCTGGTTCGTGGTCAGGGCCGAGGCGTTGTCGACAGTGGATTCCGCGAGTTGCGCCTGCTTGGCATTGGCGCCATCGCTGGCCTTCGGGCGGCGACCGGCAGCGGCCTTGTTTTGTGGGGTCATTGGGTGGGTACGTCGGCGTCCAGAAACATGTCGAGCGCATTCACCAGCGCGATCAGGGAGACAACACCTGCCGTGAGCGCAACCGCCCATACCAGCAAATCATCGAGAGAAGCCGAACCGAGACTGCTCCATAGCGACGAAATTTCCATGATGTGCTCCCGCAGGACCGCGTTGATAAATGAAGATGCGCGGCATTTCACCTGCCACCTCGTCAATTTACGGTTTGCGGCGTCCGTGGCCCGTAGTGACGGCGCGCTCTGACGCGTGGGAGCCACGAGGGAGCTTCGGTAGGAGCGCACCGACCGGCGGATGCCGGCGCCTACGAGACAACAGGCCGCCGCCTATGCCACCCGAAAATCGGGGGCGATAGGATGGCTCGACCAAAGCGGGCATCAAAGCTGCTTGCCTCCTTGACTGGTCACCCCACCTCACCCATCGAAACGCCCAACATGCTCATCAAAATCGGCTTCGACATCGAACTCGGCGTCTCCGCCCCGACGGCATTGATCTACATGTTGCAGGTGCATCCTTCGAGGGCGCACGACATACCGGCAGGCGAAAGCATCACCATCAGCCCGCCGCTGGTGACCGACCACTACCGCGACGTGTTCGACAACCAGTGCGCGCGGGTCCATGTGCCGTTCGGCGTGAGCACGGTCCGGCTGCGAAACGAGGCGGTCGTTTTCGACAGCGGCTGGGCCGACCCGGTCGATTACGGCGCCGTCGAGCACGCCCCCGCGAATCTGCCCGTCCACACGCTTCCTTTCGTGCTGCCGAGCCGCTACTGCGAAGTCGACAGCGAACTGCTTCAATTCGCCTGGGCCAATTTCGGCAACGTGTCGCCGGGCTGGCATCGGGTGCAGGCGATCTGCGATTTCGTGCATCGCCACCTGCGCTTCGACTACCAGCGCGCTCGCGCCACGCGCACCGCGCTGGAGGGCTTCCGCGAAGGGGTCGGTGTGTGTCGCGACTTCACGCACCTGGCCATCACACTGTGCCGCTGCATGAACATTCCCGCGCGCTACGTGACCGGCTATCTCGGAGACATCGGCATTCCGCCCGTGCCCTATCCGATGGACTTCAGCGCCTGGTTCGAGGTGTACCTGGGCGACCGCTGGCACACCTTCGATGCGCGCCACAACACGCCGCGCGTCGGCCGCATCGTGATTGCCCGCGGGCGGGATGCGGCCGATGTGCCGATCACCATGGTGTTCGGCGCCAACACGCTGCAGCGCTTCGAGGTAACGACCGACGAGATCGTTCAGTAACCCGAATCAGACCCGGCTCAGGCCGCGCGCCGCTTGGTAGCAGGGGGCTTTTTTGTCGCGGGCTTGGTTTTCTTCGCGGCGGCGCGTTTGCGTGGGACAGCCGGCTTTTCCTTTTCAGGGGCCGCCGACTTGTCGGGCGACGAGCCCTTGCGCAGACTGCGCTGCAGCAATTCGGTGAGATCCAGGATCTTGGCGCCCCCGCCGTCGCTCGGCTCCATCGCCTCCGGCTTTTCGACCGACTCGGTCTGCCCGGATTCGACCTTGCGATCGACCAGCTTCATGATTTCGTCCTTGAACGAATTCTTGAACGCATTCGGATCCCAGTCGGAACTCATGTCCTCGACGAGCTGCTTCGCCATCTTGAGTTCGTTGTCCGACAGCCCGGCCTGCTTCGCCCCTTCCGCGGGCAGCGGCAAGTGCTCCCACGAGCGGATGTCGGCGCCCCAGCGCAGCAGGTTCAGCACCATGCCGGCCCCCGACGGCACGAGCGCTGCGAGGTGCTGCTTGGTCTGGATCACCACCCGCGCCACGCCGATGCGACCGCTCCGTTGCAGCGTTTCGCGCAGCAGCGCATACACCTTGGCGCCGCGATTGATGGGCGCCACGTAGTACGGCCGCTCCAGGTACACGAACGGAATGCCGTCGGCGGGCACGAAGGTCTCGATCTCGATGGTCTGCGTGGTCTTGGGATAGGCGGCGGCGATTTCCGCATCGCTCAGCACCACGTATTGGCCGTCTTCGTATTCGATGCCCTTGACGATCTGCTCGCGCTGGATTTCCTTGCCGGTTTTCTTGTTGATGCGCTTGTAGCCGACCGGGTCCATCGTGCGCTTGTCGAGCCAGTCGAAATCGATGCTGCTGTCGGTCGTCGCCGAATAAAGCGCAACCGGAATGTGCACGAGGCCGAAGCTGATGGCGCCTTTCCACAGAACGCGCGGTGCAGGGGTGTGGGTGTCGGGCATGGCAGGAATCCTCCAGCCTCGGAACTTATGCCGCACGCCCCGCGGCCGCTGTAGGAACGCAGCGCGTCAGCTACAGCACGCGGTCGCTCGGCACCGCGAAGTAGAACCACTCGGTGCCGGGCAGCGCCTCCGAATTGGGAAACACGATGACCCCGTCGCACTCGGCATGCAGCACGGCGCCGTCGTCGCGCACGCCGATCGGCTCGCCCTGCGCCACCGCGTCGAAGGTGGCCCATTCGCGAACGAACTGGTCGCCCTCGTGCGCGCGATCGGTCACGCTGACCAGGCGCAGCAGTTCGGGGCGTGACGGCGGCGCCGCCTCGGGCGCTGACGCGACCATGCCGAGCAGGCGCAACGCCGCCAGAATCGCGCGGTGAGCGACTTTCGGCGCCTCCGGGTCCCGGTGCTGGCCGCACTCGAGCGTGACGCCATAGCCCCCGCGACTGCGCATGTATTCGTTGGTGCCCCAACCGAAGGCCAGCGCCGCATCGTCGACCGGCATGCCACCTGGCAGCGCGGCGCGGCGCGCGAGGCTGTCGGCGTAGATGTCGAGCCAGCCTTCGACCACGCGCGAAGTGCCGAGGTGCAAGGCCAGCCGGCCTTCTTCGGTGGCCTGCGCGAAGGGTTCGAGGGTGCCCGTGTTGTCGCGCGGGCCGATCATCGCGAACGCGTCGCCCGCGCTCTGGAAGGAGTGGAGGTCGAGCAGCACGTCGTGCCGGTCGAGCAGCGGGCACAGAAGATTGGTGATTCGGGCCTCGTAGTCGGCGGGCGCGTCGCTCGGCTGGAACAGCCGGTTCAGGTTGCGCTCGCCCTCGCGGCGCTGGCGCTGGCGAGCGAGCGGGTTGGCCACGGGCACCAGCGTGAGCGCGCCGCAGCGCAATGCGAGCGTGCCCGCATCGAGCTCGGCCACCACGCGTTCGATGCCCTCGGTGCCGCAGGTTTCGTCGCCGTGCACGCCGCCGAGCACGATCAGCTTGGGGCCGGCCACCGGGGCGGAAAAACCGTGGATTCGGAGGAGCGTCGTCATCGAGGCATCCTACAGCCAGCGGCTGGCCGGTCCTACCGCTGCAGCGCTTGCACCATGGGAGAAATTACATTCGAAAAGGAGACTTTCATGGCCACGAAAACCAACGATCCCGCGACCGACACGACCGACCCGTTGAGGGATACCGAGGGCGGCCACACGAAGGTCGAACAGGGCGGCGATTCCGCGCCGCGACTGCCGCACGAACGCGACCAGTCCTCCGAAAGCCAGGAGACGCCCGACGGCGAACCGACACGCGTCGGCAAGCAAGGCGCGGAAGACGTGAAGCGCGGCCTGGTCGATACCGACCGCGGACCCGTGACGGACCGCGTCTACAACGACAAGGTCAAGCGCTGACGGTGGCCAGATTGCCGCGCATCGCCGAGATGACGCTCGCGTAGTCTGTGTGGCCGAAAATCGCGCTGCCCGCCACGAAGGTGTCGGCACCGGCGTTCGCGACGGCCGCGATGTTGTCGATCTTGATGCCGCCGTCGACTTCGAGGCGGATGTCGCGGCCGGTCTGCTCGATGCGTTTTCTCGCCAGCTCGATCTTGCGAAGCGCCGAATCGATGAAGCTCTGGCCACCGAAGCCCGGGTTCACGCTCATGATGAGGATGAGGTCGATGTCGTCGATCGCCCAGTCGAGCGCCTCCAGACCGAGGCCGGGATTGAACACCAGACCGGCCTTGCACCCCGCCGCCTTGATGGCCTGGATGCTGCGGTGCGTGTGGGGCGACGCGTCCGGGTGGAAACTGATGTAGTCCGCCCCCGCTTCGGCGAACGAGGCGGCCAGTGCGTCCACCGGCTTGACCATCAGGTGCACGTCGATCGGAATCGCCACGCCGGCGGCCGTTTTCGCATGCGGCTTGAGCGCCTTGCAGATCATCGGACCGAAGGTCAGGTTGGGGACATAGTGGTTGTCCATCACGTCGAAATGGATCCAGTCGGCGCCGGCTGCGATCACCTGCTCGACCTCGTCACCGAGGCGTGCGAAATCGGCGGACAGGATAGAGGGGGAAATGCGGTACGTGGGGCTCGTCATGCGGCCATTGTCTCAAAGCAGATGGGCCGCTGCAGCCGGAGGCACCAGTTACCATGCGCGCCATGTCGAACAGCCCGCTGACCGTCCAGGTCGAACCCCGATTCCTCGCGGACCAATCTTCCGCCGGGGACGGCATCTACACGTTCTCTTACACGATCACCGTGACCAACACCGCCACGGTGCCAATGCAGCTGATCGCCCGTCGCTGGGTCATCAACGACGCCTCCGGCCACACGCAGGAAGTCAAGGGGCTGGGCGTGATCGGGCAGCAGCCGCTGCTGGCACCCGGCGAATCCTTCCGCTACACCAGCGGCTGCCGCCTGCAGGCGCCCAGCGGCACGATGCACGGCAGTTATTTCGTGGTGAGCGAAGAAGGCGAGCGCTTCGACGTTCCGGTTCCGATGTTCGTGCTGGAAGCCGACGCCGACGGTGCCGCCGGCACGCGCGTCCTGCATTGAGCCGGCCGCCGCTGCGCACCCCCGTCTTCCCATGCGTGCCGCCTCGCGCGATCTGACGAGCCTGCTCGCCCGCCTCGACCCGGCGGCCGACCTGGCGCATCGTCACATCTGGCTGATCGACCTGTTCGACTGGCTGCGCGGCGACCGCGCGGCCCCGCAGGCCGCGGCCGGCCGCGTCGTCTTGTTGCTCGACGCGATCGAGGCGCGGCCGGAACTGCGCGAACGCGCCCGCGAATGGTGGCGCGTGTTCACGCAGACGGTCGACCTCACTGCGCTCCTGGCCGACCACGGCTTCGCGCCGCGCAGCGCCTTCGTGAGCGAGCTGAGCGACCGACTTCGCCGCAAGATGCTCCCCGGCACGCCCGAGACCACCGACGCTTCGGAGCTGTTCCGGCTGGTGTTGCCCCGCGCCTTCGACGCGAAATGGATCGCGCTGCTGGACGATGCGCTGCTCAACCGCATCGGCGCGCTGATGGCCGACGAAACCGTCGACGGCGCGCCGCGCTGGCGCCACACCGTGATGGACGCCGTCACCTATTGCACCAGCCAGGTCGTGGCGGCCGGCTTTTCGCCCGAACTGAGGTTGCGCATGAGCGATCCGGTGCGCGAGGCCCGATCGTTCCACGCGCTCCTGGCCGACCTCGACGACCTGCGCGACGAGATGTTCCGCCAGCCCCCCGACGATGCCGCACTGCAAGCCGCCTTCCTCGCGTTTCGCGATCGGCTCGATGCCTGCCGCGCCGGCGCCGCCACCATTTACTCGCACCTGGAAGACAACGGCATTTCGGTCGGGCTGGTGTTCCGGCTGCGCCAGTTGCGCGAGCGCGTGCTGCGCATCCGGGAGCTGCTCGACTGCCTGCTGTCGCCCACGCCGGCCGCCAGCGTCGGGCGGCTGGTCGGCCGGCTCGTGGTGACGGGCGGCGAGCGCAACAGCATCCGTGCGCTGATCGCCTCGAACTCGTCGATGCTCGCTGCCAAGGTGACCGAGCGCAGCGCCGAGACCGGCGAGCACTACATCACCCGCGACCTCGCCGCCTATGGGCAGATGGTGCGCAAGGCCGCGGGCGGCGGCGCCATGACGGCCATCACGGTGATGCTCAAGTTCGGCATCCTCGCGCTCGGCCTGTCGGCGTTCTGGAGCGGCTTCTGGTCGGGCGTCATGTACGCCGCGAGCTTTGTCGCGATCCAGCTGCTGCACCTGACGCTCGCCACCAAGCAGCCGGCCATGACCGCGCCCGCCATGGCCGCCAAGCTGCGCGACCTGAAGCAGGAAGGCGCAGTCGACGCGTTCGTCGACGAGGTGACGCACCTCGTGCGCTCGCAGGTGGCGGCGGTGCTGGGCAACGTGCTGGTCGTCGTGCCGACGGTGCTCGCGCTGGCGTCGCTTGTCCAGTGGCTGGCCGCCGAGCCGATGCTCGACGCGCCGCACGCGCAGGCGGTGCTGCACTCGCTGTCGCTGGCGGGCCCGACGCTGCTGTTCGCCGCCTTCACCGGCGTGCTGCTGTTTGCGGCCAGCATCATTGCCGGCTGGGTGGAAAACGCATTTGTCCTGCACCGGCTGGACTCGGCCATGCGCTACAACCCACGCATCGGCGCCGTCCTGGGCGCAGCCCGCGCCCACCGCTGGGCGACCTTCATGCGCACCCATATTTCCGGTTTCGCGTCCAACGTGTCGCTCGGTTTCATGCTCGGGCTGGTGCCGGCGTTCGCGGCATTCTTCGGCATCGGCCTGGACGTGCGGCATGTGACGTTGTCGACCGGCCAGCTGGCCGCAGCGGTCGCGTCCATCGGCATGCCGGCGCTGCAGCAACCTGCGCTATGGTGGGCGGTCGCGGCCCTCCCTTTCATCGGGGCGCTCAATGTGAGCGTGAGCTTCTACTGCGCGTTTCGCTTGGCGCTGCGCGCGCACAGCGTCAGCGGCCTCGACCGCTCCCGCATCCGCGCCGCCACCCTGGCCCGCTGGCGAAGCCGGCCGGCCCGATTTTTTGTTCCTGCACGATGATTTCTACCCTCACCACTGAATTGATGGGCTTCTGGTCCGAATGGGCGCGGCCCTCGGCCGGGCTGCCCACCGTGCTGTGGTCGCTGCTGCTGGCCGTGGCCGCGGCCACCGGTCACCTGGTGCAGCGCTACATGGGCCTGCCGAAGGTGGTGGGCTATTCGATCGTCGGCACGATCGTGGGCTTTGCCGGCTTCGAAGGCGCGATCTGGCCGCTGCAGGGCATTCCGCTGTTCCTGCTCGAGCTCGGCGTGGCGATCGTGCTGTTCGAGGCCGGCGGCCGCCTGCCGCTGCGCTGGTTCCGCTACAACCCGCGCGTGCTGCTGCAAAGCCTGCTCGAAGCGTCGCTCACCTACTTCGGTGTGTTCTGGATGCTGCACTGGCTGGGCATTCCCGACCCGGTGGCGAACCCGATCGCCCTGATGGCGATCGTCGCCTCGCCGGCGGTGCTGAGCCGCGTCGTGATGGACACGCGCGCCTCCGGCCCGGTGACCGAACGCGCCATGACGCTCGCGACGCTCAACACGTTCTACGCGCTCGCACTGGGCTACGCGCAGGCTGGACTGATCGAACGCGCGCCGCAGGGGCTGATGGAAAAGCTCTATCCGGTGGGCGTGGTGCTCGGGCTGTCGTTCGTGGTGGGCGCGCTGATGGCGCTCGCGTTGCGCTCGGCATTGCGGGTGATGAGCCCGACCAGCGAGAACACCTCGATCCTGCTGCTCGCGATCATCGCGGCGGGCGCCGCGCTCACGGCGCACATCGGCGGTTCGGCACCGCTCGCCGCGTTGATCGGCGGCATCCTGCTGAAACAGCTCAATCCCAGACCCTGGGCCTGGCCGCGCCAGCTGGGCACCGCCGCATCGCTGCTGACCATGCTGATGTTCGTGCTGGTGTCGATCGTCGCGGCGCAGGCCGACTGGAGCTTGCCGGTGGCCAGCGTCGTACTGGCCGTGATCGGCACCCGCTTCGCCGCGAAAATCGCCGGTGTCGCCATCGCCAATCCCGGCAGCGGTGCGAGCTGGAAGCAGGCGCTGTGGGTCGGCTGTGCGATGTCGCCGCTCTCGTCGATCGCGCTGCTCATCGCCTCGGCGTTCGTCACTGCGTCGCCGCTGCTCGGCGCCATGATCACGCAGGTCGCGCTGCCCGCGATCTTGCTCATGGAGGTGCTCGGTGCGGTGCTGGCCACCATCGCCATCCACGGGGCCGGCGAAAGCTCCAGACCCTGGACGCCCGAGGCGTTCAGCGGCCACGAAGAGACACTGCGATGACCTACGACAAGAGCAAGGCGATTGCGCTCGAACCCTTCAACCAGTCCAAGGCGCTGTCGCTCGGTGTCGAGCTCGAATTGCAGCTCGTGAACACCCACGACTACGACCTCGCGCCCTATGCCGAAGACATGCTGCGGTTGATGGCCGAAACGCCGTTGCCGGGCAGCGTCGTGCCCGAAATGACGTCGAGCATGATCGAGATCTCGACCGACATCTGCCACTCGGCGCAGGACGTGATCGACCAGCTGTCGCCGATCCGCGAGGCGCTGATCCGCAATGCGGACAAGCTCAACATCGCGGTGGTCGGCGGCGGCACGCACGCGTTCCAGCAATGGCACGAGCGGCGCATCTACGACAAGCCGCGCTTTCGCGAACTGTCGGAGCTGTACGGCTACCTCTCCAAGCAATTCACCATCTTCGGCCAGCATGTGCACATCGGTTGCCCGAGCGCCGACGCCGCGCTCTTGATGCTGCACCGCATGTCGCGCTACATCCCGCACTTCATCGCGCTGTCGGCGTCTTCGCCCTTCGTGCAGGGACAGGACACGCAGTTCGATTCGGCACGGCTCAATTCGGTGTTCGCGTTCCCGCTGTCGGGCCGCGCGCCATTCACGCTGAGCTGGAAGGAGTTCGAGAACTACTTCGAGCGCATGACCCGCACCGGCGTCGTTCGCAGCATGAAAGATTTCTACTGGGACATTCGCCCCAAGCCCGAGTTCGGCACCATCGAGATCCGCGTGTTCGACACGCCGCTCACGGTGGAACGCGCCGCCGCGCTGGCCGGCTACGTGCAATCGCTTGCGGCCTGGTTCCTGCAGGAAGACCCGTTCGTGCCGACCGAAGACGACTACCTCGTCTACACCTACAACCGTTTCCAGGCCTGCCGCTTCGGGCTCGACGCGGTGTATGTCGACCCGGCCAGCGGCGAGCACATGCCGCTGCGCGACCACATCCTCATGACCATGACGCAGCTCGAGTGGCACAGCGAAGCGCTCGGCGCGACGCAGGTGCTCGGCGAGTTGCGCACCAGCGTGGAAGCCAACCGCAACGACGCGCGCTGGTTGCGCGAAAAGCAGGGCAAGGAGCGCATGCTGGCCGAGGTCGTGCGACAGGCTGCGTTGCGCTTCCGGGGACAAGCCTGATGGCGGCCCTCGGCGAATTCGACCTGATCGCGCGGTACTTCGCGCGGCCGGCCTGGCGCTCGCCGCTCGGCACCGGCGACGATTGCGCGCTGCTGGCGCCGGCCGCCGGCATGCAGCTGGCGGTGTCGACCGACATGCTGGTCGAGGGGCGGCACTTTCTGTCGACGGTGGATCCGGCGCGACTCGGCCACAAGGCGCTGGCGGTCAACCTCAGCGACCTCGCCGCGTGCGGCGCGAAGCCGCTGGCCTTCACGCTGGCACTGTCGCTTCCTGCGGTCGACGAGGGCTGGCTCGCGGGTTTCTCGCGCGGCCTGCTCGCGCTGGCCGATGCGCATGCGTGCGAACTGGTCGGCGGCGACACGACGCGCGGCCCGCTCAACATCTGCATCACGGTGTTCGGCGAAGTGCCGAGCGGCGCCGCGCTGCTGCGTTCGGGCGCGAAGCCGGGCGACGACCTCTGGGTGAGCGGCGCGCTCGGCGACGCGCGACTCGCGCTCGAAGCGTTCCGCGGCACGCTCTCCTTGCCGGCCGATGTGTTCGAGGCGGCGCGCGCCCGCATGGAAACGCCGACGCCGCGCGTGGCGCTCGGCATGGCGCTGCGCGGCATTGCAACCTCGGCGGTCGACGTGAGCGATGGGCTCATCGGCGACCTGAACCACATCCTCGGCGCCAGCCGGGTCGGCGCCCGGCTGGACGCCGATGCGGCTGTCGAACTGATCGCAGCGCGCGCTGGGTCCAATGGCGAGGCGCACCGAATCGGCCTCGACGCGTGGCGCACCTGTGCGCTCTCGGGGGGCGACGACTACGAGCTGGTCTTCACCGCGCCCGAAGCCGCGCGCGACGCCGTGCTGCAGGCCGGCCGCGACAGCGACACCGCCGTCACCCGCATCGGCCGCATCGAGGCGGCGCCGGGTCTGCGCATCGTTAACGCAGGCGGTGCCGACATCGGGCAGCGATTCACGTCGTTCGACCATTTCCAGTGAGCCCCATGTCTTCCTCGCCATCCACCCCTTTCCGTCCGACCTGGCGCTTCATGCTGTCGCACCCGGCGCATTGCATCGCGCTCGGCTTCGGCTCCGGCCTGCCGCGCTTCGCGCCGGGCACCGTCGGCACGCTGTGGGCCTGGGCCGCTTTCGTCGTGATGCAGCGCTGGCTCGCGCCGTCGACGATCGGCTGGGTCATCCTCGTGTCGCTGCCGGTCGGCTGGTGGGCTTGCTCGGTCACGGCCAGGCACATGCGCATCGCCGACCCCGGTGCCATCGTGTGGGACGAAGTGGTCGCGTTCTGGCTCGTGCTGTGGCTGGTGACGCCGGCCGGACTGCTGGCGCAGGCCATCGCCTTCGGCCTGTTCCGCTTCTTCGACGCCGCCAAGTTCGGGCCGGTGAAATGGGCGGACGGCCTGTTCAAGCAGCGCGGCGCGACGGCGCCCGACTGGTGGCGTGCCGGTTTCGGCATCCTCCTGGACGACCTGGTGGCAGCGTTCTGTACGCTGCTGGTCATCGCCGCCTGGCGCGCCTGGTAAGCAACCCTTCATGACCGATCTGCATTCGAATCCGGACCCCTCCGTGCTCGACCTCCTGCGTCTTGCGGCCGATCTGCTCCAGCAAAAGCGCTGGATGCTCGCCACGGCCGAAAGCTGCACCGGCGGGTTGATCGCCGCCGGCTGCACCGAGCTGGCTGGCTCCAGCGTCTGGTTCGAGCGCGGCTTCGTGACCTATTCGAACGAGGCCAAGAGCGAGATGCTCGGCGTCGATGCGGCCGTGATCAGCGCGCACGGTGCGGTCAGCGAAGCCGTGGTCCACGCAATGGCCGAAGGCGCGCTGGCTCGTTCGCACGCTCAGGTGTCGGTGGCCGTCACCGGCGTAGCCGGCCCCTCCGGCGGCAGCGCCGAGAAGCCGGTGGGCACTGTGTGGTTCGGCTGGTCCATCGACGGCCATGTACACGCCGAGCGCCGCCGCTTCCACGGCGATCGCACCGCGGTGCGCGCCGCCACGGTCGCGCACGCGATTCAGACCTTGCTCATGCGGCTGCAGCACGCCTGAAGAATTGCGGCAGCGGCCGACGCGGCGTGGCCGGCACCGACGCGAAGGGATAGCCGATGCGGCACATCATCTGCACCGTTGAATCGTCCACGGTGCGCGGCGCCGGCCGTTCGAGCAGCATGCGATGCACCGCCTCGAAGTGCGGCGCCATTTCGGGGAACTCCTGCAGCGCCTGGCTCATTGGGTGGATGCCCACACCCGCCGCCGTGGCCTGCAGTTGCTGCCGGACATAGGCCCGACCCGTTTCGATCTGGTCATTGCGCCCGTTGCGCGCGGTGCTCAACCAGACGAAGCCCATGGCCGTGTTGCTGTAGTCGTCGAACGTTTGAAGGGCCTGCTTGTAAGCCGCGCTGTCGGCCGTGGGCGGCCGGCTGCGGTCGAACTGACCGAGCACGGAGAAAATGCGTGCCATCCGGCTGGTGATCGAGATGCCGTCGCGGTGCTGCAGGATTTCGTCCGGACCGACACGCATCAGACGAACGCTTTCCATCGCCGTCGCGGGCGTCAGCAGTTCGACGCGCGCCGCGTCCAGGCACAGCTTGCGCAGCGGTTCGACGCGTACGGCGTCCACCGTGCCGCCACTTTGCACACCGCCACCGCGCTGCCCGCCGGCTTCGATGAGCTTCTGGAGTGCCTGCGCGGACACCGGTTGCGTCGTGTCGTAGCGCATCTTCGGCGTGTGGCGCAGCAGCACTTGCGCGAACAGCGGATCGGGTCGGGCACCGGGCGACAGCACGAGGCGCGCAACCGGTTTGCGCGACCATGCGGCGAGCGTGCGTGGCAGCTCGCCTTCGGGCCACAGCTGCACTTCGCTGCGCACGCCCTGTTCGGCCAGCGCCATCACCAGCAACTCGATGAAAGCGCCATGGCCGATCAGGATCTGCCGGCCGAATGGATCAGTCTCGGGCAGCAAGCGCTCGGTATCGCAGTACAGCGTGAGGGTGTCGGGCGTGTCGACATCCAGCAGCCAAGGCTGGCGGTTGTGCGGATTGGGCGCAGTCACTGCATAGGCGATGGCACGCTTGCGCACATCGGTCTCGTGGCCGGGCCCGCGCCAAATCTCGACCGCTGCGGCTGGATATTCGGGCGTGAGAGAGCAGGCCGCCAGCGTGCCGGCTGTGGCGACTGCGACCGCGCCACCCCCGACCAGGCGAACGAAGTTGCGACGTTGGATCATGGGATGCTCCTGGAAATGCTGTGGTGATGACGCGATTGTGGAAACGATAGAGTGTCCCCACAATTGCGTACTTTTCCATAACAGCTATTCATACTTGAATAGGAAATCAACCATGACCACCGCCACTGACTTCGACTGGCACCTGGTGCGCTCCTTCCTCGCCGTACTCGAGCGCGGCAGCTTGCTGGGTGCGGCGCGCACGATGGGGTCCAGCCAGCCGACCGTGGGGCGTCACATCGCCGAACTGGAGGCGCAGCTCGACACCGTGCTGTTCGAGCGCACCGGTCGCGGGCTCCAGCCGACCGCGATGGCGCTCCAGCTGGCCGATGCGGCCCGCGCGATGGAAGCCGCAGCCGGAGCGCTGACGCGCGGCGTGTCGGGTGCCGACGCGATGGCGAGTGGCACGGTGCGCATCAGCGCGAGCCAGCCCGTGGCCGTGCACCTGCTGCCGCCGCTGCTGGCGCAGCTGCGCCAGGCACTGCCCGGCATCCAGATCGAGCTGGTGTCGAGCAACGAGGTCACCAACCTGTTACGGCGCGAGGCCGATATTGCGTTGCGCATGGTGCAACCCGTGCAGTCGTCTCTGGTGATCCGGCGCGTCGGCAAGGTGGCTTTCACGGCCTGCGCGCATCGCGACTATCTGCGTCGCCGCGGCACGCCGCGCCAGACGGCCGACCTGTTGCAGCACGACCTGATCGGCACCGACCGGGACAACACCATCGTGCGCGGATTCGCGGCGATGGGCATGCCGATCGCACGTGAGCAATTCGCGTTCCGCAGCGACGACCTCAACGTGTACTGGCAGGCGGTGCGCGCCGGGCTCGGCATCGGCTTTGTCGCCGAGTACGTGAAGCGCACCGACAGCGAGGTCGAACGGCTGCTTCCGTCGCTGAAGATCCCGCCGCTTCCGGTCTGGCTGGTGGTGCACCGCGAAATTCGCACCAACCGCCGCATCCGCGCCGTCTATGATTTCCTCGCGCGCAGTCTTCCGGATGCGCTTTGAAAATGACGTGTACGAGAGAAATCATGCCGGCTAACGAACAAACAATCCGCCGCTTCTACGACGCCTTCGCCCGGCTCGACGCCGACACCATGGCCGCCTGCTATGCCCGCGATGCAACGTTCGACGACGAGGCGTTCTCGCTGCGCGGCGCCCGGGAGGTCGGCGGCATGTGGAAGATGCTTTGCGCCGGCACGAAGGCCAAAGGCGCCGACGTGTGGAAGCTGACCTACCGCGACGTGGCCGCCGACGGCACCAGCGGCCAGGCGCACTGGGATGCGCACTACCGCTTCAGCGCCACCGGACGCATCGTCGACAACAGCGTCGACTCGCGTTTCACCTTCACGCCGGATGGCTTGATTTCGGTTCAGCAAGACCGCTTCGCCTTCTGGCCGTGGTCACGGCAGGCGCTCGGCGCGCCGGGCCTGCTGCTCGGCTGGACGCCGATGCTGCGCGCCAAGGTCCGCACGACCGCCGCCACCCACCTCGCGGCCTTCCTGGCCCACCAGCCCTGAAAGAATCCTGTCCGTGGCCACCGACATTGTCTTCAACAACAACACGGCGCAGCACCGCTACGAAGCCACGGTCGACGGCCGGCTCGCAGGGTTCGCCGAATACAACCTGCTGACCGACGCGATCATGTTCACGCACACCGAGGTGCTGCCTGAAAACGAAGGCAAGGGTATCGGATCGGCCATCGCCCGGCACGTGCTGGACGATGCGCGGGCACAAAAGCGGCATGTGATCCCGGTGTGCCAGTTCATCGCCGGCTACATTCGCAAGCATCCGGATTACGTCGACCTGGTGCGCGACGACATCCGCCGCGCCTTCAAGATCTGATCAGTCCCTGATTTCGAGGGAGCGGTTGACCTGCAGCGCGACCAGCGTGCAGGCGGCGCCCGACAGCAGGTAGACGCTGAGGTACGCCAACCCGAAGTGGGCGGACAGGCCGAGCGCCACCAGAGGCGCAAAAGCCGCGCCGATGAGCCAGGCGAAGTCGGAGGTCAGCGCGGCGCCGGTGTAGCGGTACTTGGCCTCGAAGTTGGAGGTCACGGCACCCGCCGC
This sequence comes from Variovorax sp. PAMC 28711, assembly GCF_001577265.1. Lineage (NCBI taxonomy): Bacteria > Pseudomonadati > Pseudomonadota > Betaproteobacteria > Burkholderiales > Comamonadaceae > Variovorax > Variovorax sp. PAMC 28711. The sequence continues at coordinate 2,526,852 of NZ_CP014517.1, read as the reverse complement.
CTGGCCGTACGACAGACCGAGCAGCGCAAAGCCCACCAGGATGAAGGCGTCCTCGCCGAACTCACCGGCGGTCAGCAGGGTCGGGGCGAAGCCGCTGAACACCGCGATCGCCACCGCCAGCACGCCCAGCGTCGTACGGCGGCCAAAACGGTCGGCGACCCAGCCCGAAACGATCACCCCCACGATGCAGATCGCCGCGCCGATGATCTGGATCAGCAGCACGTCGCTCACCGGCTGCGACGACTTGAGCGTGATCCACGACAGCGGGAACACCGTGACCAGGTGAAACAGCGCGTAGCTGGCGAGCGAGGCGAAAGCGCCGATGAACAGGTTGCCGCCGCGGGCTTTGAACAGCTCCCGGACCGGCACCGGCTCCAGCTCGTTCTTGTCGAGCAGTGCTTCGTATTCGTTCGTCACCACCAGGCGCAGCCGCGCGAAGAGCGCCACCACGTTGATGGCGAAGGCCACGTAGAACGGATAGCGCCAGCCCCAGTCCAGGAAGTCGCCCGACCAGAGGCTCGCATGCAAGAACATGAACAAGCCGGCGGCGATCATGAAACCGATCGGCGCGCCGAGCTGCGGAATCATGGCGTACCAGCCGCGGCGCTTTTCCGGTGCGCTGAGCGCGAGCAACGAGGGCAACCCGTCCCATGAGCCGCCGAGCGCGATGCCCTGGGCGAAGCGCAGCACCGAGAGCAGCACGATGGCCGCAGGGCCAATGCTGGCGTAGCCCGGCAGAAACGCGATGCACACGGTCGACACGCCCAGCAGAAACAACGCCGCGGTGAGCTTGACGCCGCGGCCCCAGCGCCGCTGGATCGCCATGAAGGCGACGGTGCCGATCGGGCGCGCGATGAATGCGAACGAGAAGATCACGAAGGAATAGAGCGTGCCTTCGAGCCGCGCTTCGAACGGGAAGAACACCGCCGGGAACACCAGCACCGAGGCGATGGCGTAGACGAAGAAGTCGAAATACTCGGAGGCGCGTCCGATGATCACGCCGACGGCGATCTCGCTCGGGGCGATGCCGGAGTGGTCGGCGGTGACGTTGCGGACGTCCTGTTCCATTTGCCGAGGCGACAGTTCGTTGTGGGCTTGGGGGACGCTGGACATCGTGCTCGCTTGTGATTAGGGTGTTGTCACACTGGAACTGGAGGGTCTCATTGCTCGCCCAAAGTCGCCATAGGACAAAACGTCCAATGCCCTCCGGGCGCCGTTGGACGTAGATTCTGCGCGTTCCCGCTCACGCTTTCCACCCTTAGTACGTTTGTACGGCATGCCCTCCCTCAAGACCCTCCGTGGACTGCTCCTGTTGCCCGCCGCCGCCCTGCTGGCCGGCTGCAACATGGTGCTCATGAACCCGTCCGGCGACGTGGCGGTTCAGCAACGCGACCTGATCATCCAGTCCACGGTGCTGATGCTGCTGATCGTCGTCCCGGTGATCGCACTCACCTTCGTGTTCGCCTGGCGCTATCGCAAGGCGAACACCGAGGCCGACTACCGGCCCGATTGGGACCATTCCACGCAACTCGAGCTGGTGATTTGGGCGGCCCCGCTGCTGATCATCATTGCGCTCGGCGCGTTGACCTGGATCAGCACCCACACCCTCGACCCCTACCGGCCGCTCACCCGCATCACGGCCGAGCAGAACGTGGTTCCCGGCACCGAGCCGCTGGTGGTCGAAGTCGTCGCACTCGACTGGAAGTGGCTTTTTATCTATCCCGAGCAGGGCGTCGCGACAGTCAATGAACTGGCCGCCCCGATCAACCGACCGATCATGTTCAAGATCACGGCGTCGTCGGTCATGAACTCGTTCTTCATTCCCGCGCTGGCCGGTCAGATCTATGCGATGCCGGGCATGGAGACCAAGCTGCACGCCGTCATCAACAAGCCCGGCGTGTTCGACGGCTTCTCGGCCAACTACAGCGGCGCGGGCTTTTCCAACATGCGGTTCAAGTTCCACGGCCTGAGCACCGGCGACTTCGACCAGTGGGTCGCCAATGCCAAAAAGGGCGACGGCGGGCAGCTCACGCGCGATGCCTACATGGCGCTCGAAAAGCCCAGCGAACGCAATCCGGTCCAGCGCTACGCCGCCGTGGCGCCCGACCTGTACGACGCCATCCTCAACCGCTGCGTCGACCGCAGCAAGATGTGCATGAAGGAAATGATGGCGATCGACGCAGGCGGTGGACTCGGCAAGCCGGGCGCCTACAACCTGTCCTCGCTCGACCCGGCCCTCACGGGCAAGGCGAGCCGTCCCTATGTCGCTGCCATGTGCAGCGTCAACGATCCGTCCGACGCGCTTTTGGCGCCTGTGGCCCGGCCGAACTGATAACTGGCTCTCGCATTCACGATGTTCGATCACCTCGATCTCACCAAACTCATCTTCGGCCGCCTCACCTGGGAGGCGATCCCGTACCACGAGCCGATCCTGCTCGCCACCTTCATCGCGGTGGGGCTGGGCGGCATCGCGCTGGTCGGCGCACTGACCTATTTCAAGGTTTGGGGCTACCTCTGGCGCGAGTGGTTCACCAGCATCGACCACAAGAAGATCGGGATCATGTACATCATCCTCGGTCTGGTCATGCTGCTGCGCGGCTTCTCCGACGCGATCATGATGCGCGCGCAACAGGCCATGGCCTTCGGCGGCAACGAGGGCTTCCTGCCGCCGCACCACTACGACCAGGTGTTCACGGCGCACGGCGTGATCATGATTTTCTTCGTGGCGATGCCGCTCGTCACCGGACTCATGAACTTCGCCGTGCCGCTGCAGATCGGCGCACGCGACGTGGCCTTCCCGTTTCTGAACAACTTCAGCTTCTGGATGACCACCGCGGGTGCCGGGCTGGTGATGGCGTCGCTGTTCGTCGGCGAATTCGCGCGCACCGGCTGGCTCGCTTACCCGCCGCTCTCGGGCATCGCGTACAGCCCTGACGTGGGGGTCGACTATTACATCTGGTCGTTGCAGATTGCCGGGGTCGGCACGCTGCTTTCGGGCATCAACCTGATCGCCACGATCGTGAAGATGCGCGCACCCGGCATGGGCCTGATGAAGATGCCGATCTTCACCTGGACCTCGCTGTGCACCAACGTGCTGATCGTCGCCGCGTTCCCGGTCCTGACCGCCGTGCTGGGCCTGCTCTCGCTCGACCGCTACGCGGGCACCAACTTCTTCTCGAACGACCTCGGCGGCAACGCCATGATGTACGTCAACCTGATCTGGATCTGGGGTCACCCGGAGGTCTACATCCTGATCCTGCCGCTCTTCGGCGTGTTCTCCGAAGTGGTGTCGACGTTCTCGGGCAAGCGCCTCTTCGGCTATGCCTCGATGGTCTACGCCACCATCGTGATCACGATCCTCTCCTACCTCGTGTGGCTGCACCACTTCTTCACGATGGGCTCGGGTGCCAGCGTCAATTCGTTCTTCGGCATCACGACGATGATCATCTCCATCCCGACCGGGGCGAAGATCTTCAACTGGCTGTTCACGATGTACCGCGGCCGCATCCGCTTTGAAGTGCCAATGCTGTGGACCATGGGCTTCATGGTGACCTTCACCATCGGCGGCATGACAGGCGTGCTGCTGGCCGTGCCGCCGGCCGACTTCGTGCTGCACAACAGCCTGTTCCTGATCGCCCACTTCCACAACGTGATCATCGGCGGCGTGGTGTTCGGCGCGTTTGCCGGCATCAACTACTGGTTCCCGAAGGCGACCGGCATCAAGCTCGATCCGCGCTGGGGCAAGATCTCGTTCTGGCTCTGGCTCTCGGGCTTCTGGTTCGCGTTCATGCCGCTCTACGTGTTGGGTCTGATGGGCGTGACACGCCGCATGAGCAAGTTCGACGACCCGTCGCTGCAGATCTGGTTCGTGATCGCCGCGTTCGGCGCCTTCCTGATCGCGCTCGGCATCCTGGCGATGATCATCCAGTTCGTCGTGACCTACCGCAACCGCGAAGCCCTGCGCGACCGCACCGGCGACCCGTGGGACGGCCGCACGCTCGAGTGGTCGACCTCCTCGCCGCCGCCTGCCTACAACTTCGCGTTCACGCCGCGCATCCATGACGGCGATGCCTGGCACGACATGAAGAAACGCGGCTACCAGCGCCCGCTCAGCGGCTTCATCCCGATCCACATGCCGAAGAACACGGCCGCTGGCATGGTGCTGGCCGGCCTCTCCGCGGTGTTCGGCTTCGCGACGATCTGGCACATGTGGGCGCTCGCGATCCTGTCGTTCGCCGTGCTGATCATCGCGGCCATCGCCCACACCTTCAACTACAAGCGCGACTATCACATCGCGGCCGACGACGTCGCCCGCACGGAAGCCGCGCGCACAACCTTGCTGGCTGCCGGTCATGTCTGAAGTCACTTTCACCTCCGCGCACGGCGTCGTGAACAACGCCGACACGCTGCGCTTCTACGAGACCGAAGAGCACCACCCCGAGAACGGCACGCTGCTGGGGTTCTGGCTCTACTTGATGAGCGACTGCCTCATCTTCGCGTGCCTGTTCGCGGTGTACGCGGTGCTGGGGCGCAGCTACGCGGCCGGCCCGTCGGGTGCCGATCTGTTCGACCTGCCGCTCGTCGCGCTCAACACGTCGATGCTGCTGCTGTCGTCCATCACCTACGGCTTCGCGATGCTGGAGATGCAGAAGGATCGCCTCAAGCCGATGCTGGTGTGGCTCGGCATCACCGGCCTGTTCGGCCTGGCATTCCTCGGCCTTGAACTCTACGAGTTCGCGCACCTCATCCACGAAGGCGCGGGCCCGCAGCGCAGCGCCTTCCTGTCGGCCTTCTTCACGCTGGTCGGCACGCACGGCCTGCACGTCACGTTCGGCATCATCTGGCTCGTCACGCTGATGGTGCAGGTGTCGCGCGGCGGCCTCATTCCCGAGAACAAGCGGCGGCTGATGTGCCTGTCGATGTTCTGGCACTTTCTGGACGTGGTCTGGATCGGCGTCTTCACCTTCGTTTACCTGATGGGTTCACTGCCATGAGCGCACACGACGACCACCACGCGCACGACGACGGCGCACCGCACAGCACCTTCAAGGGCTACATGACAGGCTTCGTCCTGTCGATCGTCCTCACCGCGATTCCGTTCTGGCTCGTGATGGGCAAGGTGTTCGACAAGTCGAGCACCACCGCGCTCGTGGTCCTGGCCTTCGCGGCGATACAGATCGTGGTCCACATGATCTATTTCCTGCACATGAACACCAAGTCGGAGGGCGGCTGGTCGATGCTGGCGTTGGTCTTCACGCTGGTGCTCGTCGTGATCACGCTGAGCGGATCGATCTGGGTGATGTACCACCTGAATCACAACATGATGCCGATGTCCGTTCACGACATGAAGAACATGCCTTGAAGCCCCCGATGCGGCCCGCGTTGGTCGCCTGGGCGGCCGTTGCCGTCCTGGCTTTTGCGGGCTTCATCGCGCTGGGCACTTGGCAGGTCGAGCGCCGGGCCTGGAAACTGGACCTCATCGCCCGCGTCGAAGCCCGCGTCCATGCCGCGCCCTCACCGGCGCCCGGCCCCGACCAATGGGCGGCCGTCACGCCCGCGGCCGACGAGTACCGCCACGTCGCCCTCACCGGCACTTTCCTCCACGACCGCGAGACCTTCGTCCAGGCCGTCACCACGCGCGGCAGCGGCTTTTGGGTGCTGACCCCGTTGCGCCAGGCCGACGGCAGCACCGTGCTCGTCAACCGCGGCTTCGTGCCGCCCGAAGTGCGCGAGCGCGCCGCCCGCTCCGCGACCGAGACGGCGGGCACCACCACCGTCACCGGCCTGCTGCGCCTCACCGAACCGGGCGGCGGCTTCCTGCGCAAGAACGACCCGGCCGCAGACCGCTGGTTTTCGCGCGACGTGGCCGCCATCGCCGACGCGCGTGGCCTGCGCCCGGTCGCGCCGTACTTCGTGGATGGCGACGCCACGCCGGCGGACGCGTGGCCCGTGGGCGGCCTGACCATCGTCGCCTTCCACAACAGCCACCTGGTCTACGCGATCACCTGGTACACGCTCGCGGCGATGGTGGTGGGCGCGGCCTGGCAGGTGCGCCGCGAAAGCCGGCGCCGGCGAAATGCCGAGAATCGAAGCGATGCCCAGCCCGAGTGACGGCGCCGTTCGCGTCGACGACGCCACCGGCTTCAAGAACATGCAGCAGCTGATCCAGCTGCGCTGGTTCGCGGCCGTCGGCCAGTTCTTCACCATCGAGGTCGTGCACTACGGCTTCGGCATCCACCTGCCGATCGACCAGATGCTGGTGGTGCTCGGCTGCCTGGTGGCCTTCAACGGCGCGAGCCTGCTGCGCTGGCACAGCCACCGCGAAGTCACCAACGGCGAGCTGTTCCTGGCGCTGCTGGTCGACATCGGCATGCTGACCGTGCAGCTCTACCTGAGCGGCGGCGCGACGAACCCGTTCGTGTTTCTCTACCTGCTGCAAGTGATCCTCGGCGCGGTGCTGCTCGAGGCGTGGTCGACCTGGACCATCGTCGGCGTGACGACCTGCTGCTTCGCCGGCCTCGCGCTCTTCGGCCGGCCGCTCGAGCTGCCGCTCGACCACGACCGCGGCCTGGCGAGCCCCTACGTGCAGGGCATGCTGGTGTGCTTCGCGCTCAACGCGGCGCTGCTGGTCACCTTCATCACGCGCATCAACCGCAACCTGCGCGAGCGCGATGCACGGCTCGCCGGCCTGCGCCAGCGGGCGGCCGAAGAAGAACACATCGTGCGCATGGGCCTGCTGGCATCGGGTGCGGCGCACGAGCTCGGCACGCCGCTCGCCACGCTGGCCGTGATCCTCGGCGACTGGCGCCGCCTGCCGAATTTCGCGTCCGACGCCGAGCTGCTGCAAGAGGTCGCCGAAATGGAGACGCAGGTGCAGCGCTGCAAGACGATCGTGAGCGGCATCCTGCTGTCGGCCGGCAAGGCGCGTGGCGAATCGTCGGCGCGCACGACGATCTGCACTTTCTTCGACGAGTTGGCCGCCGAGTGGCGCGCGACGCGCAGCACCATGGCGTTCGACTACGACAACCGCTTCGGCCAGGACATGCCGATGGTGTCCGACTCGGCGGTCAAGCAGATGGTGAGCAACGTGCTCGACAACGCGCTCGAAGCCTCGCCCGGGTGGGTGCACCTGGTCGTCTCGCGCGACGGCAAGACACTGAAGCTGGAAGTCAGCGACCGCGGCCGCGGTTTCGCGACGGGTGTGCTCGCCAATTTCGGCAAGCCCTACCAGTCGACCAAGGGGCGACCCGGCGGCGGGCTCGGCTTGTTCCTGGTCGTGAACGTGGCGCGCACGCTCGGCGGCACCGTCACGGCGCAGAACTTGCCTGGCGGCGGCGCACAGGTCACGATCACCCTGCCGCTGGCAGCGATCGCGCTGGCGGGGGAAGATGGCGGCCATGGAAACGACTGACCGCACGCTGCTCATCGTCGAGGACGACGCGGCCTTCGCGCGCACGCTCGGGCGCTCCTTCGAGCGGCGCGACTACACGGTGCTTCAGGCCGCCAGCTTCGACGAGGTAACGGCGGTGCTGCAGACGCAATCGCCGCACTACGCGGTGGTCGACCTGAAGCTGCACGGCGATGCATCGGGCCTGGCCTGCGTGCAGGCGCTGCACGCGCACGATGCGACCATGCTGATCGTGGTGCTCACGGGGTTCGCAAGCATCGCGACCGCGGTCGAGGCCATCAAGCTGGGCGCCTGCCACTACCTGGCCAAGCCGTCGAACACCGACGACATCGAAGCCGCCTTCGGCCGCGCGGGCGGCACCACGGAGGTGGAACTCACGAACCGCGCCACCTCGATCAAGACGCTCGAATGGGAACGCATCCACGAGGTGCTGGCCGAGACCGGCTTCAACATCTCGGAGACCGCGCGGCGCCTCGGCATGCACCGGCGCACGCTGGCGCGCAAGCTGGGCAAGCAGCAGGTCAAGTAGCGATCGTTCAGCGCGGGACAGGGCTCACGCCCCGTGGCACTTCTTGAACTTCTTCCCGCTGCCGCACGGGCACAGATCGTTTCGGCCCGGCTGAGGTTCCTTCCGGATCGTTTCCTGCCGCGGACCCATGCTTTTCCAGAGCTGGCGCAGGTCGTAGACGGCCCAGATGGCGGCGCCGAAATCGTCCAGGCGCTGCTGGCTCACGCTCGGCGGGCCGTCTTCGCTGAACATCGACACCGTCGGTTTGGCGGTGTCGTCCTCGGTCAGCGCGACGATGTTGTCAAGCGCGTCGTTGAGCATGTCGGCCGCTTCCTTGTCGCGCGGCGCGGTCCATTCGTCGGGCCAGTTCTCGACCGCGTACATGAAGCCGAGCGCCCAGACCTGCGCGAACGACGGAATCGCTTCGCCGACCATCTCGGTGCGCTCTTCTTCCGGCAGCGACGCGATCGCGCCGCGCGTGTCGAGCACTTCGGGTTGCCAGGTGCGCTCGTCGTCGAGCGACTGCACGTCGGCATCGAGCCCTTCTTCGATCTCGGCCCAGCGGCGCTTCCAGCGCCAGACGAATTCCATCTGCTGCGCAGGCACGAAGCCTTCGCCCAGCAGCACCGGCCAGTACTCGGCGGGCGGGATCGGGCGGCGCGTGCAGACCAGCGCGGCCATGAAGCCTTCGCAGAATTCCCACTGCGGGACTTCGTCGTCGTGTTCGCGCAGGGTGTCGAGCGCGTTGTCGAGCGCGTCGAAATCATCGGGGCCGAGGGGTTCGGGCGTGCCGGCCGTGGTGGACGGTGGGATGGCTGGGGTGTCGGGCAAGGTCGTCATGGTGGAGGCGGATGAGCCCTCTATGATGCCAGCAGGGCTTCCGGAGACACCTCATTTCGACATCGACAAGCACCCCTTTTCCGGCCCGCTACAGCGCATTCGCGCTTTGCGTGGTCGGCCTCGTCGCGAGTCTGGCGACCGTGCTGCTCTCGCCCGCACTCTGGGCGGCGTGGATCGCGGTGGCGGGGTTCGCGGCGCTGAGCGCCACCGGCGTGCACGACATGCGCCAGGCGCGCCACGCCATCCTGCGCAACTACCCGGTCATCGGCCACCTGCGCTTTTTGCTGGAGTACATCCGGCCGGAGATGCGCCAGTACTTCATCGAGAGCGATTCGGAAGCCGCGCCCTTCTCGCGAGCGCAGCGCTCGCTGGTGTACCAGCGCGCCAAGGGCGAGCCCGACAACCGGCCCTTCGGCACGCAGCTGAATGTGACCATCGCGGGCTACGAATGGATCAACCATTCGATGGTGCCGACGAAGATCGCGAACCACGACTTTCGCATCACCATCGGCGCCAGCTGCGCGCAGCCGTATGACGCCAGCGTGTTCAACATCTCGGCCATGAGCTTCGGCTCGCTGTCGGCCAACGCCATCCTGGCGCTCAACAAGGGCGCGAAAGCGGGCGGCTTCGCGCACGACACCGGCGAGGGGTCGATCTCGCAGCACCACCGCGTGCACGGCGGCGACCTGATCTGGGAGATCGGTTCCGGCTACTTCGGCTGTCGCAACGACGACGGCACGTTCAACGAAGAACGCTTCGTCGCCAACGCGTGCGACCCGCAAGTGAAGATGATCGAGATCAAGCTGAGCCAGGGCGCCAAGCCGGGCCACGGCGGCGTGCTGCCGGGGCCGAAGGTCACGGCCGAGATTTCGGCAGCGCGCGGTGTGCCGATCGGCGTGGACTGCATCTCGCCTTCGTCGCACAGCGCGTTCTCCACGCCCGTCGAGTTGATGCAGTTCGTGGCAAAGCTGCGTGACCTCTCGGGCGGTAAGCCGACCGGCTTCAAGTTCTGCCTCGGTCATCCGTGGGAATGGTTCGCCATCGTCAAGGCGATGCAACAGACCGGCATCACGCCCGACTTCATCGTGGTCGACGGCGCCGAGGGCGGCACCGGCGCGGCGCCGGTCGAGTTCAGCGACCACGTCGGCGCGCCGCTGCAGGAAGGGCTGCTGCTGGTGCACAACACGCTCATCGGCGTCGGCCTGCGCGACCGCATCAAGATCGGATGCGCGGGCAAGGTGATCACCGCCTTCGACCTCGCGCGGATGATGGCGCTCGGTGCCGACTGGTGCAACGCGGCGCGCGGTTTCATGATGGCGCTCGGCTGCATCCAGGCGCAGACCTGTCACACCGGGCACTGCCCGACCGGCGTGACCACGCAAGACCCGCAGCGCCAGCAGGCGCTGGTGGTGCCAGACAAGGCCGACCGCGTGCAGAACTTCCATCGCAGCACCCTGCACGCGCTGCAGGAACTGGTGCAGGCCGCCGGCCTCGACCATCCGCGCCAGATCACCGCGCACCACATCGTGCGGCGCATCTCCGACACCGAGGTCCGCTTGCTCAGCAACCTCGTGATGCAGGTGCAACCCGGCGCGCTGCTCGGCTCGCTCGACAAGCAGCACAACGTGTTCCGCACCTATTGGCCGCTGGCGACCGCGACCAGTTTCCAGCCGGTGCTGACACCGTCGTCGGCGTCACAGGAGCTCGCGCTCGCCGCATGAATCCCCGACGGTCCGGTTCATCTCGCATCCAGATGCGCAAGGGCGCGGCCTCGGCGCCTGCGCCGCTCGACGCGTCGGGCCAGGAGCCCGCGCCCGGCGACTACGCCGCATTCCTGCGCGCGACGCTGCCGCGCCAGCCAAGCAACGTCGTGAGCCACCGCCTCGGCAGCGAACGCGTGTGGCTCAAGAAAGCCGGCGCACGGCACGGCAAGCTGCGCTATCACCTGATGGCGGCCATTGCCGGCCTGCTGCGGCTCGACGTGCTCAAGCCGGTACCGAATCCGGGCGGCGAAGCGGCGATCGCGATCGAGGCCCGGCGCCTGCGCGAGCTGGGCGCAGCCGGCCTGCGCGTGCCGGTGGTGCTTGCGCAGCAACCCGATGGCCTGCTCATCTCGGATCTCGGCGAGAGCGGACGCGCCACCGTCGTCTTGCAGGAGCGGCTCGACCAAGCCGCGGCCGCCGGCCCCGCGGCATTGCTCACGGTCTGGCGCGAAGGGCTCGACGCCATCGCCGTCGTCCATGCGCGCGGCAAGTACCTGAGCCAGGCCTTCGACCGCAACCTGGTGCAGTGCCCCGACGGCGTGATCGGCTACATCGACTTCGAAGACGACCCCGGCGAAACGTTGCCGCTCGCCGAATGCCAGACGCGCGACTGGCTCAGCTACCTGCACTCCACCGCGATGCTCGTGCGCGCCGCGTCGCCGCAGGCGGCCGAAGAACACTGGCACGCCGTGCTGGCGTCGGCGACGCCCGAAGTCCACGACCGCCTCACGACGGCCGCGCGCCGCATGCGCTGGTTGCGGCATTTGCCTTCAGGGCGAAGGTGGGGAAGGGACACGCAGCGGGTGCGTGCGGTGGCGCGGCTGCTGGCGCGCTGGCACGCGGGGTGAATCAGACCGCCTGTGAAGACCAGACAGGCTGTGCCGCCACACCCAACCCCGCCAACCGCTTCCTCATCGTCAGCACCGCCCGGTCCTTGCTGAGCAACGGCGCACGGTGCGCCACGGCCAGGTCGATGAAGCATTGGTCGTCCGCATCGCTGCAGGTGACGGGCGCTTTCGGCGCGGCGTCGACGATGCGCGTGTGCCGGTCGAAAGCCGCGAGCACGTCGGCTGCGGCACGTCCGTAGAAGGCCAGCCGCGGCGCGATCTGCGGATACCCCAGCACGCGTTCGAGCTCGACGCGCATCGGCGGCGTCGCGAGCCACTCGACCGCGCCGGCTTCGAGCGCTGCACGCAGCGGCTTCGCGGCGGCATCGTCGAAAACGAACAGGTCCAGAACGATGTTGGTGTCGATGACCAGCGCGGTCACGGGGCGGTGGCGGCCGGCTTCGCGCGCGCCGACCCGGCCACCATGTCGAACTTGAAGAGCCGGCACTCGATCGGGCCGTTCCACATCGGCACGCGGCGCGATTCCTTCAGGCGCATGCGCTTGGGCAGCTGGAGGTCGGGCGTGAGCACCCAGGCGGTCCAGCCCGCGTAGTTGCGCTTCCAGTGCGTGGCGAGCTGCGGAAAGAAATCGCCGCTGGCATCGCCGCCCTGGACGTCGGCCGCCTCGCGGGCACCGAAGCGGCCCGCGCTGTCGGGGCCGGCCACGCCGCCGACCTCGATGCGCTCGCCGTACGGTGGATTGAGCACGATCACGCCGGCCCCGGCGGGCGGCATGCGCTGCAAGGCGTCGCCGCCGCGGAACTCGATCTGCGCGGCGACACCGGCGCGCTCGGCGTTGCGCTCGGCGAAGTCGACCATTCGGTGCGACACGTCGGAGCCAAAGATGAGCACGGGCGCCCCGTCGACCTCGTCGGCCGGCGCTGCGTTGGACTTGATCGCCTCCCACACGTGCGACTGGAACGGCAGCAGCTTCTCGAAGCCGAAGCGCCGCAGCCAGCCGGCCGGAATGCGGGCCGCGATCTGCGCGGCCTCGATCGCAATCGTGCCGCTGCCGCAACACGGGTCGTACAGCGGCTGGGGGGCGACCTCGCCGGTCTCGGGGTTCCACCAGCCGCTGGCGGCGAGCATCGCGGCAGCCAGCGTTTCCTTCAGCGGCGCATCGCCCTTGTCCTGCCGCCAGCCGCGCTTGAACAGCGGCTCGCCGCTGGTGTCGATGTAGAGCGTGCAGGTGTCGGTGGTCAGGTGCGCGAACACGCGGCAATCGGGCCACTGCGTCTCGATGCTCGGCCGCACGCCGTTCGCCTTGGCGCGAAAGCGGTCGGCGATCGCGTCCTTGATGCGCAGCGTGGCGAAGTTCAGGCTCTGCAGCGGACTGTGCTGGGCGGTCGTCTCGATCTTGAAAGTCTGCTGCGGCGTGAACCAGATCTCCCAGGCCACGCCGCTTGCGATGGCGTAGAGGTCGTTCTCGCTGCGGTACGGCGCCTGGGCCAGCTCGATGAGCACGCGCTGCGCGAGGCGGCTGTGCAGGTTGAGCTTGAGCGCGTCGCGCCATTCGGCAAGCACCCGGACGCCGCCCCGCAGCGTGAGCAGGTCTTGCCCGACGCGGCCAGTCAGCGCATGGACTTCCTGCGCCAGGAATTCCTCGACGCCGGCGGCGCAAGGCAAAAATAGGGAGAGATCGTTCACCCCTCGATTGTCGCGGCTACAGCGCCTTGCGCAGATTGGCCGGCGCGATGCGCAGCGCCTCGCGGTATTTGGCGACCGTGCGACGTGCGCACTCGATGCCCTGCTCTTTCAGCATCTCCGACACCTGACTGTCCGACAACGGCTTCTTGATGTCTTCGGCCGTGACGAACTGCTTGATGAGCGCCCGCACGGCCGTGCTCGACGCGTTGCCGCCGGTCTCGGTGCCGAGCGCCGAACCGAAGAAATATTTGAGCTCCACCGTGCCGTAAGGCGTCGCCATGTACTTGGCGGTCGTCACGCGGCTGATGGTCGACTCGTGCAGCCCCAGCTCGTCGGCGATCTCGCGCAGCACCAGCGGGCGCATGGCGAGTTCGCCGTGCACGAAGAAGCTTTTCTGACGCTCGACGATGGCGTTGGACACGCGAAGAATGGTGTCGAAGCGCTGCTGGATGTTCTTGATGAACCAGCGCGCTTCCTGCAGCCGCTGCGACAGCGCCTGGCTGCCCTCGCCCTTGTGCGCCTTGAGCGCGCCGGCGTAGATGTCGTGCACGCGCAGCCGCGGCATCACGTCGGGGTTGAGCATCACGCGGAACTTGAGCGTGGCGCCGCGGCCGGTGCGCGTGACGATCACGTCGGGCACCACGATGTTGCGTTCGACATCGACGAAGCGACGACCCGGCTTGGGCTCGAGCCGCGCGATCATCTGCAATGCGCTGCGCACCTCTTCCTCGTTGCTGCGGGTGAGCGTGGCGAGGCGTTTGAAGTCGCGGCGCGCGAGCAGCTCCATTGGCTGCTTGCAGATCAGGAGGGCGGTCTTGCGGACCTGCCGGGCATTTTCGCTTTCGCGGGCCGCGTTCGCAGGTGCCAGCGCGCGAAGCTGGATCGCCAGGCACTCGCCGAGGTCGCGTGCGCCGACCCCGACCGGCTCCAGGCTTTGCAGCAGGCCGAGCGCGACCTGGAAATGATGAACCAGATCGTCGAACTGGTCGTTGTCGTCGCCCGCGAGCCCCGAGGCCAGCGCCGGCAGCGAGTCTTCGAGGTAGCCGTCGTCGTTCAGCGATTCGATCAGGAAGCGCAGCGCGGCCTGGTCGTTGGCATTGAGCCGCAGGCTCAGCGCCTGGCGGTGCAGGAACGATTGCAGCGATTCCTGGCTGCGGGCCAACTCGGTGGCGTCGATGCGCTCGCTGCCGTCGTTGGGGCCGAGGTTGTTGCCGCTGGCCTGCGCGTCGCCGCCCCATTCGCCGTCGTCGGGCGTCAGCTCGACGGTGCCGTCGCCTTCCCAGTCGGGCTCGCGGTCGGCCACATCGGCGACCGGCGACTCGGTCTCGCTGCTGGCGGAAGAAGGCGTGTCGTCGGACGACGTGCTGGCGGTGCTCCCGGAAAAATCGGCGTCGCGGTCGTCTTCGCGAGGCGCCGGCGTGTCGGACGTGTCGAGCCCGAACTCCTCGCGCGCCGCTTCTTCGGCAGTGCGTTCGAGAAAAGGGTTGTCGTCAAGCATCTGCTCGACTTCCTGGCTCAGCTCGAGCGTGGAAAGCTGCAGCAGCCGGATCGACTGTTGAAGTTGGGGCGTGAGCGCCAAGTGCTGCGAAACGCGCAGCGACAGGCCTTGCTTCATGCGCCCCGCTACATCCGGAAGTGTTCGCCCAGGTACACGCGTCGTACCTCGGCGTTGTCGACGATCTCCGAAGGCGTGCCTTGTGCCAGCACTTGCCCGTCGCTGATGATGAAAGCGTGATCGCAGATGCCGAGCGTTTCGCGCACGTTGTGGTCGGTGATGAGCACGCCAATGCCGCGCTCTTTCAGAAAACTGATGATCCGCTGGATCTCGATCACGGCGATCGGGTCGATGCCGGCGAACGGTTCGTCGAGCAGGATGAAGCGCGGCTGCGTGGCGAGCGCGCGAGCGATTTCGACGCGGCGACGTTCTCCGCCCGACAGCGCGAGCGCCGGCGAATCGCGCAGATGGTCGACGCGCAGGTCGGTCAGCAATTCGGTCAGGCGCTCTTCCATGCGCGCCTTGGAGAGCGGCACGAACCGGCCGCTGCCGTCGTCCTCGCGCTGCAGCTCGAGCACGGCACGCACGTTTTCCTCCACATTGAGCTTGCGGAAGATCGAGGCTTCCTGCGGCAGGTACGAGAGCCCCATGCGCGCGCGCTTGTGGATCGGCATGTGCGCAATCGGCTCGCCGTCGATCGTGATCTCGCCGGCATCGGCGCGGACCAGGCCGACGATCATGTAGAACGAGGTCGTCTTGCCGGCGCCGTTCGGGCCGAGCAATCCGACGACTTCGCCCTTCTGGACTTCAAGCGATACGTCTTTCACCACCGTGCGGCTGCCGTAGGTCTTTTGCAGACCGCGCGCTTCGAGGCGGCTGCCCTGGCTGCCGACGTCTGCAGTGCCCGCGGTTTCGATCACTTGCGCGCGTCTCCGCCGTTCAGCGTGGTGCTCGGACGCAAGCCGGCGCCGGGTGCCGGCGAAGCGGCCGGTGCCGGTGCGCCCTTGCCGCCCGCAGCCGCCCCGGAAACCGGCTGGCGCGGCGTCAGCACGGCCCTGACACGGCCGCCCGGCGTGCCGGCTGCCACGCTGGCGTCCGGCGGCAAGGCCGAGCCGTTCACCGTGAAGGTGTCGTTGCTCTGGTCGTAGACGATCAGCGCGCCGGTGGTTTCGTCGTTGGGCTTGGCGCCGATCAGGCGGCGCATCACGGCGCGACCGATGAACTTGACGTTGTCGGCGCGGCTGTCGTATTCGATGCGGTCGGCCTCGCCCTCGGTCCACTCGTCACCGGGCGCGTCGCGCTTCTGCTTGTAGTAGGCCTGCTTGCCCGGCTCGGGCGTGACCACGCCGTACTGGTAGCCCTCCGGGTCCTGGCGCACGTCGATGCGAGCGCCGCGGATGACGATCGTGCCCTTGGTCACGAGCACCTTGCCGGTGAACACGCTCGTCTGCTTGAGGTCGTCGTAACGCAACGCGTCCGACTCGATGTTCATTGGCTTGAGGCGGTCGGCCTTTTCGGCGTGGGCCGGCAGGGCCGCCGCCAGCGCGAGGGCGCAGGCAGCGGCGGCGGTCAGGAAGCGGGGGAAGGAGATAGAGCGCAGGTTCATAGAGGCACGAAACTTGCTGCTGATTGTAGACGCCCAACTGACGCGTCCTCGACGAAAAAGCCCGCCCAGGCAGTCGAAAGGTTCAACCCTTGCGCGCCTCGATGATCAGGAAATTCGTGGTCTGCAGCGACTTCGTCATGTTGCCAGCCAGTTCGCCGTCGACATAGAAACGCCCCGCCACACCCAACGCTGGCACGCCGCTCACCTTGTAGGCCTCGGTGAGCTGCGATGCGCGCTTGGCCTTGCTCGCCACGCCGAACGAATTGAACGCTTCGGTGAACTTGGTTTTGTCGAGGCCGTTCTTTTCGGCCCACGCGATGATGGCGGCGTCGCCGTTCACGTTCTGGCGCTGCTTGTGGATCGCGTCAAACACCTTGGGCTGGTATTCGTCGAGCTTGCCCATCGCCTCGAGTGCGTAGAAAAGGCGCTGCTTGGCTTCGACGTCGTTGCCCACGAAAGGCACCGGCACGCGGCGAAACACCACATCTTTCGGCAGCGTCTTGACCCACGCTTCGAGTTCGGGCTCGAAGGAATTGCAATGCGGGCAGTTGTACGAGAAGAACTCGACCACCTCGATCTTGCCGGCCGGTGCGTCGCTGGGCGCGCGCTTGTCGAGCACCAGGTACTCGGTACCGGCCTTGGGCATGCGCGCCTGGGCATGCGACAGATTGGCAATGGCCATCAGGCCCAGCGAAGTAGCGGCCAACGAAAAATCACGACGTTTCATGTGGAAGGTTCTCCTGTGGGCAGACAGAGCCCGTTGCACCGCGCGGAGTTCCCACCCGCAGCCGGTAAAGAAAAGTCAAGCGCCGTTCAGCGCTGCACGCGGACGAGCGCGGATTCGAGACCGCCGCCGTCGAGCCGCTCCTTGAGGCGGTCAGCGTCGTCCTTCTTGTTGAAGGGACCGGCGCGCACGCGGTAGACGGTGCGACCGGCCTGCTCGCGCTCAGTGACCTTGGCTTCCACGCCCATCAGCGAGAGCTTGGCGCGCTGCGCTTCGGCGTCGTCGGTGGAGCGGAAAGCGCCGGCCTGCACGAAGTACATGAAGGGGTCGGCGCCGGCGGCGGCATTGGGCTGCGCGGTCTGTGCGGCCGAGGCCTGGACCGAGCCGCCCCCGGTGCCGGCACGTGAACGCGCCAGGTCGCCGAGCGGATCGCTCGAGGCTTCGACCGGCGCCGCCGGCTTGGGCCGGGTCGGCGCGACCACCACCGGCACCGGGCCGGACGGCGTGGTCGGCGCGTTCAGCGGCCCGACGGTCGCGGGCTGCACGGCCACGGGTGAGACGGTGGTCGGCGGCTTGGCGGCGCCGGCCTTGCCGGCCAGTGGGCCGTTCGGGTCCCAGTCGCGGTTCTTGCGGGCTTCGGCCTCGTCCTGCTCGACGCCGCCACGCTGCGTCTTGTTCATGAACGGGATCGGCACCTTGGTCACGTAGACCGCGATGCCCAGCGCCACGCCGAGACCGAGCACCAGGCCGACGATCAGCCCGATGACGATGTTGCCGCGCTGCCGGCCGAGGTTCATGCTTGTCTTCTTCATGGTGAGGTTCACATCTTGCTCGGCGCACTGACGCCGAGAATCGCGAGGCCATTGTGCAGCACCCGCGCGGTGGCGGCGACGAGCGCCAAACGGGCTTTCTTGACGCTTTCGTCGTCGACCAGAATGCGCTCGGCGTCGTAGTAGCTGTGGTAGCTGGCGGCCAGCTCGCGCAGGTAGAACGTGACGTCGTGCGGCGCGAAATCCTTGGCGGCCGCGGTCAGCATGTCGGGGTACTTGGCGAGCAGCAGCATGAGCGCCTGCGCGGCCGGGCTCTCGAGCGCCGACAGGTCGACATCTTGCAGCGTCGCCGCGTCGCCGCCCCAGCTGGCGAGCACCGAGCAGATGCGGGCATGTGCGTACTGCACGTAGTACACCGGGTTGTCGTTGTTCTTCGCCACGGCGAGGTCGACGTCGAAGGTGTATTCGGTGTCGGGCTTGCGGCTCAGCAGGAAGAAGCGGACCGCATCGGTGCTGGTCCATTCGATCAGGTCGCGCAGCGTGACGTAGCTGCCGGCGCGCTTGCTGATCTTGACCTCCTCGCCGCCCTTCATGACGCGCACCATGGTGTGCAGCACGTAGTCGGGGTAGCTTGCCGGGATGCCCTCGCCCACGCCCTGCAGGCCGGCGCGCACCCGCGCGATGGTGCCGTGGTGGTCGGTGCCCTGGATGTTGACGACCGTGTGAAAGCCGCGCTCCCACTTGGCGACGTGGTAGGCCACGTCGGGCACGAAGTAGGTGTACGTGCCATCGCCCTTTTTCATGACGCGGTCCTTGTCGTCGCCGTAGTCGGTCGACCGGAGCCACAGCGCGCCGTCCTGCTCGTACGTTTTGCCGGCGGCCACGAGCTTGGCCACGGTCGATTCGACCCGGCCGCTGGTGTACAGGCTCGACTCCAGGTAGTAGTTGTCAAAGCGCACGCGAAACGCCTGCAGGTCGAGGTCTTGCTCCCGACGCAGGTAGGCGACGGCGAATTCGCGGATCGAGTCGATGTCGTCGATGTCGCCGCTCGCGGTGAACGCGCGATCGTCCGATTTCACGGTCTTCTTCGCTTTGAAATCTTCGGCGATGTCGGCGATGTAGTCGCCGTTGTAGGCCGCGGCTTTTTCGCCGCTCGGCCAGTCGGCGTCGCCGGGCTTCAGGCCTTTGGCGCGCATCTGCACGCTGCTGGCGAGCGTCTGGATCTGCACGCCGGCGTCGTTGTAATAGAACTCGCGGTACACCGCATCGCCCTGCGAAGCGCGCAGGTTGCAGATGGCATCGCCGAGCGCGGCCTGGCGACCGTGGCCCACATGCAGCGGGCCGGTCGGGTTGGCCGAGACGAACTCGACCAGCACTTTTTCGCCCGTCACGGGCTGACGGCCGTAGGCGTCGCCGGCAACGTGGACTTCGCGCACCACCTGCTGCTTGGCGGCCGTCTTCAGGCGGATGTTGAGAAAACCCGGGCCGGCGATCTCGACCGCCTGCACCCACTGCCCGAAAGCGGGCGTGGCCAGCAGGGCCGCGCTCAGTTCTTCGGCCAGTTCGCGCGGCTTCCGGCCGAGCGGCTTGGCGAGTTGCATGGCGGCCGTGCTGGCGAAATCGCCGTGCGCTGCCACCTTGGGCGACTCGAACGCGGCTTTGGCGCCAGCGCCGGGCGAGAAGGATTCGAGCGTGTTCGCGAGCGCCGCGAGCAGCTCCTGTTTGACCAATAGCATCCGTGAATTTTACGTGGGGCCAACCCCGGCTTCGCCCGATCGGTCATCCGCGAGCCCGTCTGGACCGTTAGCATGAATGGCCCCGGCCCGGGGCTGCTGTCACCCCATCAACCTTTCGAGGACAACCACACCATGAAAAAGCTCCTTTCCCTGATCGCTCTCGGCGCCTGTCTCTCGTTCGGCGCCCACGCGCAGGACAAGATGGCCGCGCCGGCCGCCGGTGCGACCTGCGATTCCAAGGCCATGGACAAGAACGGCAAGCCGCTGGCCGGCGCCGCCAAGAACAGCTTCATGAAGAAGTGCGAGAAGGACACGATGTCGTCCGCCGCACCCGCCTGCGCCGCCAAGGCCATGGACAAGAACGGCAAGGCCCTCGCCGGTGCCGCCAAGAACAGCTTCATGAAGAAGTGCGAAGCCGACGCCAAGGGCTGATCGCCGAGCCGACGCACACGACGTCACCTGCAAAAAAGCCCGCTGCGTGCGGGCTTTTTGCTGTGCGGGGCGGGCGCGCTACTTGCCGAAACCGCGCGCGAGGAACACGGCGACCAGCGGAATCACCGCGATCAGGTGCGCCTGCACCATCACCAGCCGGCGCGTCTTCTTGATGTCGGCCTCCGCAGGCAGCGCGCCCGTCGCGCGCAGCGCCTTGCGCCATCGAAAGTAGGTCAGTGTCGGGAAGATCGATACCACGCCGATGATGATGAAAAGCGTGAGCTTCACGTGCAGCAGCGGATGGGTCCAGTACCAGGCCGTGCCCTTGATGCCCCACACTGTGCGCGCGATGCCGGTGGCGAGCACCGCGAGGGCCGCGATGCCGTAGACCATGTCGATCTTCGCGAGCCGCTCGACCACCGCCGCGTTGAGCCACTGCACGCGGCACAGCGCGGCTTCGCTCGAGATGAAGACGACCATCGTGAGGATGGCGAGGATGTGCAGGTACGCGAGGATGGCTTCGAGCGTCATCGGGGGGCTTTCTGGAAACGTCGTGGGGTCGTGCCATTCTGCCTACGCCGCCCGGATTTCCCCGCCCCAGAACTCGGGGCGACCGTACTGCGCCTTGAGAAAGTCGAGCCACAGCCGCACGCGCAGCGGCAGGTGCTTGGCGTGCGGAAACACGGCGTAGATCCCGTTTGCCGGTGCCGCGAACGCATCGAGCAACGGCACCAGCAGACCGGCGTCGATCTCGGCCTCGACCTCCCAGGTGCTCCGCCAGGCGATGCCGTGCCCGGCCAGGCACCAGTCGTGCAGCACCTGGCCGTCGGAGCAATCGAGCGGACCGCTCGGCTTGAGGTGGATCACCTCGGTGCTTGCCTCGTCGCCGTGGCGCCTGGGCACGCGAAAGGCCCAGCCGCGGGTCTGCGACGCGTCGCTAGACAGCGTCAGGCACGCAAAGCGCGCCAAGTCGCTCGGTTGCTGCGGCGCGCCGTGCCGGCGGATGAAGTCGGGCGTCGCCACGCAACGGCGCCGGTTGTCGGCCAGCCGCAGGCTCACGAGCGACGAATCGGGCATGTCGCCGACCCGCACCGCGCAGTCGTAGCCTTCGCCGGCGACGTCGATCACACGGTCGCTCAGGTTGAGCGAGATGCGCACCTCGGGATGCAGCGCGTGAAAACGCGGCACCAGCGGCGCGACGTGGCGACGGCCGAAACCCGCAGGCGCCGTCACGCGCAAATGACCGCTGGCCTTGACGCCGCCGGCACTCACGCTCGCCTCCGCGTTCGCGAACTCGACAAGGAGGCGCTGGCAATCCTCCAGGAACGCGCTGCCTTCGTGCGTCAACGTGATGCGGCGCGTGGTGCGCACCAGCAATTTCACGCCGAGCCGCTCTTCCAGCGCATCGATGCGCCGGCCCATGATGGCGGGCGCCACGCCCTCGGCCCGCGCCGCCGCCGTGAGGCTGCCGCGCGTTGCGACGGAGGCGAAGGATTCGAGTTGCGTGAGGCGGTCCATGCTCAGCCGGCGCGCGTGGCTTGCCGCGCCTTGAGCGCATCGATCTCCGCGTCGCTGTAGCCCACTTCACGCAGCAGCGCGTCGGTGTGTTCGCCCAGGAGCGGCGGCTGCAGGCGGATGCCGGGGCGCTCGCCATCGAGCGTGAACGGCGCGAGCGGCACCGTCGACGTGCTGCCGTCGTTCATGCGGATGGGCGCCAGGCCACCGGTCTCGTTGAGATGCGGGTCGTCGAACAGTTCTTGCGGCTTGACGATCGGTGCGAAGGGCAGCTCGTTGGCCTCGAACACCGCGCTGAGCTCGGCCGCGCTGCGGTCGGCCAGGTGCGACCGCAGGATCGGCATCATCCAGTCCCGCGCACGCACGCGGTCGTTGTTGGTCTTCAGGCGCGGATCGGCCTGCAGGGCTTCGAGCCCGAAGGCCTTGCAGAAGATGGCCCACTGCTTGTCGCTCACGGCCGCCAGAAAGACCTGCTCGCCGCCTTTGACGGTGAAGACGTCGTACACGCCCCAGGCTGAAATGCGACTGGGCATCGGGTCGGCGGCGCGGCCGGTGGCCGCGAACTGCATCATGTGCTGCGCGACCAGGAACACGTTGTTCTCGAACAGCGCGGACTGCACCTCGCAGCCCTTGCCCGTCCGCTCGCGCTGGCGCAACGCGGCCATCGCACCGATGGCGCCGAACATGCCGCCCATGATGTCGTTCACGCTGGTACCGGCGCGCAGCGGGTCGCCGGCACGGCCGGTCATGTAGGCGAGGCCGCCCATCATCTGCACCACCTCGTCGAGCGCGGTGCGGTGGTCGTAGGGGCCGGGCAAGAAGCCCTTGTGGCTCACGTACACGAGGCGCGGGTTCAACTTTTTCAGCGTGTCGTAGTCGAGCCCCAGCTTCTTCATCGTGCCGGGCTTGAAGTTCTCGCTCACGATGTCGGCGGTGGCAATGAGCCGGAGCGCTGCTTCCACGCCTTCGGGCTGCTTCAGGTCGAGCGCGATGCTTTTCTTGTTGCGGTTGAAGGTCGGGAAAAAGCCGGCGCCGGAGCCCAGCAGGCGCCGCGTGTCGTCGCCTGCGATCGGCTCCACCTTGATGACTTCGGCACCGAGGTCGCCGAGCAGCATGCCGCAGGTCGGCCCCATCACCATGTGGGTGAACTCAACCATCCGGATGCCGGCGTACGGCAGCGGTGAAGCCGGCTCAGACACGCAGCGCTCCTTGCACGAAACCTTTGGGCAGTCCGGCTTCCGGCGTCATGCCGTACACCGGTTCGCCGGGCAGTCCGGCCCGGAGCGGCTCGCGCGCGACCAGCAGCTTCTCGAGGTCGATGCCGGTGCGCACGCCCATCGCCTCGAACATGAACACGAGGTCTTCGGTGACGACGTTGCCCGAGGCGCCTGGCGCGTACGGACACCCGCCGAGCCCGCCGAGCGACGCATCAAAGGTGCGCACACCCTCTTCCCAGGCAGCGAGGCAGTTCGCCAGGCCGAGGCCGCGGGTGTTGTGCATGTGGGCCGCACCGGCGCGCGGGCCGAGCTCTGCGCGCAGGCGCTTGAACAGCCGGCGAACCTGCGCAGGGTTCGCGTAGCCGACCGTGTCCGAGAGCCCGGCTTCGTCGGCGCCGGCTTCGGCGCACTGCGCGGCCAGGCGGATCACTTCGTCTTCGGGCACGTCGCCCTGCAAGGTACAGCCGAACGCCGTCGAAATGCCGGCTTCGAGCTTCACGTGCGGCGCGATCGCGCGGCGCAGTTCGGAGATCGCGCGCACTTCCTCGACCATTTCTTCGCGCGTCTTTCGCACGTTGGCAAGCGAGTGCGCCGCGCTGGCCGACACCGGCATCGTGAGCTTGTGGACGCCGGCCGCGAGCGCCGCTTCGGCGCCGCGCCGGTTCGGCACCAGCGCCATCACCGTGAGGCCGGGCAGCGTGATCGCGTGCTTGACCACTTCGGCGGCGTCGGCCATCTGCGGCAGCAGCCGCGCCGGCACGAACGAGGCGACTTCGATCTCGCGCACGCCAGCCGCGTGCAGCGCGTCGATCCAGCGCAACTTGTCGGCGGTCGGCATCGTCGCCTTGACCGATTGCAGGCCATCGCGCGGGCCGACTTCACTGATAAGAATGTCGGGAACAGAACGGAAAGCAGGCGTCAAAACGGGTCTCCTCGGGGCTGGGTACATTGTGCTGCGCGCCTCGTCTCGTCTCGCGTTGATTACCCCGGTTTTTGTCAGCAATCAATCGCCTTGCGGCTTCTTAATGGCAGGCACGGTATCAAATAAAGTAGCGGCATGCGCCTCGCACGGCGCGGCTTTCCCGCATTCCATCCCTTTTCAGAGGCAAAACCCATGACTGAACGCACCACTGTCCACGGCCTGCAGGTCGCGACCGAACTCCACCGCTTCGTCGAAGACAAGGTGCTGCCCGCCACCGGCGTGGACAGCGCGACCTTCTGGAAAGGCTTCGATGCGATCGTGACCGACCTCGCACCGAAGAACATCGCGCTGCTCGCCGAGCGCGACCGCATCCAGACCGAGATGGACAGCTGGCACCAGGCCCACCCCGGCCCGATCGCCGACATGCCCGCCTACCGTGCGTTCCTCGAAAAGATCGGCTACCTGCTGCCCTCGCCCAAGGGCGCGAAAGCCACCACGACGAATGTCGACGCCGAGCTCGCACAGCAGGCCGGCCCGCAACTGGTGGTGCCGATCCTGAATGCGCGCTACGCCCTGAATGCCGCCAACGCGCGCTGGGGTTCGCTGTACGACGCGCTCTACGGCACCGACGCGATCCCCGAGACGGGCGGCGCCGACAAGGGCAAGGGCTACAACCCGGTCC
The DNA here is from genome assembly GCF_001577265.1 of Variovorax sp. PAMC 28711. NCBI lineage: Bacteria > Pseudomonadati > Pseudomonadota > Betaproteobacteria > Burkholderiales > Comamonadaceae > Variovorax > Variovorax sp. PAMC 28711. The sequence goes on along the minus strand of NZ_CP014517.1, from coordinate 2,502,700 downwards.
GCGGCACGAAGGTCATCGAGTTCGCACGCGAAGCGCTCGACCAGGCCGCGCCGCTGGCCAACGGCTCGCACAAGATGGCGACCGGCTACAGCGTGAAAGACGGCGCCCTGCACATCGCGCTGCAGAGCAGCAGCACCGTGCTGGCCGACCCGGCGCAGTTCGTCGGCTACCAGGGCGACGCGGCGGCGCCCTCGTCGGTGCTGCTCAGGCACAACGGCATCCACATCGACATCCAGATCGACCGGAACACCGTGATCGGCAAGACCGACCCCGCCGGCATCAGCGACGTGATCATGGAAGCGGCGCTCTCGACCATCCTCGATCTGGAAGACTCGGTCGCTGTGGTCGACGCGGCCGACAAGGTGGTCGCCTATGCGAACTGGCTCGGCATCATCCAGGGCACGCTGACCGAAGAAGTCGCCAAGGGTGGCAAGACCTTCACGCGCGGCCTGAACCCCGACCGCGAATACACCGCGCCCGACGGCAGCGGCACCGTCAAGCTGCATGGCCGCTCGCTGATGTTTCTGCGCAATGTGGGCCACCTCATGACCAACCCGGCCATCCTGTACGGCGCCGGCACCGAAATTCCGGAAGGCATTCTCGATGCCGTGGTCACGACCACCATCGCCACCATCGACCTGAAGCGCAAGGGCAACTCGCGCAGCGGCAGCATCTACATCGTCAAGCCGAAGATGCACGGCCCGGCCGAAGTGGCCTTCGCGAGCGAGCTGTTCGGCCGCGTCGAACAGCTGCTCGGCCTGCCCGCGAACACGGTGAAGCTTGGCATCATGGACGAGGAGCGCCGCACCAGCGTGAACCTCAAGGCCTGCATCGCCTCCGCCGCCGCGCGCGTGGCCTTCATCAACACCGGTTTTCTCGACCGCACCGGCGACGAGATGCACACGGCCATGCAAGGCGGCCCGATGCTGCGCAAGGGCGACATCAAGGGCACGAAGTGGATCGCCGCCTACGAGAAGAACAACGTGCTGGTCGGCCTCGATTGCGGCCTGCGCGGCAAGGCGCAGATCGGCAAGGGCATGTGGGCCATGCCCGACCTGATGGCCGACATGCTCAAACAGAAGATCGCGCACCCCAAGGCCGGCGCCAACACCGCCTGGGTGCCCTCCCCCACCGCGGCGACGCTGCACGCGCTGCACTATCACCAGGTCAACGTGGCCGATGTGCAGAAGGAACTGGAAAAGATCGACGCCGACGCCGAGCGCGACGCCATCCTGAACGACCTGCTGCAGGTGCCGATCACCTCGACGCCGAACTGGGCCGCCGCCGAGAAGCAGCAGGAGCTCGACAACAACGTGCAAGGCATCCTCGGCTACGTGGTGCGCTGGATCGACCAGGGCGTCGGCTGCTCCAAGGTGCCCGACATCCACAACGTCGGCCTGATGGAAGACCGCGCGACGCTGCGCATCTCGAGCCAGCACATCGCCAACTGGCTGCTGCACGGCATCGTGACGAAGGCGCAAGTGAACGAGACCTTCGAGCGCATGGCAGCCGTGGTCGACGGCCAGAACGCGGGTGATGCGCTGTATCAGCCGATGGCCGGTCATTTCAAGACGTCGGCCGCCTACCAGGCCGCGCAGGATCTGGTGTTCAAGGGCATCGATCAACCGAGCGGCTACACCGAGCCGCTGCTGCATGCATGGCGCCTGAAAGTGAAGGGCGAAGCCTGACGGGCTGAGCGCACCTTCTAGAAACGGCACCTTCGGGTGCCGTTTTTCATTTCCGGCATTGCTTGCCGTGCATCCGGTGTTGTCCTACGAATCCAGTTGCACTTCTTGACCGTAATGCTCTCAAGCGCTTTGCGCCTCCGCGCTGTTGGCGGTTCCACAGACCTCAAAAATCAACTTTCATCCAGGAGCCTTTCCATGAAAAAACTCATGATTGCAGTCGGCGTTTCGGTTCTGCTCAGCGCGTGCGCGGGCGGCATGGGCATGAAGAACGACGGCATGGGCATGTCGGGCAGCGGCATGTCGTCGAACATGTCGAATCCGATGGTCGGCGGCGCACCGATGTACGCCAACAAGGACATCGTCGACAACGCCGTGAACTCCAAGGATCACACGACGCTGGTTGCCGCGGTGAAGGCTGCCGGTCTGGTCGACACGCTCAAGAGCCCCGGCCCGTTCACCGTGTTCGCACCGACCAACGACGCCTTCGCCGCCCTGCCGGCCGGCACGGTCGACACGCTGCTCAAGCCAGAGAACAAGCCCACGCTGACCAAGGTGCTGACGTACCACGTGGTGCCGGGCAAGATGGACGCCGCCGCGCTCAAGAGCGCGATTGCGGCCGGCGGCGGCAAGGCCATGCTCAAGACCGCGAGCGGCGGCACGCTGACCGCCACGATGAGCGGCAACAACGTCATGATCACCGACGCCAAGGGCGGCACGGCCATGGTGACGATCGCCAACGTGTACCAGTCGAACGGCGTGATCCACGTCGTGAACAAGGTGCTGCTGCCGAGCTGATCCCGACCACGCGGCGAGGGCGGCCTACCAGGGCAGCCGCTCGCCGCTGTAGGAGAAAAAACCGCCGCTCTCGTCCGGACCCGATCGGTCCATGACGCGCAGCAGGTCGGTGGCCGCGTCCGACGCGGCGCGGCCGATCTCGGCGCCGTTGAACGGCGCCGAGAGCCGCGAATCCACGGTGCCCGGATGCAGCGCCAGCACCACCGATCGCGGGTTGCGCCGCCGCATTTCGATCGATGCCGTCTTCACGAACATGTTGAGGGCGGCTTTCGACGCCCGGTAGCTGTACCAGCCACCCAGGCGGTTGTCGCCGATGCTGCCGACCTTGGCTGACAGGAGCGCGAGCACGCCGCGCTGGACGTCCAGCAAGGGACCGAAGTGCGCGAGCACCATCGCCGGGCCGAAGGCGTTGATGCGGAACACGTCCGTCATTCTTTCCACGTCCAGATCCTGCAGCCGTTTTTCCGGCGAGAAGCCGGCGCCATGCAGCACACCCGCGGCGTGGACAACGAGATGAAACGGGCCTTGTGCCGCCAGCGACGCGGCACACGCGCGAATGCTGCCCTCGTCGCAGAGGTCGAGCGAGGGCGTCGTATGGCGTCCGATGGCGATCACGCGCGAACAGCGCGCATGTTGCGCGAGATGCGCCAGCAGCGCTCCGCCGATCGCGCCGGATGCCCCGATCACGATGGCGCGAAAGCCCTCGGGGAAAGACGTCAGCGGCAGGTTTTCGAGGTCTGTCATGGGCGGCCAGTGGGGCAGTCAGCGCCGCGCTGACTATCATGGACACAAATGTTAACCGCCCAATTCGTTCGACAGCTGCGCATCCTGCACGTCGAGCCGTCCGAAACCGACCATCGCCGGGTTTGCGATGCCCTCGGGCTGGACCGTTCGGGAGGAACCCTCTCCCGCGTGGAGACGCTGGCAGCGTTCAGGGACCGGATGTCGCGCCAGGACTGCGACGTGGTCGTGTGCGCTTACCACTGCGTGGGCTTTACCGCGATGGCGGTGTGGGAGGAATTGCTGGCGCTGCCAGGCGTGCCGCCACCGCTCATTGTGTTGTCCGGCTCCGCGAGCGAGGCCGATGCGATCGATGCGGTGCGCCGTGGGGTGAGCGACTTCGTGCGCAAGGACGCGATGGAGCAGCTGCCGCGCGCCATCCTGCGGGCCCGCGACGTGAACAAGATGCGCACCGCCAAGGAACATTTGCAGGTCGAGCTGGCCGGCTCGATGCGCCGTTCGGCCGAACTCAACGAACACCTGCAGTCTTGCATCGAAGAGGAGCGCCATTCGATCGCACGCGAAGTGCACGACGAGATCGGTGGCTGGCTCGCGGCACTGAACTTCGACCTGGCCTGGATCGGCCGGCATGCCAGCGACCCTGCCGTGCTCGATCACGTCTACGGCGCCACTGAAACACTGCAGCACGCCATCGGCGCATGCCAGCGCATCGTGCAGGACCTGCGTCCGCCGATCCTCGACCAGGGCATCGTGGCCGCTGTCGACTGGCTGGCCACCGCCTTCGAGCGGCGCACCGGCGTCAAGACCGCCTTCACCGCCACGCAGGAAACCATCGATGCGCCCGACGCAGTGCAGTTGGTGGCCTACCGCACCGCGCAGGAGGCGCTGACCAACATCGCCAAGCACGCCGATTGCAGCGAAGTGCGCATCGACCTCACCGATGGCGAGAGCGTGCTCACGCTGGAGATCACCGACAACGGCCGCGGCCTGACCCGCGCCGAACTCGACAAGCCCAAGACCTTCGGCTTGAAGGGCCTCGGCGAACGTGCGCGCACCGTCGACGGCTGGCTCGACATCACCAACCACGGCGGCGTGGGCACGTCGATCATCCTGTCCGTGCCGCTGGGCGAGAAAGTTAAAGAATCATGATTCATGTGGTGCTCTGCGACGACCATGCGGTGGTGCGTCGCGGCATTCGGGACACGCTGTCGGAAGCGGTCGACATCAAGGTCACCGGCGAGGCCGGCGGCTACGCGGAACTGCGCGAACTGCTGCGTTCCACGCCCTGCGACGTGCTGCTGCTCGACCTCAGCATGCCCGGCCGCGGCGGGCTCGAAGTGATGACCGCACTGAACGAAAGCGATTCGCCGGTGAAGGTGCTCGTGGTGTCGATGTTCCCGGCCGACCAGTACGCGATCCGCTGCCTGCGCGCCGGCGCCAAAGGCTACGTGAGCAAGGCCGGCGACCCGGACGAACTCATCGCCGCCACGCGTACCGTCGCACAAGGCCGCAAGTACGTGACGGCCGAAGTGGCGCAGATGCTGGCCGACTCGGTCTCGCGCCCGTCGCTCGAGGCGCCGCACGCGGCGTTGTCGGAGCGAGAGCTCCAAACGCTCGTGAAGATCGCTTCGGGCCAGCGTCTCTCCGATATCGCCGAAGAGCTGATGCTGAGCCCCAAGACCGTGAGCGTGTACCGCACACGCGTCATGGAAAAGCTGGGGTTGCCGACGAATGCGGCGCTGACGGTTTATGCGATTCGGAACAACCTGATCTGACGCGCTGTCGAGGCCCGCGCGCTATCGACCACACCATTGCTGCTCGCAGGGAATTCCATTTCCGTCGCCGTCCATCTTCACGGCCGGGCAGTGGGCGAGAAAGTACTTTGCTTCGGCACACGACTTCATCTGCGAGCAGTACTTTCGCCCGTCGCAATTGAACGATGCCGGCCCGACGGCCACCGGAGGCGCGACCTTGTCGGCAGGTATTGAAACCACAGCCGCGCGGCGCTTCTTTTCCTCCGTATTCAATTCCTGGACCGTGGGCTGTTTTCTTCCCGCCTCCGGTGCACACGGACCCTGCTGATAAGTGATCGTGCCGTTGACGACGCACTTGCTCACCGGCGCGGCAGCAACCGCGGAGGCCGCGAACAGAAGGCCCGCAACCACGGTGAAGGCGAGTGAAGTTTTCAGCATGTCCATGGCTCCGATCAAATTCGCCCCATCATCTGCTCCATCAGCATCACCAGCGGCTGCTCCATCATCGGCAGCGTCAGCGTGATGCCGGCCAGCCCGGCCACCAGCGTGACGGGGAAGCCGATGGCGTAGATGTTCATCTGCGGAGCGACGCGCGAGATGACGCCGAGCACCAGGTTGGCGAAGAGCAGCAGGCCGATCATCGGCAGCGCGATCCACAGGGCGCTCGCGAACAGTTCGGCGCCGAGCTCGTGGATGCGCATGCGCGCCAGGGCCTGCATGAAGCTGCCGCCGATCGGGAACGCATCGAAGCTTTTCATCACCGCCATCACGATGGTGAGGTGGCCGTTGATGGCGATGAACAGCAGCATCGCCATGTTGCCGAGAAAGGTCGACACGGCGCTGGTCTGCGCGTTGCTCATCGGGTTGAAGAACGAGGCGAAGTTCAGGCCCATCTGCAGCCCGACCAGCTCGCCCGCGAGTTCCACCGCGGTGAACACCAGCCGCACGATGAAACCGATCGCCATGCCGATGCCCACCTGCTGGACCAGCGTGCCGAGCAGCGCCGGGCTGTCGAGCGGAATCACCGGCTGGCCCTGCAGCGAGGCCTGGGCGCACAGCGCGATCATGAAAGCGAGGCCGATGCGCGCGCGGATCGGGATCGCGCGCGTGGAGAAGATCGGCGCGGTGGTGAAGAGCCCGAGCACGCGCAGGAAGGGCCACAGCACCGGCATCAGCCAGCCCATGAGCTGGGCTTCGGTGAAGGTCAGCATGGCGGCGGCGCGTGGCGGCTACAGCACCATCTGCGGAATCGATTCGATCATGCGGCGGATGTAGTCGACCAATGTGTTGAGCATCCACGGCCCGGCGACGGCGAACACCGCGACGGCCGCGATGAGCTTGGGCACGAAGGCCAGCGTGGCTTCGTGGATTTGCGTGATGGCCTGGAAGATGCTCACCAGCAGGCCAACGGCCAGCACGGCGAGCAGCACCGGCAGCGACACGGTGAGCAGCAGCACCAGGGCTTCCTGGCCGAGCGTGAGGGCGGTCTGTGCGTTCATTGCACGAAGCTCGCGGCGAGCGAGCCGATCAGCAGATTCCAGCCATCGGCCAGCACGAACAGCATGAGCTTGAACGGCAGCGCCACCAGCACGGGCGACAGCATCATCATGCCGAGCGACATCAGGATGCTCGAGACCACGATGTCGATCACGAGAAACGGAATGAAGATCATGAAGCCGATCTGGAAGGCCGACTTCAGCTCGCTCGTCGCGAAGGCCGGGATCAGCACCCGCATCGGTGCGGTGTCGGCCTTGACCTCGGCGGGCAGCCTGGCGAGCCGCGCGAACAGCGCGAAGTCGGATTCGCGTGTCTGCTTGAGCATGAACTGACGCATCGGCGCCTCGGCCTTTCCGATGGCGGCCTCGAAGCTCAGGGTGTTGTTGGTGTAGGGCAGGTAGGCGTCTTCGTAGACGCGGTCGATGGTCGGCCCCATCACGAAGAAGGTGAGGAACAGCGACAGGCCGATCACCACCTGGTTGGGCGGCGCCGACTGCGTGCCCAGCGCCTGACGCAGCAGCGACAGCACGATCACGATGCGCGTGAAGCCGGTCATCATGAGCAGGATGGCGGGCAGGAACGACAGTGCGGTGAAGAACAGCAGCGTCTGCACCGGCACCGAATAGCTGTTGCCGCCCGCGCCCGTGCCGATCACCAGCGGCAACTGCCCACCGGCGGCGGTTTGCGCCAAGGCACCCAGGGGCAGCGCGGCCAGCAGCGACAACGCGGCCAGCCCGAGTCGACGAACCTTAGACATCGATGGCGCCTTCGGCGTTGGCCGGCAGCGTGTGCAGGCAGGTGATCGCCTGCCCCGTCACACCCAGCACGAGCCAGGTGCGTGCGCCCTGCGGGCCGACTTCGACCGTGACCACGCGCTGCTGCGGCCCGAGCGCCACGGTGGAGAGCAGCTTCGACGCGCTCCCGACGTCGATGCCCGCGGCGCCGAGCCGGCGCTGTTGCAAGCGGCGCAGCGTATAAGGCATCGCGCCCAGCAGCGCGATGAACAGCACGACGGTGATGAGGCTCTGCGTCATTCGACCTCGCGTACGGTTCAGGCGCGGTGGATGCGGCGCAGCCGCTCCGACGGCGTCACCACGTCGGTGAGGCGAATGCCGAACTTGTTGTTGACCACGACCACCTCGCCTTGCGCCACCAGGTAGCCGTTGACCAGCACGTCCATCGGGTCGCCGGCCAGCGCGTCGAGCTCGACGATCGAGCCCTGCGCCAGTTGCAGCACCTGCTTGATCGGCACCTTCTTGCGGCCGAGTTCGACCGACAGCTGCACCGGGATGTCGAGCACGCGCTGGATGTCGTTGAGCGGTGCCGCGTTGGCCGCGTTGCCGTTGGCACCGGGCTGCTGCGCTTCGAGTGCTTCGGCCCAATCGGCGCCGGTGGAAGACGAAATGGTTTGTTCTTCAGTGGACATGGGAGCCTCCGAGCCAGTGGGCGCTGTCGCTGCGCACACATTCGTCGATGCGCAGGGCGTAGCGCGCGTTGTGGGTGCCGTAATGGCAGGCGAAAACAGGGGTGCCGTCGACCGCCGCGACGATGCGCGAGGCGCGATCGAGCGGGATGAAGTCGCCGGGCTTCATCGCGAGCAGCTGGCCCACGGTGAGTTCGGGCTGGGCCAGTTCGGCGGTGAGCGTGACCTCGGCCGCCTGGATCTCGCGCGTGAGCTGCGTGACCCAGCGCCGGTCTTCGGCGATGGCGTCGGCCTGCTGCGCGCCGTAGAGCACATCGCGCACCGGGTCGAGCGCGGCCCACGGCTTGCAGATGCGCACCGCGCCCTGCAGGCCGCCGAAGCTCACCTGCAGCGTGGTGACCAGCACCAGATCGGCCGGGGCCGCGATGTTGACGAAGCGCGGATGGGTTTCCGAGCGCTGGAACTCCAGCTCGAGCGGGTAGATGCCTTTCCAAGCCTTGGCGTAGTCGGCGCACACGAGGCCCAGCAGGCGCTGGATCACGCGCTGCTCGGCCGGCGAAAACTCGCGGCCTTCGATCGGCGCCTGCAGCGTGCCGGCACCACCGTAGAGCGAGTCGACCAGCGCCGAGACGAGCGTCGATTCGCACACCACCAGGCCGCTGCCGCGCAACGGGCGCAAGGCCATCACGCTGAAATGGACCGGCGCCGGCAGCACGCCGAGGAATTCGGAGAAGCGCTGCACCTGCACCGGCTCGATCACCACTTCGGGGCTGCGCCGCGCGAAGTGGAACAGGCTGGTGCGGAAGTAGCGCTGCATGCGTTCGTTCACGATGTCGAGCGTCGGCATCGGCCGGCGCACCATGCGTTCCTGCGCGCCCATGTCGTACTCGCGCACGACCGCATCGGCCATGCGCTCGACGGCGTCGTCGATCGGCGCCGCTGCAGCCGCGGCGTCGGTGGGAATGTCGGTGACTTCGTCCATGGCGGGCGCGTGCGTCTTTGCTCTTACTGGACGATGAAGCTGGAGAACAGCACGCCGTTGATCGGACTCGGCTCGACCGCGCGCTTCTTCTTGCGCTTGGGTGCAGACTCTTCGGCGTCGCCATCCGCATCGGCCTTCGGCTTGGCCTTGGGTGCTGCATCGGCGACCTCGTAGCCGATGGCGCGCGAGACCTCCGTGACGATGTCGTTCGCGAGCTTTTCCTTGCCGTCGCGCCGGAGCAACTCTTCCGACGTGCGTTGCGACACCAGCATCAGCACGCTGCTGCGGATGGCCGGCATGTAGGTCTTGATCTTCTCGGCGGTCTTCTCGTTGTCGATGTCGAGCGTCACGCCGATCTGCGCGAAGCGCTCGCCACTGCCGTCGGCCAGGTTGACGACCATGCTCTCCAGCGGCAGGTAGGTCGGGGCGTGCTTCTCGGCCGGCGCGTGGGCCACGGGCTCGTCGTCGGTGGCCGCGGCCGCGCGCTTCTGCAGGAAGTACCAGGCGCCGCCCGCGCCACCGCCGAGCATCGCCACGGCGACGACGATCAGCATCAGCATTGATTTCTTGCCACCCTTCTTCGGCGCTTCGGGGGCCTGGGCAGTGGCAGTGGCAGCAGGGGCGGACACGGGATTTCCTTCGGTTGCGGCAGGAACGACCCTTGGCGCGAGGCGCGGCGGGGTCTGCATGGAACCGATTATTCGAGTCCGCCGCCTTTCCCAAGCCCCGATAAAAGGGGGGAAAGCGGCGCTTTAGCGGTGCTTCGACCGCGGCTAGACGTACAGGTCGAGCGCGCGTTCCGTCACCGTGCGAGGCCGCGCGGCTGGCGCGGCCACGGGGTCGAGACTGCCGGAGCCGCCCGGGGGTGTGCCGGAACGCAGGGCGCGCTGCGCATCGCGCGCGGCTTCCTGCTCGGATCCGCTGCCGGACTGGCCGACCGACGCGCCCGAGAGCATGAGCCCTTCGTTTCCGAACATTTCCTTCAACTGCGGCAGTGCGGCGCCCAGCCACTGGCGCGCCTCGGGCGAGTCGCTGCGAAAGGCCACATGCGCCTCGTTGCCGGTGATCTGCACGGTCACCGACACCGGCGCGCCGTCGGGCATGTCGAGCTTGAGTTCGGCGCCCTGGCTGCGGTTCGCCATCCACCAGCTGACCTGGTCGACCAGCCGCTCGGTGAAGCCGGCGCCGGCGCCTGAAGCGGTCGCGCCGGAGGCGTCGGGCGCGCTGATCAGCGGCGGCGCCGCCAGTGCCGTGTCGTTGCCGGTCGCGAGGCCGGCGTGGCCCGCACTGCCGTCCGGCGCGCGCTCCAGGCGACGCCACGGAGCGGGAATTTCATTGGCCAGCGCGGTTGCCAGGACAGGCGCTGCTACGGCGAATTCGGCAGCAGGCGCGAGCGCGCGGGTGCTGGCCGCGGCATCGGTGGCGGCCGCGGCGGCCGTCGCACTCGCGGCGGTCTGGCGCGTCGCGGAGACGGTGCCCGCCTCCTGCGTGGCGGCGGTGCGCAGCGGATCCTTGCGCCCTTCGTTCTTCCCATCGGCACGACCGAGCAGGGCCACGCCGAGCGCGGCCGAGGGCGTGTCCACCGTGCCGGTGTCGCGGGCCACACCCGGCGTGGTCACCGCGGGCCGCGGCGCCAGCGGCGGGGTCGGCAGGCCGGAGGCTTCGGGCACGCCTTGCGGATCGCCGACGCGGCCGATGCCGGCGGTCACACCGGCCATGACGGACGTATCGGACGGCGGCACGCCGGTGTCGCGCACGGGTGGCGGCATCACGCCGACAGCGCCGAGCGTGCTCTGTGCCAGCAACAAGGCAGAAGGGTCGACCGGGACCGGTGCGGCCACCACGGGTTGTGCGGCTGCAGGAAGTGCAGCATCGGTCGGCGCGCTGCCGTCGGTGGTCTTGACCGTATCTTCCAGTGTGTCGGATGCACTGCCCTTCGATACGGCCGACGTGCAGTCCGCGGGCGCCTCGTCCATCGACGCAAGCACGGCGCCGAAGGTGCCGATGGCTTCTGGCGCGGCGGACTTGCCGCGCGACGCGGTACCCGAGGCGGGGGCACTCGCTTCGCTGCTCCGTGCGATGTCGATGGCCATCAGATGCCTCCCAGCACGCCGCCGGCCAGGCGACGGTATTGAAGCGCGGCCTGCTCGTCGGAGATCTTCTGCTCGCGCCGGTCGAGTGCGCGACGCTGTGCGCTTTCGCGGCGCGCATAAACCTGCAACAGGCTTTCGCGCCGCATCTCGGCCACGCGCAACCGGTCGGCCAGCAGCGCGACCATGCCGGCCTGCTGCGCCACGGTGCCGGTCTGCAGGCCGATCGCGTGCGTCAGCCGCTCCATGAATTGATAGTGGTGGACCATGATTTCGGGCGCGCAGCGCGCGGCCTGCACGGTCCAGCGGGCCTGCGTCTCCTGCGCGTAGCTGTCGAGCTGGTCGAGCTGCACCTGCGCCGCGAGCCAGCCCTGGCGCGCCTGGGCGAGCCGCTGGGCGGCGGCGTCGCGCTCGCGCGTGGCGAGTGAGACGGCGGTCTGCAAGGCGCTCAGGTCGGACATGGTTCGGCTTTCGGGGAGTTCACTGACAACAGGGCTCAGGCGCGGTCGCCGAGCGTGCCGGCCATGGCGCCGATGCTGGCGCCGAGCGCCGCGCCTTCGTACATGTCCTGCTGGAGAAAGGCGGTCATGGCCGGCTGCAGGCGAATTGCTTCGTCCAGCGCGGGGTCGCTGCCCGCCGCGTAGGCGCCCAGACGCACCAGGTCGCGGCTCTGGCGGTAGCGCGAATAGGTTGCGCGAAAGCGGCGCGCGCAGTCGTTGTGTTCGCGCGAAACCACGTTGTGCATCACGCGCGAGGCGGACTGCTCGACGTCGATCGCCGGAAAGTGCGCTTCTTCGGCCAGCGAACGCGACAGCACGATGTGCCCGTCGAGGATGGCGCGGGCCGCGTCGGCGATCGGGTCCTGCTGGTCGTCGCCTTCCGACAGCACCGTGTAGAACGCGGTGATCGAGCCGACGCCGTTGAGCCCGTTGCCGCTGCGTTCCACCAGCTGCGGCAGCTTGGCGAAGCACGACGGCGGATAGCCCTTGGTGGCCGGCGGCTCGCCGATGGCCAGCGCGATTTCGCGCTGTGCCATCGCGTAGCGGGTGAGCGAATCCATGAGCAGCAGCACGTGCTGGCCACGGTCGCGAAAGTACTCGGCCACCGCGGTGGCGTAGGCCGCGCCCTGCATGCGCAGCAGCGGCGGCGAATCGGCCGGCGCAGCCACCACCACCGAGCGCGCACGGCCTTCGGGGCCGAGGATGTCTTCAACGAATTCCTTGACCTCGCGACCGCGCTCGCCGATCAGGCCGACCACGATCACGTCGGCTTCGGTGTAGCGGGCCATCATGCCGAGCAGCACGCTCTTGCCCACGCCCGAGCCGGCGAAGAGGCCGATGCGCTGGCCGCGGCCGACGGTGAGCAGCGCGTTGATCGCGCGCACGCCGGTGTCGAGCGGCTCGCGCACCGGGTCGCGGTCCATCGCGTTGATCGGTTGCCGGTCGAGCGGTTCGGCCGACACATCGTCGAGCGGGCCTTGATGGTCGAGCGGCGTGCCTTGCGGGTCGACCACGCGGCCGAGCAGGCCGGCGCCGAGCGGCAACCGGAGCACGCCGACGCGTGCGGTCACGTCGCGTTCGGGCTCGCCCAGCCGCGGAATCGGCACATAGGGCGGCGCCGGCATCACGCTGGCCCCGCTGGAGAGGCCGTGCACGTCGCCGGCCGGCATGAGGTAGGCGCGCTGGTCCGAAAAGCCGACGACTTCGGCCAGCACCGGCGCCTGGTTGCCCATGCGCACCAGGCACTGCGAGCCGACCGGCACGCGCAGGCCCGCTGCCTCCAGCACCAGGCCGGTCAGGCGGGTGAGCGTGCCACGCAGCGCGAGCCCCGCGTCCTGCGAGGCGCGCGCCTGCGCGTCGTCCATGAAGCGTTGCCAGACCTGGCGTTCAGGCGGCATCACCGTCCTCCTCGCGCCATGGCATCGAAAGGCCGAGGCTGGCGACGGCGCGCGACCAGCGCGACGCCACGCTGCCATCGACCACCGCACCGGCCGATTCGACCAGGCAGTCGCCCGGCTGCACGGCCGTGTCTGAAAGCACCGTCACCGCCTGGCCCGAGAACTGCGCACGCAACGCGTCGTCGAACAGATCGAAGTCGACCGGTGCGAGCCGCACCGTGGCAGCGCGGCCATCGGCCAGCAGCAGCGAAAGCGCCTCGTGCACCACCGGCTCGAGCGCGTTGGGGTCGGTCGCGAGCTCGTGCCGCAGCACCTGACGCGCAAGCGCGCAGGCGATCTCCAGCGTGCCGCGGGCGATCGACTGTTGCGCATCGGCCAGGCCCGCCTCGGCCGACTGCAGCAGCGACGCGAGCCGGCGCGCCGCGTCCTGGCCTTCGTTGATGCGGTAGATCGCGTGCCTCGCTTCGGCCTCGGCCAGCGCCTCGGCGCGGCCGGCCGCGACGCCTTCGGCATGACCTGCCGCGTGGGCGTCGCGCAGCGCTTTCGGATCGGAGATGCCGCCTTCTGGCACGGCCCCGCCGTTGCCCACCGCGCCGAACTGCCAGCGCGCGACATGCGCGATGTCTTCGCTGGCGATGAGTCGGGTGCTGCTGCTTCGCATCGCGTCAGACCATGCCGCCGCCGGCACCGCCACCCAGGACGATCTGGCCCTCGTCGGCCAGACGGCGCAGCGAGCGCAGGATTTCCTTCTGCTGCGCCTCGACCTCGGACAGCCGCATCGGGCCGCGCGATTCGAGGTCTTCGCGCAGCGCTTCGGCGGCGCGCGACGACATGTTCGACAGGAACTTGTTGCGCAGCGGCGGCGCCGCGCCCTTGAGCGCGATGATCAGCGTCTCCGAGGCCACTTCCTTCAAGAGCAGCTGGATCGACTTGTCGTCCAGCTTCATCACGTCGTCGAACACGAACATCAGCTCGGCGATCTCGGAGGCGAGGTCGGGGTCGTGGCTGCGAATGGCTTCGATCACCTGCGTGTCGACGCCGGCACCGAGCAGGTTGATCATGCCGGCCGCCGTGCGCGCGCCACCGAGCGACGGCTTCAGCACCTTGGCGCCGCCGGCCAGCACGCGGAACATCACTTCGTTCAAATCTTCGAGCGCGGCCGGCTGGATGCCTTCGAGCGTGGCCACGCGCAGCAGCACTTCGGCGCGCTGCTGTTCGGGCAGCTTCACCAGGATGGCCGAAGCCTGCTCGGGCTCCAGGTGCACCAGGATGGCGGCGACGATCTGCGGGTGCTCGACCTTGAGCAGTTCGGCGACTGAGGGCGCGTCCATCCACTTGAGGTTTTCGATGCCGGTGAGGTCGCCGTTCTGGAGAATGCGGTCGATCAGGATCGAGGCTTTTTCTTCGCCCAGCGCGTGCTTCATCACGGCGCGCACGTAGTCGCCGGTGTCGGCGGCAAAGAGGCTCTGGCCCGCGGTCGCCACCACGAAGCGGTCGGCCACGGCGCCCAGGCGCTCGCGCGAGACGGCCCGGGTCCTCGAGATGGTTTCGCCGAGCTTCTGCACCTCGCGCGGCGACAGGTGGCGCAGCACTTCGCCGGCTTCGTGTTCGCCAAGCGACATCAGCAGGATCGCTGCGTCGTTGAGGCCTTGTTCGTCCATCGCGCGTTCGCCTTGTGCGGGTCAGGCCGATGCGGCCGCGGCTTCGTCGCCGTTGACCCAGGTCTTCACGATGTTCGCGACCGCGACCGGGTTCTGGCGCGCCATCTGGCGGGCGCCTTCGAGCCGGGCCTGTTCGGGCGCGGCCGGCGGCGGCAGGGCTTCGGCGATGGAGGCGAGCGCGGGGCGCTGCGGCGTTTCGGACAGCATCGCGTCGAGCTGGCTGCCCGGCAGCTGCGGCGGCGCGGCCGCCGCCAGGGTCTTGAGGCCCGGGCGAACCAGGCCGAGCAGCACGATCGCGCCGATCAGCACCAGGCCGATCGGCCAGGCGAAGCTGCGCGCCGTGTCGAGCGTTTGCGGATTCTTCCAGATCGGGACTTCAGCGACCTCGTTGCGCTCGGCGAGGAACTGCGCGTTCATGAGGTTGACCGAATCGCCGCGGTCCTTGCTGAAGCCGATCGACTCGCGCACCAGCGCCGTCATCTGCTCGATCTGCTGGGCCGACAACGCGGTGGCCGCGCCGGGCCTGCCCTGGGCATCGACCACGCTCTGGTAGTTGATGACGACGGCCGCGCTCAGCCGCTTGATCTGGCCGGTCGCGCTGCGCACGGTCCGGGTGGTCTTGTCGACCTCGTAGTTGGTCGTGGACTCGCGCTTGCCCGGCGGCCGGGCGGCCGCTGCACCGGCGGTGGCCGTGGTGCCGGCTGGCGTGAGCGGTGCGGCACCGCCGTTGACGGGCGCCGAAGACGGGCCGGGCGGCTGGTTCGACGTGGCACCCGGCACGCCCGACGGCGCAGCGGCCACGGCAGCCGCGCCGGTGCTCTCCACCGTCTGCTGGCTGCGTACCGCGCTGGCGTCGGCCGACAGGTTGGGCTTGTGCTCTTCCGACGTGGCTTCGGTCTGCGAGAAATCGACGTCGGCCGTCACCTGCGCCTTGACGTTCTGGCGGCCGACCATGGGCTCCAGCATGTCGAGGATGCGGCGCGCATATTGCTGTTCGATCTGCTGGGTGTATTGCAGTTGCTGGGCGTCGGCGCCACTGCCGGATTCGTTGTTGTTGTTCGACAGCAGCTTGCCGGTGTCGTCGACCACGCTCACCGCGGCCGGGTTCAGCTCCGGCACGCTGGAGGCGACCAGGTGCACGATGCCGGCGATCTGGTTGCGCTCGAGCGTGCGGCCTGGATGCAGCGTCAGCAGCACCGAAGCGGTGGGTTTCTGCTGCTCGCGAAAAAAGCCGTTCTGATTGGGCAGCGCCAGGTGCACACGGGCGGCCTGCACCGAGCCGAGCGCCTGGATCGAGCGGGTGAGCTCGCCTTCGAGCCCGCGCTGGAAACTCAGCTTCTCCTGGAACTGGGTCATGCCGAAGCGGTTGTTCTCCATCAGCTCGAAGCCGGCGACCGAGCCCTTGGGCAAGCCCTGCGAGGCCAGGCGCAGGCGCAGGTCGTGCACGCGATCGGCCGGCACCATCACCGCGCCGCCGCCTTCGGAGTACTTGTAGGGCACGTTCATCTGCGCGAGCTGGGCGATGACGGCGCCGCCGTCCTTGTCGGCCAGGTTGGCGTAGAGCACGCGCCAGTCGGGCTGGCGACCGATCACGATGGCCGCGATGGCCACTCCGACCAGCAACACGACGCCGATGGCAAAACGCATGCGCTGGCGCGAGTCCAGGCTGGCAAGCTTGCGCGACCACGGGGCGGTGGTGGCGAGGGGGACGGGTATTTCGACGACGGCGGACATGGGTGTGTGTGGGCTCTGGGCGTGGCACGATTATTCGGGCCGACCCATTCCGCATAAGCCCGATAAGGCGCGCCTTTCCGGCTCAATTCCCGGCCATGCCACGGTCGACCGCCTTTAGCATCACGACCATGGACCTCCGCCTCAACCCCGTCACCGCCCCGCTCACGTCGCGTCCGGCCGGGGCTGCACGCGCCGCCACCGGTGCCGTCCAGGAAGCCGGCTTCGCCGGCGCCCTGTCCGGCGCTCTCAAGGCCGTGAGCGCCGCCCAGGGCGACGCCTCCACCCTGCAGCGCGAAGTTCAGCTCGAAAATCCGAACGTCAGCCTGGAGCAGACCATGGTCGCGCTGCAAAAAGCGCAAATCGGCTTCCAGGCCACGCTGCATGTGCGCAACCGGATGGTTCAGGCGTATACCGACATCATGAACATGCAAGTCTGACCCCGCCCATGACCGAACCCCATTCCCTCTTCCCCGAGTTCACGATGGCGTTCCAGCCGATCGTGGACGTCGTGCGCCGCGAAACCTTCGCGTACGAGGCGCTGGTGCGCGGCCTGCAAGGCGAGGGCGCGCTGGACGTGCTGGGCCGCGTCGGCCCGGACGAGCGCTACGCATTCCACGAAGCCTGCCGGACCCGGGCGATCGAGATGGCTGCGGCGCTCGGCATGGACACGCGACTCAGCCTGAACGTCACCCCGGACGATCTTTCCGGCCAGGCCGAGTGTTTTCGCACCGCCATGCGCGTCGCCTCGGCCTGCGGCTTCCCCGTGAAGTGGCTGATGTTCGAGATCACCGGGGGCGAACGCGTGGCCGACCTGCCGGGCCTCGCGGCCGCTTTTCGCACCTTCAAGCGCTACGGCTTCACGTCGACCCTCGACGATCACGACACCGGCTTTGTGCCGTTCGAGTTGCTGTCGTCGTTCCAGCCCGACGTGGTGAAGATCGACATGAGCGTCGTGCGCGACATCCAGCAGAAACCCGTCCAGCTCGACAACGTGAAAGACTTCGTCGCCACCTGCGACGAGCTCGGCATCCGGGTGATCGCCGAAGGGGTGGAAACCGCCGAAGAACTGACGGCCTTGCGCAAACTCGGCGTCACGCTGTTCCAGGGCTATTTGTTTGCAGAACCCGCCACGGGGAGGCTGCCGGTCGTGGACTGGGACGCCGTGTGACGCGATGCGCCTGACGCTCCCCACGAAGACGGCGCTCCTGACCACCGCGCTGGTCCTTTTCACCGTGGGAGCGACGGGGGCCTGGCAGTACCGCGGCCTGTCGAGCCGCTACGTCATCCTGATGCAGCAGCAACAACAGGGTTTCGCGCAACTGGCGGCCGGCGATGTGGACTACAAGATCGCCAGCCACCTGGACATCCTCGCGCGGGAAGCTCGCCACGCCAATGCTGCGACCTTCGCCTCCTCGTCGGCGCAACAGCGCTTTCTGGCCGACAGCGGGCTGCGCGCCAAGTTCGACGGCCTCGCGCTGATCGACCCCGACGGCGCCATCGTGGCCAGCGATCCCCCCAACCCGAAGGCGCTGAACATCGCCGACCGCGATTACTTCCGGCGCGCGCGCGATAGCGGCGAGCCCGCCATTTCGGCGCCGCTCCAGGCCCGCACCACCGACCAGCCCGCCATCGTGATGGTGGTTCCGGTTCACGATGGCGCAGCCGGCATGGCGGGCATGGTCGGTGGCGGCCTGAGCCTCTCCAAGGCCAATGTGCTCGGCGAGCTGTCCCGCGCGCGCGTGGGTGAAGGCGGCTATTTCCTCATCGAGACCACCGGGCCGCAGCCTGTCTACGTGGTGCATCCGGACCCGCTGCGCGTTCTCAAGCCGGCGTCGAGTCGGGAAAGCAGCGAAGTCGGCGATCTGATCGCCAGCGTTCCCATCCGAAGCACAGGCTGGGTGTTGCGCGTGGTGTTGCCGGCGGCCGCGGCCTACGCACCGCTCGCACGGGCGCGCGAGACCTTGCTTGGCCAGATGCTGCTGCTGGCCCTGCTGAGCAGCGTGCTGGTGTGGATCGGCACCGTGTGGATGATGCGGCCGCTGGGCCGGCTGCACGGTGCGATCCATGCGTTGCGCAAGGCGCCGGACCGCACGGTGCCGCTCGACGTTCATGCCGAAGACGAGCTGGGCGACCTGGCGCGCGAGTTCGATGCGCTCATGACCGAACTGCGCAACCAGCGCACCGAACTTGCGACCATCACCGACGCGTCGCCGATGGGTCTTTTCCGCTGCGACATGTCGGGGCACATGGTGTACGTGAACGACGCCTTCCTGGAAATTCAGGGCCTGCCACGGGCCGACGCCGCGCGCGGCTGGCTGAGCCTGGTCGCCGAGCCGGAGCGGGACGCGGTGTGGCGGCAGTGGCTCGCGCTCACGCAGCAGACGCAGCCGTTCCATGTGAAGCGGTGGCTGCGACGGCTGGACGGCACGGACGTGCTGGTGTCGCTGCACATGCGGCCGATCCTGACCGACGGCCAGGTCACCGGCCAGGTCGGCACGCTGTCGGACATCACCGAGCGCACGCGCGCTGAAAAGGCGATGCGCACGCTCACCGGGTTCTTCGAGGCGACCACCGACTACGTGGTGCAACTCAACAAGAGCGGGCGGCTCACCTACATGAATCCCGCGGCGCGCCGCGTCACCGGCATCGCACCGGACGCGCCCGTTTCCGATCTGACGATGGCCGACTTCTATCCGCCGGCCACGGTCGCGCACCTGAGCGTCGAGGTGGTTCCGGCGGCCGCCGCGCAGGGCGTCTGGGTCGGCGAGCTGGACCTCTGGAATGCCGAACGCGTGGTGTTTCCCGTCAGCCAGATGGTGATCGCACACCGCGATCGCAACGGCAAGATCGAGCACTTCTCGGCCATCATGCGAGACATCTCGGCCGACAAGGCCAACAAGCGCGCGCTTTTCGAAAGCGAAGCGCGGCTTCGCACCGTGGCCGATGTTCTGCCGATGCGGGTCGCCTACATCGGCGCGGACGAGCGCTACCAGTTCGCCAACCTCGCCTACGAGCCGGTGTTCGGCGTCAGCCGCAAGTCGATCGAAGGCCAGACGATCGAGCAGCTGTTCGGCAAGACGCGCTATCTCACGATCGCTCCGCATGTGCGCGCCGCCCTGGGCGGCGAGCGCGTCACGTTCGAGAGCGAAGCCGTCAATTCCAGCGGCCACGCGAGCTACGAAGTGAGCTACATCCCGCAGTGGAGCGTCGACGGACTCGCGGTCGTCGGCTTCCATGCCGTGACGCTGGACATCACCCGGCAAAAGCGCGAGGAACGGCGGCTGGCAGAGCTCGCCAGCCAGGATCCGCTCACCGGCCTCGGTAACCGGAGCGCGTTCGAGGCACGGCTCGCCGATGCGATGAACCAGTCCAGGCTGCGTGACACGGGCATGGCGCTGCTGTACGTCGACCTGGACCGCTTCAAGCAGATCAACGACCGCTGGGGCCATCCGTGCGGCGACGCGTTGCTGCGCGCCGTGGGCGCCCGGCTGTCGACGGCGACGCGCAATGTCGATTTCGTCGCCCGGCTCGGCGGTGACGAGTTCACGGTGATCCTGCAGGCGCTCGGTCATCCCGAAGACGCCGAGCGTGTCGCGCAGAAGATCCTGAAATCCCTGAACGAGCCCTTCGTGCTGGACGAACGGACGCTCAACGTCGGCGCCAGTGTCGGCGTTGCGTGCTACGAGGGCGGCCACATGACCAGCCAGGCGCTGATCCGCAAGGCCGACGAAATGCTCTACCAGGCCAAGGGTGCCGGGCGCAACAACGTGCAGGTGGCACCGGCGCACAAGGCGGCCGGGGTCTAGCTCAGACGTTGCTGGTGGCGCGCACTTCGTCGATGGTGGTGTGGCCCGCCAGCACCTTGTCGATGCCGTCTTGCCGCAGCGTGCGCATGCCCTCCAACAAGGCGGTTTCCTGCAGCTCCTCGGCCCGCGCGCCGTTCTGCACCAGGCGGCGCAGGGTGCGCGAGATCACCATCAACTCGTGGATGCCGACGCGACCTTTGAAGCCGGTGTCGTCGCATTGCTTGCAGCCCTTCGGTTCGTAGACGGGCAATTCGCCGTTGCGGCCATGGGTCGCGAGCCAGCCGCTGCGCACCGGGTCGCGCGCGGCGGGGGTGTCGTGCGGCCCGAAGGCGTGCATGTAGTCGGCCAGCAGCACCTCGACTTCTTCCGGCGTGGCCGGACGGTGGGTGGTGCAGTGGCGGCACAGCCGGCGCACCAGCCGCTGGGCGAGCACGGCCAGCAGCGAGTCCGCGAAGTTGAACGGGTCCATGCCCATGTCGAGCAGGCGCGTGACGGTCTCGGGCGCGCTGTTGGTGTGCAGCGTGGACAGCACGAGGTGGCCGGTGAGCGACGCCTCGATCGCCGTCTTCGCGGTCTCCTCGTCGCGGATCTCGCCGACCATGATCACGTCGGGGTCGGCGCGCACGAAGGCGCGCAGCGCCTTGGCAAAGGTCCAGTCGATGCGCGGATTGACCTGCACCTGCCGCAGACCCGCCTGCGTGATTTCGATCGGGTCTTCCGCGGTCCAGATCTTTCGCTCGGGCGTGTTGATGTGCATCAGCGCCGAGTGCAGCGTGGTCGTCTTGCCCGACCCCGTGGGGCCGACGCACAGCACCATGCCGTAGGGCCGCTCGATCGCCGTCTTGAACTGCGCCAGGTTGCTCGGCGAGAGCCCCAGTGCGTCGAGCGGGATCGGCTTGGCCGACGCCAGGATGCGCATCACCACGTCTTCGAGCCCGTTGTTGGTCGGGATGGTGGCAACGCGCAACTCGAGCTTGTGTTGCGGCGAGAACTTGGAGAAATTGATCTTGCCGTCCTGCGGCTTGCGCTTCTCGCTGATGTCGAGGTCGCACATGATCTTGATGCGCGCGATCAGCGCGCTGCGGTAGTTCGGCGGCAGCTCCAGATAGGTGTAGAGCCGGCCGTCGCGCCGAAAGCGGATGCGGATCTTTTCGCGGCCCGGATAGCTCTCGACGTGGATGTCCGACACGCCCTGCGCGTGCGCTTCCAGGATCATGCGGTTGATCATCCGCACCAGCGAGTTGTCCGACTGCTCGATCGGCGAATCCTCGTCGAAGCGCGAAACGCCTTCTTTCTCGAGCGTCTCCAGCAGTTCGGTGGTGCCCGCCAGATCGAACTCGATGGGTTGGCTCGGGTCGCCCGAGATCGGCTTGCCCTGGGCGGTCGCGCCGATCTTGTCGTAGGCCTTGAACAGCACGGCCGGCAGATCGCGGCACTGGCCGATGACGCCCACCACCTTCATTTGCGACACGAACTCGATCTCGTCGAGCGCCGAACGCCGGTTGGCCGGATCGTCGAGCGCGACGATCAGCCGCCCTTCGTGCAGCATGAGCGGCATGAGTTCGAGCCGGCGCGCGACCTCGTGCGGCACCTTGCGCATCGCGTCGGCCGCCACCGGGTAGGCATCGAGGTCGACCAGCGGATAGCCCATCTTGCGAGCCAGCGCGACCTGCAGGTCGGCCCGCGTCACGACGTTCATGCGCACCAGCATTTCGCCCAGCGGCACGCCGCGGTCGACCTGCTGCTTCTCCAGCGCCTCGGCGAGCTGCGCCTCGGTGACCATGCCGAGCGACTTCAATGCCTGGCCGATGCGCACGATGGGCATGCGGCTCTGGGCCGCGAGTTGCAGCAGCAGCTCTTCCGGCGTGGTCACCTCGGGCGGCATCGCGTCGAGCGGCGGCTCGGGCGGCGCGCCGCCGCGCCCGGGGTCTCCGGGCTCCGACCACGACACGCTGCGCAGGCTCACCCGCGGCACGAAGGCGCGGCGCACCGCGTCCCCGTCCTCGGTCAGCATGAACAGAAAAAGGCCGAACGGAATTTCCTGCCGGCCGAGGCTCTGGCCGCTGCTTCTGGAGCCGTCGGCCCAGACGATGTCGTACGTCAAGAGGCCGGCGGCGCCCGGCACCACCGGCAGCGACTCCGACAGCACCAGCATGCGGAAATGGTCGAAGCGCAGCGCGGTCGGGCGGCGCAACTGGTTGAGCTGGACGTGGGCGACCTGTTCGGCCGGCACGAAACGGATCAGGCGGCCCTGGGCGCGCTGGGCGTTGAGGCCGACGATCTCGCAGGTCGGCGCGTTGTCGTCCAGCGCGAGCAGTGGCGCGGCCGCACCGGGCGGAACAGGCCACACATAACCGTCATTGGCGTAGGCAAGCTTCATGAGGAACACGGCGCCCTCGGCGCCTGGTTGACTTCGAATGCTCCCTGAACCCGTGAGCAGTCTTTGTACACCCTCAATGGATCAGCTGAAGTTTCGCATCGAACATCTGCGCGAACTGGCTGAGCCAAGGCTCGGCGAGCACGCGGATTTCGGCGTCGTTGCGCAGGATGCGTTGCATGATCTTCGACTTCTCGGCGCGGTGCTCGCGCGGCAGCAGTTCGCTCTTCGAGCGGTAGCGCAGCTGCTCGATCAGCACGGCGCAGGCGCCTTCGCAGCGCACCACGTCGTCCCAGTCTTCGCGACGCGCGGCCGCGAGCATCTGAAGGCTCGAGGCTTCGATCGCCTTGTAATAGTCCAGCAGTCGGTCTTCCATCGAAAACTCCGTTCCTGCCCTCAGGCGGGCTGGCCGACAGCGGGGTGCGGCTGTCGACCGATTGCTTTCCAGCCCTCGGCCACGGGGGCGATGAGGTCGGCCACTTCAGCCAACAGCGCGCCATCGTTGCGCAGGTTGGCGAGCGTGAGCCGTTCAATGCAGTAATCGTAAAGGGAACGCAACCGTTCGGCCAGTTCGCCGCCGCGCTCGACGTCGAGCCCACCCTTGAGGCCTTCCTCCAGGAAACGCACCGCCCGCATGATCTGCGCGCACTTGACGGCCACGTCGCCCCTCTGCAAGGCGCCGCTTGCAGCCTGCACGGCCTGCTGCAGGCCTTCGAACAACAGCACCACGAGTTGGTGCGGAGTGGCGCCATCGACGCTGGATTGGACGCCGACGTTCTTGTAGGCATTGGCGGCGCGGAGACTGGGCGGTGTGTACATGATGGTGTGTTCCTTGGGTGCTTCGCGAGGGGTGCGCTGCATTCACTTCACACTCTTGTTATCGGCAGTCGACGGGCAAACTCAATGCCTGTCGTCGACTCAACCCGTCGACTTGTTCCAGGTGGCGACCTGCTGCGTCACATAGGCGCTCAGCGCATTGAGCGAGGCCATCTTGGTGTCGAGCGCGGTGTATTGCTTGCGCATGCGCTCTTCCACCAGGGTGAGGCGATCGGAGAGCTTGTCCTGACTCTTGGTGTTGAGACTTTTCTGGGTTTGCAGCGAACTGGTCTTGGTGCCGAGCACGCCCGTGCTGCCGATCGCGGACTGCAGAAATCCCGACATCCGGGTCGCGAAGCCGGCGCCGCTGTCGGAGGCGCCTGCCGCGCTGATGAAGAACTGCCTGACCGCCGACGGGTCTTTCAGGGCCGTGGCGAGCCGGGTCGAATCGACCGCCAGGTCGCCCGCTGCGTCCTTGGCGATCGACACGCCGAGGTCCGACAGCCGCTGCAGCGTGCTGCCACCGCCGGACATCGCACCGATCATGCTGCGCATGGCCGTCTGCAGGCCGGTGGTCGTGGAATCGCCTTGCAGCAGCGCGCCCGCCTTGGCGGTGGCGTCGTATTTGGTGGCCGCATTGATGAGCTGGTTCATCGCGTTGTAGGCCTTGACGAACGCGTTGATCGCGTCGGTCTGTTTCGTGGTGTCGTTGCCGACCGCCACCTCGACCGGCGAGGTCGTGACCTGCGACAACGTGAGCGTGAGGCCGGGCACCGTGTCGATCAGGGTGTTGCTCGCGGAGTCGATCGCGATGCCGTTGATCGTGGCCTGCGCATTGAGCCCGTACCGGGCCGCATTGGCCGCCATGCCGGTCGCGCCGGCCTCGGGGTCGAAGGCCAGCGCGCCGAGGCTCGGGCCGGTGGCGGCGGCATCGTCGGCGGACCGGATGCGAAAGCCGTTGGCCACGCCGGTGTTCGACGAACGGATCAGGAGGCGCTCGCCCGACAGGTCCTTCAGGACCGTCGCCGAGACGCCGGCGCCGGACGCGTTGATTTTGGAGGCGATGGTCGCCATGCTGTCGCCCTCTTCCACCGTGACCGACACCGCTGCGGCGCTGCCGGCGGTGAAGGCCGACGGGCTGCCGGTGGCCCAACTGCCGAGCTGGATCGACAGCGTGCCGGCGCCGAAGCCGCTGCCCGCGGCCACCGCGCTCGACGCCACCGACTGCGACCGCGCGAGCTGCGACACCGCCACGCTGAACGACGTGGCCTGCGCGCTGTCGCCCGACACGCTCGCGCCGACGGCGGACGGCGTCGACGAGACTACCGACTTGGCGTTCCAAGTGCCCGGCAGCTTGAGCTTGTCGACCGCATCGCTCAGTGACGCCAGTTGTCCGGTGAGCGTGCCGAAGGCCGATATCTTGCTGTCGAGCACCGCGGCCTGGGTTTTCAGCGCATTCAGCGGCTTCTTCTCGATCGCCATCAGGCTCGTGATGATGTCGTCCACCTTGAGACCGCTGCCGATGCCGGCCGATGAAATCGCTGCTGCCATGTCGTTTCTCCTTCGGCCGAATGGCCAAAAAGCGGCGGACGGGAAATCCGTCAGCCGCCTTGTGCGTGCGCCTGTGCGCTACCTGATTACTTCAGCAGGCTCAGCACCGTTTGCGGCAACTGGTTGGCCTGGGCGACCATCGCCGTGCCGGCTTGTTGCAGGATCTGGGCGCGCGACAGGTTGGCCGTTTCGGCCGCGAAGTCGGCGTCCTGGATCCGCGAACGCGACGCCGAGGTGTTTTCTGCGTTGGTTTGCAGGTTCGTGACCACCGAGGTGAAGCGGTTCTGGATCGCGCCGAGGTCAGCACGGCTGCCGTTGACTTGCGTCAGGGCGGCGTCGATGATTTCCATGGCCTTCTGGGCGCCGGCCACGGACGTGATGTCCAGGTCCTTGGCGAAGCTGAAATCGGCGTCATCGACTTCAGTCGTATCCGCTGCTTGACCTGACGCAGCTGCCGTGCCGACCGCGCCATCCGCGATCACCAAATCCTTGCCTGCCTTGATCGAGGTCAGCACGACTTGGCTGGGGTCGGTCTCGTTCTGCGTCGCGTAGACGCCGGTCTCGCCCATCTTCGCGTTGATCGCGCTGGCCAGCGCCTTACCTTGGTCTGCGCCGGTCATCCCAACGGTGACCTTGACGTCTCCAATCGTGACGCCGTTGATGGTGAACCCGCCGAGGGTCGCAGCGGCGGCAGCGTCTGTGATCGCGGCGCCGGTGACCGATGCGGCAAACTTGACATTGCCCAGCGCGCCGGCCGTTGTATTAGCGATCTTGTCGACAGCGATCGTCTGGCCTGCATTCGCACCGACTTGGAACAGCTGGCTGCTGAACGAGCCGTCGAGCAGCTTGGTGCCGTTGAAGTCGGCTTGCTTGGACACGCGGTCGATTTCCGAAACGAGCTGGGTCACTTCGGCATTGAGCGCTGCGCGGTCCGTCGTCGAATTAGTGGCATTGGCCGACTGCACGGCGAGTTCGCGGATGCGCTGCAGGTTGTTGCCGACTTCGCCCAGCGCGCCTTCAGCGGTTTGCGCCAGCGAGATGCCGTCGTTGGCATTGCGCACAGCCTGGTTCATGCCGCGAATCTGCGAGCTCATGCGCTCGGAGATGGCGAGGCCGGCGGCGTCGTCCTTGGCGCTGTTGATGCGAAGGCCTGAGGACAGACGCTGCATCGACGTGGCCAGGGACGACTGGCTCATCGAGAGGTTGCGTTGGGCGGTCAGCGAACTGATGTTGGTATTGATGATCGAGGCCATGGAAAGCTCCTTTAAAGCTGAATAAATCAGGCATTGCTGCCACTGTCACGCCAGCAAAGAGACTGGCCACCTGGCGGAACGCATTTGCGGCCCGTTGGGTTTGTTTTCGGTGCGATGCGGCCTGCGCTTGAGGCTTTTATTTTTCGTAACGCACCCTCAAGAATCCGGAAGAACTGCAGAGGTTGCGAGCACGCGATTCGTGTCTGCAACGCCACACTCGTCACAACGCCGCCAACAAGTTGAAGGTTCTGGCGAAGCGTGTGAACAGAGGAACAAGCACCCCGCTTCATGGCCTTGACTTCATAAATGAATACCTTCGACCTCGAAGGTGCCGAAAGCGTCACCGTTTTTGTAATCTGGAAGTTCACATGAACACTTTGGACGTAGGGCGCAGGACGACAAAACGGCGCAAGAAAGAGACGCTGTTAACAGTTGTTTACTTATTAAAGTTTTTGTTACGAAGATCAGAATCGGCTTTAACGCAAACGGGACGATGTCCTACGAAAGCCACCGAAATGACCAGCGAACAGATCCTTGCCGAGATTCGTGAAGCCAACCTCACCTACCTGATGCTGGCCCAGAGCCTCATCCGCGCGGACAAGGCACAGGCGTTGTTCCGTCTCGGCCTGCCGGAAGAATCGGCCGACCTGATCGAAGCGTTGTCCCCGGCGCAGATCATGAAGATCGCCTCGGGCAGCATGCTGCTGTGCCGCTTCCGCGCCGACGACGACATGGTCTGGAGCCTGTTGACGCAACACAACCTCAGCGGCCGCACGGTGAACGACGCGACGACGCGCCTGCATGCGGGCATCGTGATGGCCGGCCGTTACGCCGAGACCATCCAGCCCTGAACGAAGAAGACGCGAGCAACTGTCATGGCCACATCCAAAAGCGTCCTCGGCGATTCGCGACAGATCGGTCGCGCGGTCAGCCTGATCGGGCTCGGCGCACGCCTGCAGGTGCTCGAGAGCGAAACCGAACTCTCCTACGAGCGCCTGTTGCGCCTCTACAAGGAGGTGGCCGGCAAGTCGCCTTCCAAGGGCCAGCTGCCGTTCTCGACCGACTGGTTCCTCACCTGGCAGCCGAACATCCACGCATCGCTGTTCCAGAACATTCACAGCTATCTGGCCAAGACCAGCGACCTCGAGCCGGTCGACGTGCTCATCAAGGCCTACCAGCTCTACACCGAGCAGATCAGTTCCTGCGAGTTGGAACCCCAGTTGTCGATCACGCGGGCCTGGCGCCTGGTGCGCTTCATGGAGAACAACATGCTCGCCATGACGAAGTGTTCCCGCTGCGGCGGCCACTTCGTGACCGAGCCCTACGAGAACGCCAAGCATTACGTCTGCGGGCTGTGCGTGCCGCCGGCGCGGGCGGGCAAGGGTGCGGCGGCAGGTGGCATTCATTTGCAGTGAATTCTGCGCACCGCGCCAACGGTCAAAGACGCGATAAGGGCCCTTCTACGGGCCCTTTTCCATGGAGCGCCCAAGCCCGACCCAGCGCCCAATCGTGGCATGCGCGGTGCACTGCCTGTTGCCGCGCCCCACTGCCCTTGAACTGATCACTGCCCCATGTTCGTCATCATCGGTTACCTCGTCGCGCTGGGTTGCGTCTTCGGCGGATACATCATCCACGGCGGCAACATCGGCGTCGTGCTGCACGCGTTGCCCATCGAGATGATGGTGATCGGCGGCGGTGCCCTCGGCGCCTTCGTCGTGAACAACCAGCCCAAGGTGCTGAAGGCCACGCTCAAGGCCGTGCCCAAGGCCTTCAAGGGTTCCAAGTACACCAAGGCGCGCTACATGGAACTGATGGCGCTGCTCTACGACATCCTGCAGAAGGCGCGCAAGGAAGGCCTGATGTCGATCGAGAAGGACGTCGAGGCACCGCAGGATTCGGCGATCTTCCAGAAGTACGCGGTCGTCGGCAAGGACCACCACGTCGTGGAGTTCACCACCGACTACCTGCGCATGATGGTCTCGGGCAACCTCAACGCGCACGAGATCGAAGCGCTGATGGACAGCGAGATCGAAACGCACCACCAGGAAGAACATGCGCCAGTGGCCGCCATCGCGCGGTTGGCCGGCGGCCTGCCGGCTTTCGGCATCGTGGCGGCCGTGCTCGGCGTGGTGAACACCATGGGCTCGGTCGGCCAGCCGCCCGCCGTGCTCGGCGCCATGATCGGCTCGGCGCTGGTCGGCACCTTCCTCGGCATCCTGTTGGCGTATTGCATCGTCGAGCCCTTCGGCGGCCTGCTCGAGCAGAAGGCCGAAGACGCCTCCAAGGAGCTGCAGTGCATCAAGACCACGCTGCTCGCGAGCATGCAGGGCTACAACCCGACCACCGCGATCGAGTTCGGCCGCAAGGTGCTGTTCTCGACCGACCGCCCGAGCTTCAGCGAGCTCGAAGCCCACGTAAAGAAGAAGTAGGCAGGAACACACCATGGCCACCAGCCCCGGCACCAAGAAGCTCCAGCCGATCATCATCAAACGGGTGAAGAAGACGGCCCATGCCCACCACGGTGGCGCCTGGAAGATCGCCTACGCCGACTTCGTGACCGCCATGATGGCGTTCTTCCTTCTCATGTGGCTGCTCGGCTCGACCGCCAAGGGCGACCTGCAGGGCATCGCCTCGTACTTCAATTCGCCGCTGCAGGTGGCGATGCCGGGCGGCTCCGGCGCAGGCAACAGCTCCAGCATCATTCCCGGTGGCGGCACCGACCTCACGCGCAGCGTCGGCCAGGTGCGCAAGTCGCAGGGCCAGAACAACGACCGCGCGCGCATGAACGACGACGACATGAAGCGCGAGGCGGCCAGCCAGGACGCGCGCCGCATGGCGTCGCTGCAGCAGAAGATCGAGCGCCTCATCAACGAGAGCCCGATCCTGAAGGAATTCAGATCGCAGGTTCGCCTCGAAGTGACGCTCGACGGCCTCGAGATCCAGATCGTCGACGCGCAGAACCGCCCCATGTTCGACACCGGCGCCGCGCTGGTGAAGCCCTACATGCGCGACATCCTGCGCGCCATCGGCACCTCGCTGAACGGCGTGGAAAACCGCGTGAGCCTGGCCGGCCACACCGACGCCGCACCCTACGGCAACGGCGACCGCGGCTACGGAAACTGGGAACTCTCGGCCGACCGCGCCAACGCCTCGCGCCGCGAACTCGTGGCCTCGGGCATGCCCGACGAGAAGCTCGTGCGCGTGGTCGGGCTCGCGGCCAGCGACCTGATGGACAAGACCAACGCGCTGTCGCCGGTGAACCGCCGCATCAGCATCACGGTGCTCACGCGCGAAGCCGAATCGCGGCTGCTCGGCACCGCGCGCATGGACGCGCCCGATGCGGTGAAGGCCATCACCGACCAGGTGCAGCGCGACCGCAAGGCGGCCGACAAGGTCGCGGAGAAAGCGCCGCAAAAGATCGCCGGCACCGGCAGCACCGGGAATTGACCGGCCCTGCACCCGCTTATCGGCGCTTCGAAAGCGCCACCGCTCCGGACAATGAACGGCACACCCGAAGCCCCTCATGTCCAGCAGCCAGGATCGTCAACTCCCCGCCACGCAACGCAAGCTCGACCAGGCGCGTCGCGATGGTCAGGCCGCGCGTTCGAAAGACCTGCCGCACCTGGCCGTGCTCGGCACCGGCGGCGTCGCATTGCTGCTGCTGGCGCCCACCGCGTTCGAGCGCATGCGCGCTGGCCTGGCCCAGGCTTTTCATTTCAACGCCGCCAACGTGCAGCAACCCGCCGACATGCTCGCGCGGCTGACCGCGTACACCACGGTCGGGCTGACCGCGTGCGCGATCTTCGCGGCGATCGTGCTGTTCGCCGCCGTCGCGACCACCGTGGCTACCGGCGGCTGGGTCGCCAGCCTCAAGTCGATCACGCCCGACCTGAACCGGCTCAATCCGCTCTCGGGCATCGGCAACCTGCTCTCCAAGCAGCAACTCGTGAACGTCGCCAAGCTGGTCTTGCTGTCGGGGCTGCTCGGCACGGTCGGCTATCTGTTCGCGGCAGGCTCGCTGCACACCATCGCGCAACTCGGGATGCAGCACTCGCCGGCCGGGCTGGCCGCGATGGGCGACTGGCTGGTCACCGGCCTGAGCCTGGTGCTGCTGGTGGTGCTGGCCGCCGCACTGGTCGATGTGCCGCTGCAGAACCACTTCCACCGCGCCAAGCTGAAGATGTCGCACCAGGAAATCCAGCAGGAACACAAGGAAGCCGACGGCAACCCGCACACCAAGGGACGCCAGCGCAACAACGCGCGCGACATGGCGCAGCGCAGCAGCATCACCGCGGTGCCGCGCGCCGACTTCATCCTGATGAACCCGACCCACTTTGCCGTGGCGATGCGCTACGACGAAAAGGAAATGAGCGCGCCGCAGGTCATCTCCAAGGGAGCCGACCT
Source organism: Variovorax sp. PAMC 28711 (assembly GCF_001577265.1). Lineage (NCBI taxonomy): Bacteria > Pseudomonadati > Pseudomonadota > Betaproteobacteria > Burkholderiales > Comamonadaceae > Variovorax > Variovorax sp. PAMC 28711. The sequence continues at coordinate 2,472,231 of NZ_CP014517.1, read as the reverse complement.
GCTGGCCATGAAGATCCGCGACATCGCGAAGGAATATTCGATCCCGGTGGTGCAGTCGCCGATGCTGGCGCGTGCGCTGTATGCCCACGCCGAGATCGACCAGCCGATTCCCGCCAGCCTCTACACCGCGGTGGCGCAGGTGCTGGCCTATGTGTATCGCCTGAAGGCCGCGCTGCGCGGTGAGGCCCCGATGCCGCAGGTCGTGCCCGAGCCCTTCGTGCCGCCCGAGCTCGATCCGCTCCACAAGAAACCGTCTGCCGAAAGCACCTCCGCATGAACCCGCAAGCCATTCGTCAGTGGTTCGGCACGCAGGGCGCGATGTTCCAGCGCGCTGCCGCGCCGCTGCTGGTCGTCGCCATCCTCGCGCTGATGGTGCTGCCGATCCCGCCCTGGCTGCTCGACACCTTCTTCACCATCAACATCGCGGTCGCGCTGATGGTGATGATGGTGGCGGCCTACATGATCCGGCCGCTCGACTTCGCGGCTTTTCCGTCGGTGCTGCTGCTCACCACACTGATGCGGCTGTCGCTCAACGTGGCCTCCACGCGCGTGGTGCTGCTCGAAGGCCACACCGGCCCGGGCGCGGCCGGCGCGGTGATCGAGGCGTTCGGCCACTTTCTCATCGGCGGCAATTTCGCGGTGGGCTTGATCGTGTTCGCGATCCTGGTGGTCATCAACTTCGTGGTGGTGACCAAGGGCGCCGAGCGCATCGCCGAAGTGTCGGCCCGCTTCACGCTGGACGCGATGCCCGGCAAGCAGATGGCGGTGGACGCCGACCTCAACGCCGGCGTGATCGACGAGAAGGAAGCACGCCGCCGCCGCCTCGAAGTGGCGGAAGAAGCCAACTTCTTCGGCGCCATGGACGGTGCCTCGAAGTTCGTGCGCGGCGACGCGATCGCGGGCATCCTGATCCTCGTCATCAGCGTGATCGGCGGCTTCACCATCGGCGTGCTGCAGCACGGCCTGGCGGTCGGCAAGGCGGCAGATACCTATGTGCTGCTGGCCGTGGGCGACGCGCTGGTCGCGCAGATTCCCGGCCTGCTGATTTCGGTCGCCGCGGCGATGGTGATCTCGCGCGTGGGCAAGGAAGAAGACGTCGGCCACCAGATCGTGCAACAGCTCTTCACCTCGCCGCGCGTGCTCGGGCTCACTGCCGGCATCCTGGCCTTGCTGGGCGTGATTCCGGGCATGCCGAACGGGGTGTTCCTCGCCATGGCCGGGGTGCTCGGCTACGGCGCATGGGTGATCTCGCGGCGCCCGCCGCCCGCCGCCGATGCGCCGCCACCGCCGCCTGCAGCCGATGCCGAAGCCAGCTGGGACGACCTGCAGCCGGTCGACCTGCTCGGCCTCGAACTGGGCTACCGCCTCATCGCTCTCGTCGACAAGAACCGCGCGGGCGACCTGCTCACGCGCATCAAGGGCGTGCGCCGCAAGTTCGCGCAGGAGGTCGGCTTCTTGCCGCCGGCCGTGCATGTGCGCGACAACCTCGAACTCAAGCCGAGCGGCTACCGCGTCACGCTGCGCGGCGTGATCGTGGCCGAAGGCGAAGCCTTCCCGGGCATGCACCTGGCGATCAATCCCGGCGGCATCACCACGCCGCTGATCGGCACCCCGACCACCGACCCCGCTTTCGGCCTGCCGGCGCACTGGATCGAGGAGCGGCAGAAGGAAGCCGCGCAAATGGCCGGTTTTACCGTGGTTGATTCGCCCACCGTGATGGCCACGCATCTTTCACACTTGATGCAGGTTCAGGCAGCGCGCTTGCTGAGCCGTACCGAAACCCAACAACTGGTCGAACACGTGAGCAAGCTGGCCCCCAAGCTGATCGAGGAAGTCGTGCCCAAGCTGGTCCCGCTCGCCACGTTCCAGAAGGTGCTGCAACTGCTGCTGGAAGAATCCGTGCACATCCGCGACATCCGCACCATCGTCGAGACGCTGGCCGAACACGCCGGTCAGACCACCGACGCCGCCGAGCTGGCGCGCCGGGTGCGCGTGGCGCTGTCGCCGGCCATCGTGCAGCAGATCTACGGCGCGACCAAGGAGCTCGACGTGATCGCGATCGAGCCCGGCTTCGAGCGGCTGCTGGTGCAAGCGCTGGCCAACGCACAGGCGCCAGCGCTCGACCCCGGCGTGGCCGAACTCTTCACGCGCACCGCCGCCGAAGTGGCGAACAAGCAGGAAGAGCAGGGCGTGCCGGCCTGCCTGCTGGTGCCCGACGCGATCCGCGGCGCCATCTCGCGCCTGGTGCGCCGCGTAGCGCCGCGTCTGCAGGTGCTGGCGCACAGCGAAATTCCTGAAACCCACACGATCCGCATCGGCCCGATCCTTCGAGGTGCTTCCGCATGAACATTCAACGCTTTGTCGCACCGACCGCCCGCGAGGCACTGGCCAAGGCACGTGCCGCTTTCGGCGACGAGACCCTGATCCTGTCGAACCGCCAGGTGCCCGACGGCGTCGAGGTGATGGCCGCCACCGAAGCCGCGCTCGCGATGATCGATGGCAGCAGCACCGCGCCGCTGACCGTGTCCGCAGCGCAGCCGGCGGCGGTCGTCGTCGTCGCGCCCGTGCCGGCACCCGCACTCGACATCGGCGTGGAAGCCGACACCGAACAGCTGGCGATGAGCACGCTGTCGTTCCAGGACTATGTGCGCGAACGCATGCTGCGGCGCCAGCATGAAGCCGCGATGCCGGCAACCACCGAGCAGCCGATGCCGGCACTTGCACCCGCCCCGGCGCCGGTGCTGCGCGCTGCGCCGGTCGCCGTGCCCGTTCCCGCGGCACAAGTGGCGCCTGTTGTCGTGGCTGCCGTGGAGGCATCGCCCGCACCGCAAGCGCCCACCAGCGTGATCGCCGAATTGCAGGCGATGAAGGACATGATGGACGAGCGCTTCTCCGCGCTGGCCTGGCTCGGCTATGCCCGGCAAGACCCGATCCAGTCGAACCTGATGCTCAAGCTGGTGCGCGCCGGCTACTCGCCCGGTCTCGCCCGCTCGGTGCTCGAAGCCATGCCCGCATCGCTGGAAGCCGGCGATGCCGTGCGCTGGCTGATGCAGGCGCTCGAAGCGCGGCTCGGCAACACCGCGCCGCTGCCGTCGATTCCCGAAGAAGGCGGCGTCTTCGCGCTCATCGGCGCCACCGGCGTCGGCAAGACCACGAGCGCCGCCAAGCTGGCCGCGATGGGCGCCCAGCTGCACGGTGCGGCCGGCGTCGGCCTCATCACGCTGGACACCCAGCGCGCTGGCGCCCACGAACAGTTGCGCGCCCATGGCCGCAGCCTCGGCGTGGTGGCGCACCTCGCGCACGACCGCGCGGCGCTGCAGGATCTGCTGAATCTGTTGGCCGGCAAGAAGGTCGTGATCATCGACAGCGCCGGCGTCGCGCCGCACGATCCGCGTCGCCGCGACCTGCTCGACCTGCTGGACATCCCGAACATCAAGCGCGTGCTGGTGCTCAATGCCGGCGCCCACGGCGACACGCTGGAAGACATCGCCATCGCCTTCAAGATCGGCGGCACGCGCGAAGCCATCGTGTCCAAGCTCGACGAAGCGGCCAAGATCGGCCCGGTGCTCGACACGCTGATGCGCCACGAGTTCACGGTGCGCGGCATCAGCAACGGCCAGCGCATCCCCGACGACTGGAAGACCGGCGACGCCCGCGGCCTGGTGCGCGCCTCGATGCATGCCTCGCAGCGCTCGGCGTTCGACCCGAAGACGGCCGACCTGCCCTGCTATTTCTCGCCGGTCGGTCTCGGCGCCTGACAAACGACATCGCGCAATGCTCGCTACCGCTCCCACCGCTGCTGCCGCCGCCAACCAGATGTACAACCCGCAGGGCCGCCTCGACCGCGACGGATTGATTCGCCAGTACGTGCCGCTGGTGCAGCGCCTCGCGCACCACATGATCGCGAAGCTGCCCGCCAACGTCGAACTCGACGACCTGATCCAGGTCGGCATGATCGGCCTGGCCGACGCGCTCTCGCGCTACGAAGCCAGCCAGGGCGTGCAGTTCGAAACCTTCGCCACCCAACGCATTCGCGGCGCCATGCTCGACGAGCTGCGCGAAGGCGACTGGCTCTCGCGCGGTTCGCGCAAGAGCCAGAAGGACATCGAGCGCGCCGTGCACAAGCTGGAGCAGCGGCTGGGCCGCTCGCCGGCCGAATCCGAGATCGCCACCGAACTCAAGATGCCGCTCGCCGACTACCAGGCACTGCTGGGCCGGGTGCGCGGCACGCAGCTGGTCTACCTGGAAGACATCGGTGCCGGCAGCGACGACGACGACGGTTTTCTCGACCGCCATGCAGCCGACACCGAGGCCGATCCGCTCAGCGTGCTGAAAGACCAGCGCCTGCGCCAGGCCCTGGTGGTCGCCATCGAAGGCCTGCCCGAGCGCGAGCGTTTCATCATGGGCATGTACTACGAGCAGGACATGAACCTGAAGGAAATCGCCGCCGTGCTCGGCATCACCGAGTCACGCGTGTGCCAGTTGCACAGCCAGTCGATCGCGCGGCTGCGGGCGAAGATGCGAAGTCACTGAGTTTCGGAGTCTGGCTTTTCAGGGCGGGCGCCGAGGCCACGGGGTGTCTCCCTCCGCTCATGTCCCCCGCCTTCGGCTCCTCCTTTACTTCGCTGCGGGAGACACCCCATGCCCTCGGCACTGGACAGAGCGTGCGATCTCCGTCGATGGACCACCGCCCAGCCGGCGCACGTCGATGGCGTGCTCCCCGCAGCGAAATAAAGGAGGAGGCCGCAGGCCGGGGGACATTCGCGGAGGGGAGTACGCCGTCGGCGCGCGCCCGTCTCCGCCCCTTCGCCGACCTCAGTGCGTCGCGAACACGGGCCGTTCGCCCGGCCGTGTGTAGGTGGCATCGGCCGAGGGCCGGAAGATCGATGCCAGCGCGCGCTCGACCACCACGTTGCGGCGCGCGATGCTCTGGCGCTGGGTGACCAGGCGCTGGGCCACCGCGTCGATCCGGCGGCGGAAGGCCTGGTCGAACACTTCGGCCGACAGGGCCGCTTCGAGCACGCGCGCGAACGACACCGCCACGTCGCGCAGGTCGTTGCAGGCACCCTGCAACACGGCCGGCTCGGCGGCCAGCAGGCCGGCGTCGACCACGTCGAGCTGGCGCTCGACTTCGACCAGGAGGGATTCGGTGGAGTTGCGGGTATCGGGCATGGTCAGTTCCTCACGCGGCTCAAAATTTCCTGGGCGTTGGACAACAGCTTGTCGGCGATCGCCCCCGGGTTCACGGTGAAGGTGCCGTCGGCAATGGCGGCCTTGACCGCCGCCACCTTGGCCTCGTCGATGCCGGTGCCGGCAGACGAGACTTCCAGCGAGCGGGCCGTGGCCGACACCGTGACCGGCACGCCCGATGGCACCTTGCCGGCCGCGTCGGGCGCAGCCGTGCCGGACGGCGCGCCACCGCGCTCGGCCTTGGTGGCGAGCGAGGCGGCTGCCAGGGCAGCATCGTTCAACGCATTAATCTTCATGTTTTCACTCCAGTGCTTCCTTCGCGAAAGCATCGTCCCTGTAGTTTCGACACCCCGGAAAGGAACTTGAGCATTTTTTCGTGCCGCTCTACATCGAGAGTCGCACAGTGCGCAAATCCTGCACGATGCCGGTGGTCATCCGGCCATTGTCCATGCGCAGGCGCACCGTCTGGCCCACCACGCCCGGCGTCAGGGCCTGCGCGTCGGACGTCACTTCGAAGCCCGGGCCCTGCGCCACCACCCGCACCTGTGCGCCGGCGGCGAACACCTGGGCCGCCTTCACCATCGACTGGCGCAGCGGCTGTCCGGCGACGAGCGAGCGCGAGGCGGTCTGGCCCACCCACTGCGCTGCTTCGGCCACCACCGGCGACGCTTCCGCCGCCCAATCGGCTTCCGCCTCTACCGCATCGGCCGGCGTCAGCACCGTTCCGGCCACCACGTTGTCGCGCAGCACCCAGGCGGGCCCGAAGGCCTTGATGGTGACCGGCAAAAACACGTTCCAGCGGCCGCCGCCATCGGTGCAGCGCAGGCCGAGCCGGGTGCGGCCCCAGAGCCGCATGCCGACGGGAATGTAGGGCTCGACGTGCGTGCACGGCGCGAGCCGCAGGCGGCTGTCGAGCGAGCCAATGCTCACTTCCATGCGCAGCGGCGAGGCTGAGGCCGACTGCGCTTTGGCCACCGCGTCGTCCAGCCACTGCTGGGTGGCGCTCACGAATTCAGGCGCGACCTCGGCGCCTTGCGACGGCGCCTGCGGCACCAGTTGCTGCGCGTGCGCAGGCGCGAGCAGTGCGGCCAGCAGCACCGCGCCGGCCAGCGAAAAACCGAACCGAGAAGAGGGCATGACGCGCCTTTCCGAAGAGGCAAAGAGGGAATGGCGGCCGCATTGCCGCGATGAGAACTTTAGGCACCGCCGCGCGCCACAAAGCGCCGAACAAGCCGCGATTCCCCCCTTTACTCGGTGCTTCCCGAAGCCGCCCGGTTTCCATAATTTCCGCACGGCCCGAGGTGGGCCGCCCACCCCCATTGCCAAGACCGCGAGGCGACCATGCTGGACAAACTGACGAACTCACTGGACTTCCACACGAAGGCCCTGGTGCTGCGCGCCGACCGCCAGCGCCTGATCGCCAGCAACATTGCCAATGCCGACACGCCGGGCTACGCGGCGCGCGACATGAACTTCGCCGATGCGATGCGCAGCGCCACCGGCGAGACGACGAGCGGCAGCCCGCTCGCGATGCGCACCAGCGCCGGCACCGACTACAGCACCGCCAGTGCCGCGCGCCACATCGCGCTGGGCGCCGGCAGCGCGAGCGGCGCCGACGGTGGCGAGCGCGGCTACGTCGTGCAGACACAGCCCACCCTCGACGGCAACAGCGTGGACCTCGACCGCGAGCGCGCCGCCTTCGCCGACAACGCGGTGCGCTACGAAGCCACGCTGCGCTTCATCAACGGCCAGAGCAAGACGATGCTCGCGGCCATCCAGGGGCAATAAACCATGTCGATGTTCTCGATCTTCGGCATCTCCGGCAGCGCGGTCAGCGCGCAGTCGCAGCGGCTCAACGTGGTGGCCAGCAACCTGGCCAACGTCGATGCGGTGGCCGGCCCCGACGGCCAGGCCTACAAGGCGCGCCAGGTGGTGTTCCAGACCGTGGCCTACGGCAACGGCAGCGACGCGGGCGTGCGCATCGATGCGGTGACGGAAAACCAGACGCCGGGCCGCAAGGTGCACGAGCCCGCCAGCCCGGCTGCGGATGCCGAGGGCTACGTGACGCACTCCAACGTGAACGCCGTGGAAGAGATGGTCAACATGATCTCGGCCTCGCGTTCGTACCAGAACAACATCGAAGTGATGAACACCGCCAAGAGCCTGCTGCTGAAGACGCTGCAGCTCGGCCAGTGAACAGGAAGCCCCCATGACTGTTACCGCCGCCACCTCCTCCCTCGCCGTCACGTCCAGTGCCGATGCCAGCGCGACCAAGAAAACGGGTTCGGACGAAGCGCAGGACCGCTTCCTGAAGCTGCTGGTCGCGCAGCTGAACAACCAGGACCCGATGAACCCGATGGACAACGCGCAGATGACCACGCAGATCGCGCAGATCAACACGGTCACCGGCATCCAGCAGCTCAACGACACGATGAAGGCGATGGCCGCGCAGGCCACCGCCACGCAGATGCTGGGCGCCGGCAACCTGGTCGGGCGCAACGTGCTGACCGAAGGCAACCAGATCGCGATCGACGGCACCACGGGCGTGGGCGCGATCGAGCTCGACGGCAAGGCCACCGACGTGAAGATCCAGGTCATGACGCCCGGCGGCCAGATCGTCGACACCGTGTCGCTCGGCGCACTCGACGCCGGCCAGCACGGCTTCAGCCTCGACGCCGCCAAGTACCCGGCCGGCACGGCACTGCAGTTCAAGGTGGTGGCGACCAACGGCACCGCCGCCGTGGAGGCCACCTCGCTGATGCGCGACAAGGTGGTCGCGGTCGGCAGCGACAGCAACGGGCTCACGCTCACGCTGCTGTCGGCCGGCGTGAAGCCCTACACCGACGTCCACGCCATCCTCTGACCCCCCCGATTCGCCCCCCGCCCATCTTCCAAGGAGCACTTCCATGAGTTTCCAGCAGGCACTTTCCGGCCTCAACGCCGCCAGCCGCAGCCTCGACGTGATCGGGCACAACATCGCCAATGCCGGCACCACCGGCATGAAGTCGTCGCGCGCCGAGTTTGCCGAAATCTATGCCAGCTCGGCCGGCTCGATCGGCGGCACCAACGTCGGCCTCGGCGTGGAAGTGGGCGCGGTCGCGCAGCAGTTCACCCAGGGCACGCTGACCATCACGGGCAACGACCTGGACGTCGCGATCAACGGCAAGGGCTTCTTCCAGGTGAAGGCCACCGACGGCACCACCTCGTACACCCGCGCGGGCAACTTCAAGCTCGACAAGGACGGCAACATCGTCACCAACAACGGCTCGGCCGTGATGGGCTACCCGACCGATTCGGCCGGCGTGCGCCAGAGCTTCGACGCGCAACCGCTCAGGCTGCCCACCGGCACACCGATCCCGGCCAAGCAGACCACCAAGATGTCGGCCGAGATCACGCTGGATGCGAGCGCCGCGGTGGCCGCGACCGCCGTGCCGCCCACGCCGCTGCAGACCTATGGCACCTCGCTCACCGCGTTCGATCCGCAAGGCCTCGAGATCCCGGTCGGCATGTACTTCACCAAGACGGCCAACAACTCGTGGCAGGTGCGCACCAGCGTCAACGGCAGCGACCCGGCCGCCTCGACGCCCTTCACCGTCAACTTCCTGGCGAACGGCGCGCTCGACCCGGCCACGCCGATCCCGCCGCTCACGCTGGCCTCGCCGAACAACCCGGCCCAGACTTTCACCGTGGCGCTCGACCTGAGCAAGATGACGCAGGTCAACTCGCGCTTCGCGGTGGCCGACCTGGCGCAGGACGGCTACACCTCGGGCGCCCTCACCGGCATCAAGATCGAAGACAGCGGCATCCTGACCGCCACCTATTCCAATGGCCAGACGCAGGCCGCCGGCCAGGTCGCGCTGGTGAACTTTCGCAACGCGCAGGGCCTGGCGCCGACCGGCTCGGGCTACTGGGTCGAGACCGCGGGTTCCGGCCAGCCGGTGCGCGGCGCGCCGGGCGAAGGCACCTTCGGCCAGCTGCGCTCGGGCGCGCTGGAGGAATCGAACGTCGACCTCACGGCCGAGCTGGTGAACATGATGACCACGCAGCGCGCCTACCAGGCCAACGCCCAAACCATCAAGACGCAAGACCAGGTCATGTCGACCCTCGTCAACCTGCGCTGATCGCTGACCCCCCGAACGGAGCCGTTGCCCGATGGACCACCTGATCTACACCGCGATGAGCGGCGCCAACGCGGCGGCGCAGCGTCAGGCCGTGCTCTCGAACAACCTCGCGAACGCGTCGACGCAGGGCTTCCGCGCCGAGCTCTCGACCTTCCGCGCGGTGCCGGTGCGCGGCGACGGCGCCAGCACCCGCGTGTTCGCACTCGAAGCCACCTCGGGCCACGACAGCACGCCCGGCTCGGTGCAGCGCACCGGCCGCAGCCTCGACGTGCAGGCCCAGGGCAACGCCTGGTTCGCGGTGCAGGGCCTGGACGGTACCGAGGCGTACAGCCGCTCCGGCGCGTTGCAGGTCTCGCCCACCGGCACGCTCGTCAACAGCTCGGGCCTGATGATGATGTCGGACGGCGGTGCGCCGATCGACGTGCCGCCCGGTGCCGACATTTCCATCGGCAGCGACGGCACCGTCACCGGCAAGACCGGCGACCAGCCGGTGTCGACGCTGGGCCGCCTGAAGCTGGCCACGCCGACACCGGACGACCCGCTCAAGCGCAGCGAGGACGGCCTGTTCCGCAGCGCTTCGCAGGAGCCGGTGCCGAGCGACACCACGGCGCGCCTGGAGACCGGCGCGCTCGAAGGCTCGAACGTGAACGCCGTCGAAACGATGGTCGGCATGATCGCCGCCGCGCGCCAGTTCGACTCGCAGATGCGCTTGCTGCAATCCGCCGAGGCCTCCGACAAGTCGGCCTCGCAACTGCTTTCCGTGCAGGGCTGACGCCCTCCCCCCTCAGCCCTGACAGGACACCGCCATGATCAACTCGCTCTGGATTTCGAAGACCGGCATGGAAGCGCAGCAGACGCAGCTCGACGTCATCTCGCACAACCTGGCCAACGTCTCGACCACCGGCTTCAAGCGCGCCACCGCGGTGTTCGAAGACCTGATGTACCAGAACCTGCGCCAGGTCGGTGCCAACAGCACCGAGCAGTCGCAGCTGCCGACCGGCCTGCAACTCGGCCTGGGCGTGCGCACGGTGGCGACCAGCCGCTCGTTCACGCAGGGCAGCATGCAGCAGACGAACAACCAGCTCGACCTCGCCATCAAGGGCAACGGCTTCTTCCAGGTGACGCAGCCCGACGGCACCACCGGCTACACGCGCGACGGTTCGTTCCAGGTCGATGCGCAGGGCCGGCTCGTCACCTCGTCGGGCCTGCCGGTGGCCAACGGCATCACGGTGCCGACCGGCGCCACCAACGTGAGCATCGCCACCGACGGCACCGTGTCGGCCACGCTCTCGGGCCAGGCCGCACCGCAGACCATCGGCACGCTGGCGCTGGCCAACTTCGTGAATCCGGCCGGCCTGGAACCCAAGGGCGAGAACCTGTACGCCGAAACCGCCGCCTCCGGCCAACCCAACGGCGGCACCGCCGGCACCAACGGCCTGGGCACCGTGATGCAGGGCTTCCTCGAAACCTCGAACGTGAACGTGGTGCAGGAGCTGGTCTCGATGATCCAGACGCAGCGCGCGTACGAGATGAACTCCAAGGCGATCCAGACCAGCGACCAGATGCTGCAGAAGTTGGGCCAGCTGTGATCCTTCGCATCTTCACTCTCTTGCTGGCCGCAGCAGCCTGCGTGGTCGCCACCGGGTGCAGCACGCTGGCCAACACGCCGCAGGTCGAGATGCCATCGACCGCCGCGCCACCGCCCGTCGCGAGCGCGGCCGCCAACGCGCCGCGCCCGGTCACCGGCAGCCTGTTCCACGCGGTGCGCTACCGGCCGCTGTTCGAAGACCGGCGTGCCCGCATGGAAGGCGACACCGTCACGATCACCATCGTGGAGAACGTGAGCGCGAGCCAGAAGTCGACGTCCACGGTCGACAAGAAGAGCGGCATCGACACCAGCATCAGCGCCGTGCCGTTCTTCAAGTCGAACTCGTTCACCCGCGCCAGCGCGGCGGCCGAGTCGGAGCACAACTTCGCCGGCAAGGGCGGCACCGAGAGCGCCAACACCTTCCAGGGATCGATCACCGCGACCGTCGTCCAGGTGCTGCCGAACGGCCACCTCGTCGTGACCGGCGAGAAGCAGATCGGCGTGAACCAGAACGTGGACGTGTTGCGCTTCTCGGGCACGATCGATCCGCGCGCCATCCAGGCCGGCAGCACGGTCAGTTCGACGCAGGTGGCGAACGTGCGCATCGAGTCGCGCGGCCGCGGTGCCCAGCAGGAGGCGCAGGTGATGCCGTGGGTCGGCCGCTTTTTCATGAGCGTCTTGCCTTTCTGACCGCACGCCATGAAGCTTTCAATCTCTCATCGTCTGCTCGCGGTCGTCGCGCTCGGTGCCGCGCTGCTCGCACCCGCTCACGCCGTGCGCATCAAGGAAATCGCCGCCGTGCAAGGCGTGCGCAGCAATCAACTGACCGGCTACGGCCTGGTCGTCGGCCTCGACGGCACGGGCGACCAGACCACGCAGATGCCCTACACCACGCAGAGCGTGGCCAATTACCTGCAACAACTGGGCATCACGCTGCCGGACAACAAGGCCTCGCAGCTGCAGCTGAAGAACGTGGCGGCGGTGATCGTCACCGCGCAGCTGCCGGCTTTCGCGCAGCCGGGGCAGATGGTCGACATCAACGTGTCGTCCATGGGCAACGCCAAGTCGCTCAAGGGCGGCACGCTGATCGCCACGCCGCTGCGCGGTGCGGACGGCGAGATCTACGCGCTGGCGCAGGGCAACCTGGTGATCGGCGGTGCGGGCGCCTCGGCCGGCGGCAGCAAGGTGCAGATCAATCACCTGAGCGCCGGTCGCGTGCCGAACGGCGCGCAGGTCGAACGCGCGGTGGCGACGCCGTTGAATGAAGGCGACAGCGTCAACCTCGGCCTGAAGGCCGCCGACTTCGAGACGGCGCGCCGCGTGGCCGCCGCGATCAACAGCAAGCTGGGCGGCAGCAGCGCCCGCGCGCTCGACGGCCGCACGGTGCAGGTGCAGGCACCGACCGATGCCAACGCGCGCGTGAGCTTCATCGCCCAGTTGGAGGAGATCACGCTCGTGCAGCCCATTCCGTCGGCACGCGTGGTGATCAACGCGCGCACCGGCTCGGTGGTGCTGAACCAGGCGGTGACGCTCGGCCCCTGCGCGGTCGCGCACGGCAACCTGTCGATCACCATCAGCTCGACACCCGTCATCAGCCAGCCGGCACCGCTGTCGCGTGGCCAGACGGTGGTCGCCGAACAGGCCAGCATCCAGATCAAGCAGGAGCCGGGCATCCTGATCCAGGTCCCCAACGCGCCGTTGCTGTCGGACGTGGTGCGTGCGCTCAATGCACTCGGCGCGACGCCACAGGATCTGCTGGCGATCCTGCAGGCGATCGAAGCTTCCGGTGCGTTGCATGCCGAACTCGAAGTGATCTGACATGGCCATCTCGCTCTCCACGCCGCAGCTTCCGACCAACGCGCTCGCCGCCGATGCGCGCTCGCTCGATTCGCTCAAGCTGGCCGCGGGCACGAGCGATCCGAAGGCGATCAAGGAAGCAGCCAAGCAGTTCGAGTCGCTCTTCATGCGCGAGCTGATCAAGAGCATGCGTGAGGCGACGATGAAGTCGGGTCTGATGGACAGCGACGGCGAGAAGCTTGGCACCGATCTGCTCGACCAGCAGTTCGCAGTGCAGCTGGCCGGCATGCCGGGCGGGCTGACCGATGCGATCACGCGCCAGCTCACGCAGCAGATGACCGGCAGCGCGCGCAGCACGGTGCCGACCGTCTCGCTGGGCGCGGGCGCGACCGCGGTGAACCCGAGCGCGACACAGGGCGGCTTCGTGTCGCAGCACACCGGTGCAGCCGAACGCGTGGCGCAGGCCACTGGCATCCCGGCGGCTTTCATGATCGGCCAAGCCGGCCATGAAACCGGCTGGGGCAAGAGCGAGATCCGCAATGCGGACGGCAGCAACTCCTTCAACCTGTTCGGCATCAAGGCGACGGGCGGCTGGACCGGCAAGGTGGCCGAGATCACCACCACCGAATACATCGACGGCGAACCGAAGAAGGTGACGGCCAAGTTCCGCGCCTACAACTCGTTCGAGGACTCGTTCCGCGACTATGCGCGGCTGATCGGCGAGAGCCCGCGCTATGCGCAGGCCCGTGCGCAGACCGGCTCGGTCACGGCTTACGCCACCGAACTGCAACGCGCCGGCTATGCGACCGATCCGGCCTACGCGGCCAAGCTGAGCCGCGCCATCAACACCAGCTTGCAGCTGCAAAGGAATCAGGGATGAGCCTGCTCAACGTCGGCGCCCGCGCCCTGCTCGCGAACCAGATCGCCTTGCAGACCACCGGCAACAACATCGCCAACGCGAGCACGGTGGGCTATTCGCGCCAGACCGCGGTGATGGGTTCGGTGCCGGGCCAGTTCACCGGCAGCGGCTACATCGGCAAGGGCGTCGAGGTCGTGACCATCGAGCGCGCGCACAGCGAGTTCCTCACGCGCCAGGCCACGCTGGCCCAGTCGGTGTCGGCGATGGACAGCACGCGCGCCAACCAGCTGGCGTCGATGGAGGACATCTTCTCCGGCGGCGCGAGCGGGCTCGGCGCCTCGGTCTCGGACATGCTGAATTCGCTGTCGGACGTGGCCAGTACGCCGAGCGACATCACCGCGCGCAACGTGGTGCTCACCCGCGCCGACGAAATGGCCGCGCGCTTTCGGGACGCGCAGGGCCGGCTCGACGACCTGCAGGCCGGCGTCAATTCGCAGCTGGGCGATGCGGTCAAGAGCATCAACAGCCTCGCCACGCGCATCGCGGCGCTCAACGAACAGATCGCCCGCTCGCAAGGCAACGGCCAGGCCCCGAACGACCTGCTCGATTCGCGCGACGAAGCGCTGCGCCTGCTCAACGGACAGGTGCAGACCACCACCGTGGCCGCCGACGACGGCTCGGTGAGCGTGTTCATCGGCAGCCAGGCGCTGGTGCTGGGCAGTGCGGCCGCGCAGGCGTCGCTCACGACCGGCGACGGCGGCACGCGCAACCTGACGCTGACCCGCGGCAGCCTCACCAGCACCATCGCCGGCGAGACGCTGGGCGGCGGCGCGGTGGCCGGTCTGCTGCGCTTCCAGAACAGCGACCTGCCCGAAGCGCGCGACCTGCTCGGCCGCATGGCGCTCGCCATCACGAGCACGGTCAATGCGCAGCACCGCCTGGGCGTGGACCTCGACGGCAACGCCGGCGGCGACTTCTTTCAGCCGATCGCGCTGCCGAACGCGCTGCCCGCGGGCGCCAACACCGGCAACGCGAGCATCGGCGCCTCGGTGACCGACCCGAGCAAGCTGGCCGCGTCGTCGTACCAACTCACCTTCGGCGCCGGCGGCAGCCTTCAGGTGACGCGGCTGTCGGACGGCCAGGTCAGCAACTTCGCCGGCCCGCTGCCGGTACAGATCGACGGGCTCACGCTCGCGGTCGGCAGCGGCACGGCCAACGCGGGCGACAGCTTCACGCTGAAGCCGTATGCGGCAGCCGCCGGCCAGGTAAGCGCCGCACTGACCTCGCCGCGCGCGCTGGCCGCGGCCAGCCCGGTCGAGGCGCGCGCCGCCGCCACCAACACCGGCAACGTGACGGTCGCGGCCCTCTCGCCGACCGCCGCCAACGCCAACCTCACGGCGCCCGTCACGCTGACCTTCACCGCGGCCGGCACCTTCGATGTGACGGGCACGGGCACCGGCAACCCGACCGGCGTGGCCTACGCGGCCGGCCAGACCCTCAGCTACAACGGCTGGACACTCACGCTCAAGGGCACGCCCAAGCCGGGCGACACCGTCACCGTGCAGGCCATGACGCCGGGGCACAGCAACCTCAACGCCGGCAACGCGGGCGCGCTGCTCGGCCTGCGCGACGCCGCCGTGTTCGACGGCGCGCCGATGTCCGACGGCTACGCCTCGCTGATGGCGCAGGTCGGCGTGCGCTCGCAGAGTGCGCAGTACGCGGCCGGCATTTCGGAATCGATCGCCTCCAACCTGGAGACCCGCCGCACCAGCGTGTCGGGCGTGAACCTCGACGAGGAAGCCGCCAAGCTGCTGCAGTACCAGCAGGCCTACCAGGCCTCGGCCAAGATGATCCAGATCGCCCAGAACATCTTCGACACGCTGCTGCAAGGCATGCGCTGAATCGGAAGGAACGACGCATGTCCAGCATCTCGCGGCTCGGTTCCGCCAACACCTACGACAACGCCCTGCGGCAACTCACGACGCGGCAATCGCAGCTCTCGAAGCTGCAGGAACAGCTCACCGCCGGCAAGACCATCCTGCGCCCGAGCGACGACCCGACCGGCGCCGCGCAGGCCGAACGCGCGCGCACGCGCATGGCGCGTGTCGACACCGACCAGCGCGCGCTCGAAGTGCAGCGCAACGCCATGGCCACCGCCGAATCGACGCTGGGCGACGCGGTCAAGGCCATTCAGGATTTCCGCGCGCTCGCCGTGCAGGCCGGCAACACCGCATTGACCGCCACCGACCGCGCCAGCATCGCGCAGCAGATGACCACGCTGCGCGACCAGATCCTCGGTTACGCGAACGAGAAAGACAGCAACGGCCAGCCCCTTTTCGGCGGCCTCGGCAGCACGGCCGCGCCGTTCGTCGACCAAGGCAGCGGCGTGACTTTCGACGGCATCGCCGGCCAGACCGCGACCGGCACCGTGTCGGTGCCCGCCACGCTCGACGGCCACGCGACCTGGATGAACGTGCCGACCGGCAACGGCGTTTTCGTGATCGCGCAGGCACCGGGCACCAACACCGTCTACACCGACGCCGGCCAGGTCACCAACCCGACCGCGCTGACCGGCGACAACTACAGCATCACCTTCAGCGTGGCCGCGGGCGTCACCACTTACGACGTGATGAACACCACGACCGGCACCGCGGTGGCCAGTGCGCAACCGTACGTGGCGGGCCAGGCGATCGCGTTCGACGGCCTCTCGCTGGTCGCCAAGGGCGCGCCGGCCAACGGCGCCGCGCTGCAGATCAGCCCGAGCACGACCACCAGTTTGTTCGGCGTGCTCGACCGCGCGATCGTGGGCGTGCGCGACGCGACCACCAGCGGCGCGGTGGCGCAGAACATCGCGCAGGCGCTGGTTCAGGTCGATGCCGGCATGGCGCGGCTGGTGGCCTCGCGCGGCGTCGCGGGCGACCTGCTCAACCGCGTCGACGACATCTCGGGCCGGCAGGAGAACCGCAGCATCCAGCTGGAGGCCGACCGCTCGCGCGCGGAGGACATCGACATGGTCAAGGGGCTCTCGGACTTCAAGAACCAGGAAACCGCGTACTCGGCCGCTTTGGGTTCCTACGCCCAGATCCAGAAGCAGTCCTTGTTCAACTTCATCAGCTGATCGCCATGGCGCAATCCGTTCTTGGCAGTCTCACGCTCGGCTACCGTCCGCTCTGGGGGCGCCAGCGCACGCTCGCGGCCGTGCAGCTGTTCGTGCACGAAGACAGCGAAGGCGTCGACGGGCAGCACCTGCTGCGCACCTTGTCGGAGTTGCGCACGGCCGAATCGCCCGAGCTGCTGCTGTCGCTGCGTTCGCGCGATCTGCTCGCCGGTCTGCTCGACCACGCCTCGGCCGGCGACCCGCTGATCGAAGTCCCGCTGGACTGGCTGGGAGACGCCCGGCTGCGCGCCGGCGTTCACCACGCGCGCTCGCGCGGCGTGCGCCTGGTGGCGCGCGGCGACGCCACGCAGCCCCTGCCGCAAGACGTGGCGCGCTGCTTCGAGCGGCGCATGACGCTGCTCTCGGCGGTCGATGCCGGCAACGCACTGCGCGCCGCCCTGCGCGCGCGCGAGTCGGCCGCATTCGGGCGGCTTGCACCGCGCGCCGAAGGCAGCCCGGTGCTGCCGAACTCGGTGGTCGAGGGGGTGGCCAGCCGTGCGCTGGCCGATCACGCGCTCGACCAGCAAGGCGCCTGGGCCATCGCCGGCTGGCCGGTGGAGGACGCGGTGCATCGCCATGCGGGCCAGCCGCTGCCGCCGAGTCGGCGCGCGCTCGTGCAGATCATGAACGCGCTCGATGAGGAACCCTCGCTCGACCAGGTCGAACAGATGCTGGGCGAAGAGCCGACGCTTTCCTACCGCCTGTTGCTGTACCTCAACTCCGCCGGCCTCGGGCTGCGCAGCGGCATCGCGTCGCTGCGCCATGGTTTCATGATGCTGGGCTACCGCTCGCTCAGCGCGTGGCTCGCGGAGCAGTTGCCACAGGCCACCGACGACGCGGACCTGCGCCCGGTCAACGCGACCATGGTGCTGCGCGGCCACCTCATGGAGCACCTGATGGACGCCGGCATCGAGGACGACCTGCGCCGCGAGGTGTACCTGTGCGGGCTGTTCGCCCAGCTCGACCTGGTGCTGGACGAACCGCTGCGCACGAGCCTGGCGCGCATCCCGTTGTCGGACCGCATCGTGGCGGCCATCGTGCACCGCAGCGGACCCTACGCCCCGAGCCTGCAGGCCGCACTGGCCTTCGAATCGGACGACCCGGCCCTGTTGCGCGCGGTTCGCGACACCTGCGACTTCGCGCCCGAGGACGTGAACCGTGCCCTGCTGCGCACGTTGGCCAGTGGCAGCCTGCAGACCAGCAGGCGCCTGAATGCCAACACCGCCTGAACCTGTTTTTCTGAAATTTCTCTCTGATCCGGAACCCGATGACTGCTGAACTTGCCCCTGCCACCGATACCCCTGCCGAAGGCATTTCGGGGCTTTCGCGACAGGCGATCGTCGACGAGCGACGCGCTGTGTACGGGTACGCCTTGTTCGAACAGCCGCGCGACCGCGCGAACGATTCCGCCGTCGTGCTCGATGCGTTGTCCGACTCCGGCTCCAATGCCGTCGCCGGCGAGAAGGTGGTGTTCATCCATTGCGCGCTGGAAAACCTGGAAGCGCTGCACTTCGACCTGCTGGACCCGGAGAAGGTGGTGCTGGAAGTCGATGCGCCGGAGAACAGCAGCGCGGAAGACATCGAGCGTGGCCGCCTCATGCTGGTGAAGATACGCGAGAGCGGCTTTCGCCTGGCCTTCGGCCCGACGGTGCTCCGCCCGGCCTTCGCATCGTGGCGCCCGATGGCCGCCTTCATCAAGCTGGAGATGGACCGAATTTCCAACGAAGAGGCCGAGCGCGTCGTCAAGGCCGCTCGCGCCTCGGGCAAGGCGCAGGTGGTGGCCGAGCAGGTCGACACCGTCGAGCAGTACGAAATGATGAAGCGCTTCGGCGTGACGCTGTTCCAGGGCCAGTGGTTCTCGCAGCCCTCGACCATCACCGACAAGACGGTGCAGGCGTCGCAGGCGACCATCATCCAGCTCATCAACCTGGTGCGCCGCGAAGCCGATCTCGACGAGATCGAGGACGTGATCAAGCGCGACCCGACCCTCTCTTTCAAGCTGCTGCGCATGATCAATTCGTGCGGCTTCGGGCTGAGTTCCGAGATCACTTCGTTCCGCCACGCGGTGATGATCCTCGGCATGAACCGGCTGTTCCGCTGGGCTACCCTGCTGATGACGATCTCCCGCCCCGGCGGCGCGGCGCCGGCGGCCGGCACCACCGCCGTGGTGCGCGGCCGGCTCATGGAACTGCTCGCTGCCGAGCTGATGCCGCAGGAAGACTGCGACAACGCGTTCGTGGTGGGCGTGTTCTCGCTGCTCGATACCATGCTCGGCATGCCGCTGGCGCAGGCGCTCAGCTCGGTCACGCTGCCGGAACCGGTACTCGACGCGCTGCTGCGCAACGAGGGCCAGCTCGCGCCGTTCCTGTGCCTCACCAAGGCCTGCGAAACGGGCGACAGCGTGGCCTTCGCGAAAGCCTGCGACGAGTTGCAACTCTCGAATCACCAGGTGAACTGGGCGCACCTGCAGGCCCTGATGTGGGCCGACCAGCTCGACCGCTGAGCCTGTCACGCCCGCGACCGCCGCGGGTTGATCCGGGTTGACCCTGCCCGGGTCGCATCCAACCATCGATGCCTTCTTTCCCCAAGGACACATCGACATGGCAGAGGCATACATCGTGGCCGCGGTGCGCACCGCAGGCGGTCGCCGCGGCGGCAAGCTCGCAGGCTGGCACCCGGCCGATCTTGCGGCCGAGGTCATCAACGCGTTGATCGCGCGCAGTGGCATCGATCCGGCGGCAGTCGACGATGTGATCCTGGGCTGCGTCAGCCAGGTCGGCGAGCAGGCGACCAACATCGCGCGCAACGCAGTGCTCGCCTCGACGCTGCCCGAGTCGGTGCCCGGCACCTCGGTCGACCGGCAGTGCGGCTCGTCGCAGCAGGCGCTGCATTTCGCGGCGCAGGCCGTGATGAGCGGCGCGATGGACGCGGTGATCGCCGGCGGCGTCGAGAGCATGACCCGCGTGCCGATGTTCACGCCCAATGCGCTGCCCGCGAAGGCCGGCCTCGGCACGTACATGAGCCCCGGCATGCAGCGGCGCTATCCGGGCGTCGAGTTCAGCCAGTTCACGGGCGCGGAAATGATCGCGAAAAACTACGGCATCGACAAGGATGCGCTCGACCGCTACGCGCTCGAGAGCCACCGGCGCGCCATCGCCGCCACGCGCGAAGGCCTGTTCAACGACGAGATCGTGCCGATCGACATCCGGCGGGCCGATGGCAGCGCGAGTGACGAGAAACACACCGTCGACGAAGGCATCCGCTTCGAAGCGACGCTCGAAGGCATCGCGGGCGTGAAGCTCATCGCCGAAGGCGGGCGCTGCACCGCGGCGACGGCGAGCCAGATCTGCGACGGCGCGAGCGGCGTGCTCATCGTGAACGAGCGCGGCCTGAAGGCGCTGGGCCACGGCGCGCGCCCGCTGGCACGCATCCACCACATGAGCGTGATGGGGCACGACCCGGTCATCATGCTGGAGGCGCCGTTGCCCGCAACCGAGCGCGCGCTCAAGAAGGCCGGCCTGTCGATCGACGAGATCGACCTCTACGAAGTCAACGAAGCCTTCGCGCCGGTGCCGATCGCCTGGCTCGAAACACTGCACGCCGACCCGGCGAAGCTGAACGTGAACGGCGGCGCGATCGCGCTGGGCCATCCGCTGGGTGCCTCGGGCACCAAGCTCATGACCACGCTGGTCCATGCACTCGGCCAGCGCGGCAAACGCTATGGCCTGCAGACGATGTGCGAAGGCGGCGGCATGGCCAACGTGACGATCGTGGAGCGACTCTGATGGCGCTGGTGATCTACGAGGTCGAAGACGGCGTCGCGACGCTGACGCTCAACCTGCCGGCCAAACTGAATCCGATCGCGAAGGAGCTTCAAGTCGAGCTGCGCGACGCGCTCGCCCGCGTGACCGACGACAAGGCGGTGCGCGCCGTGGTGCTCACCGGTGCCGGCAAGGCGTTCTGCGTCGGGGCCGACCTGAGCGCCATGAACGGATCGGGCGCGCCCGAAGCCGGCCAAACGCTCGGCGACGAAACGGCCGACTGGATGCAGTCGCTGAGCCATCCGCTCATCACCGGCCTGCGCAACCTGCCGGTGCCGGTGGTGTGCGCGGTCAACGGACCGGCGGCCGGGGCGGGCGTCGGCCTGGCGCTCGCAGCGGACGTCACGCTCGCGGGCCGCAGCGCCTTCTTCTACCTGCCCTTTTTGCCCAAGCTCGGCATCTCGCCGGACCTCGGCTGCACCTGGTTCATCCCGCGCGCCGTCGGCCGCGCACGCGCCATGGGCATGGCGTTGCTCGACGAGCGGGTGAGCGCCGAGAAGGCCGCGCAGTGGGGCCTCATCTGGGACTGCGTCGACGACAACGCGTTGCTGCCCGAAGCGCTCAAGCTGGCGCAGCGTCTCGCCAAACTGCCTGCGCACGCGGTGCAGGAAGCGCGCAACGCGTTCGCCGCCAGCGAGCGCCACACGCTCGACGAACAGTTGCACCACGAGAGCGAGCGCCAGCGCGAACTGATCGACAAGCCCAGCTTCGGCGAAGGCGTCGCGGCCTTCCTGCAGAAGCGTCCACCGGTCTTCCCGGGCCGTTGAAGGAACCCATGATCGAACGCACACTCTTCAGCGCCGACCACGCGGCCTTTCGCGATGCCTTCCGCCGTTTCATGGACAAGGAGATCGCGCCTTTTCACGAAACGTGGGAGGAGCAGGGGTACGTCGACCGCGCCGTGTGGACCCGGGCCGGCGAGAACGGCTTTCTCTGCATGGCGCTGCCGGAGGCGTATGGCGGCGCCGGTGCCGACCTGCTCTATTCCGTGATCCAGTTCGAGGAGTTGTGGGCGCGCGGTTTCACGGGCATCGGCTTCGGCCTGCACAGCGAGATCGTCGCGCCGTACATCGAACGCTACGGCACCGAAGCGCAAAAGGCGCGCTACCTGCCGAAGCTGGCGACCGGCGAAATGATCGGCGCCATCGCGATGAGCGAACCCGCCGCCGGCAGCGACCTGCAGGGCGTGAAGAGCACCGCGCTGCAGCAGGCCGACGGCAGCTACCTGCTGAACGGCAGCAAGACCTTCATCACCAACGGCTGGCACGCGGACCTGGTCATCGTCGTCGCCAAGACCGACCCCGCGGCCGGCGCCAAGGGCACCAGCCTCTTCCTCGTGGAGCGCGGCACGCCGGGCTTCGAGAAAGGCAAGCGACTGAAAAAGCTGGGGCTCAAGGCGCAGGACACGTCGGAGCTGTTCTTCCACGACGTGCGCCTGCCCGCCGATGCGCTGCTCGGCGGCGCAGCCATGAAGAACCGCGGCTTCGTGTGCCTCATGGAGCAGTTGCCGTGGGAGCGTTTGCAGATCGCGATCAGCGCGGTGGCCGCTTCGCAGGCGGCCATCGACATGACCGTCGCGTACGTGAAGGACCGCAAGGTGTTCGGCCAGCCCGTCGGCAGCTACCAGCACACGCGCTACGCGCTCGCCGAACTGCAGACCGAGGTGCAGGTCGCACAGGTGTTCGTCGACAAGTGCACCGAGCTGTTGATGGCCGACAAGCTCGACACCGCGACCGCCAGCATGGCCAAGTACTGGACCACCGACCTGCAGTGCAAGGTGATGGACGCATGCGTGCAGCTGCACGGCGGCTACGGCTTCATGTGGGAGTACCCGATCACGCGGGCGTATGCCGATGCCCGGGTGCAGCGCATCTACGGCGGCACGAACGAGATCATGAAAGAGGTGATCACGCGGCAGATGGGTTTGCCGGGGCGCTGAGGCTTGGCAAGGGACTGGCCGACGCACGAGAATGCGCCCATGCCTGCCTCCAATGCCTTCTACGCCCAGTCGGGCGGCGTCACCTCTGTCATCAACGCGTCGGCCTGCGGCGTCATCGAGACGGCGCGTCGGCACCCCGACCGCATCGGCACGGTGTACGCGGGGCGCAACGGCATCTTGGGCGCGCTGACCGAAGACCTGATCGACACCGCGCAGGAGTCGGCGGAGGCGATCGCGGCGCTGCGCAGCACGCCGTCGGGCGCCTTCGGCTCGTGCCGTTACAAGCTCAAGTCGCTCGAGAAGAACCGGCGCGAATACGAGCGACTCATCGCTGTCTTCAAGGCGCACGACATCGGCTATTTTTTCTACAACGGCGGCGGCGACTCCGCCGACACCTGCTTCAAGGTGAGCCAGTTGTCGCAGTCGCTCGGCTACCCGCTGCAGGCGATCCACGTGCCCAAGACCATCGACAACGACCTGCCGCTGACCGACTGCTGCCCCGGCTTCGGCTCGGTCGCGAAGTACGTCGCCATCGCCACGCTGGAAGCCTCGTTCGACGTGCGCTCGATGGCCGCGACCTCCACCAAAGTATTCGTGCTCGAAGTGATGGGCCGGCATGCGGGCTGGATCGCCGCGGCCGGCGGGCTGGCCGCGGACCACGGGATTCCGGTGGTGATCCTGTTTCCCGAAATCGCCTTCGACCCGGCGGCCTTCCTGGCGCGCGTCGATGCGCTGGTGAAGCAGCACGGCTACTGCACCGTTGTCGTGTCCGAGGGTGCGCACCATGCGGACGGCCGCTTTCTCGCGGAGCAGGGCACGCGCGATGCGTTCGGCCATGCCCAGCTGGGCGGCGCGGCGCCGGTCGTGGCGAACATGGTCAAGGACGCGCTGGGCCACAAGTTCCATTGGGCCGTGGCCGATTATTTGCAGCGCGCGGCGCGGCACATCGCTTCGGCCACCGACGTGCGTCAGGCCTACGAACTCGGCCAGCGCGCCGTCGAACTCGCGCTGGAAGGCCGCAACGCCGTGATGCCGACGATCGAGCGCACCAGTGACTCGCCCTATGCCTACACGCTGGGCAGTGCCCCGCTCGAGGCCGTGGCCAACGCCGAGAAATTCATGCCGCGCGACTTCATCACCGACGACGGATTCGGCATCACCGAACCCTGCCGGCGCTACCTGCTCCCGCTGATCCAGGGCGAGGACTACCCGGCTTACCGCGACGGCCTGCCGGTGTACGTCACGCTGAAGAATGCGCCGATGCCGAAGAAGCTGGCGGCCTTCGAGGTGGCATGAGCGAGACGCTGCGCGCCGTCGATGCCACGCAGTGCCCGCTGTGTGGCGAGCGCAATCGTTGCGCAGTGGAACTGGCGCGCGAAAGCGGCGAACCCCAAGCCGAATGCTGGTGCATGCAGGCCGACTTCAGCCGCGCGCCGCTCGCACGTCTCCCCGAATCGGCGCGCGGCCTCGCCTGCATTTGCGCCCGTTGCGCCGCGGGTCAGACGCGCGAGAAAAATCCGCTGTCGTAGGCGAAGCTCTGCGCCTGCTGCTGCATCTGCGGCACCGGCTCCGGCGCATCGTTCGCATCCGCTCCGACCGTCGAAGGCGCCAGGGCTGGCACAGCCGGTGGCGATTCGCCGAGCGCAGCCGGCGCCGGCGCCGAGCCAGTCACGCGGTGCCGTTGCTCGGTGATCACCTGGTGCACGAACTGCAGCTTTCCGACCGCGGCATGCGGCAACACGAACGGGTAGTAGTCGGGCTGGCCCATGCTGCGCGACAACTCGTTGAGCACGTTGGTGAGCCGCACCCACCCATTGAGAAAGTCCAGGAACTTGGCGGCATCCGGGTGGCCCGGCTGCCACAGGTCGCTCATCTCGAACAGGTCGCTGGCCAGCTCGGCGCGCGTCGCATCGACGCCGAAGCTCATCGCCGTGTCGGCGGTGTCGGCCATGTGCAGGTAGTGCGCCCAGGTTTCGGCCCAGTCTTCCCAGGGATGCGAGCTCGCGTAGCTGGTCACGTAGCGCAGGGCCCAGTCCGGCTTCGGGCCCAGTTCGTAGTGCGTTTTGAGCGCCGCCGCGTAATCGGCGCGCTCGTCGCCGAACAGCTCGCGAAAGCCCGCGATCCATGGCGTCGGCAGCACCACCAGATCCCAGTAGTAGTGACCGATCTCGTGGCGAAAATGCCCGACCAGCGTGCGGTAGGGCTCGCGCATTTCGGCTCGGATGCGTTCGCGCACCGCATCTTCGGCCTCCTCGGCATTCAACGTGATCACGCCCATCTCGTGGCCGGTGAGCACGTGCGGGCCGCCCGGCACGTTGCTGAGGAAATCGAAGGCCAGTCCGTGCACCGGATCGGCGAGTCGGCTCACCACCGGCAAGCCGAGCGCCAGCAGCTGCGAGATGAGGCGCCGCTTGGCCTGCTCGAGCTTGCGCCACTGCCGGCCGTTGCCTTCGACCGACTGGTCGGGGATGGTCCGCGTGACGCTGCACGACAAACAGAAGCCTGCGGCCAGGCCATCGACGTTGAAGGCATCGTCATCGCCCTCACGCGGGGCCGGCGCCATCCAGTTGCAGCTGGCGGCGGTCATCAGGTTGTTGCAGCGGCGATAGGCCCTGCCGTTCGTGTCGCCATGCACGGTGAAGGTGTCGGGCTCGGCGCCATTGAATGCGGCCGGCTGCAACGGCACGACGCCGAGGCTTTCGATCACATAGCCGAGCGGTGTGCGGCAAGCGAGGCATTCGCTGTTGGCGAGGAACACGGGGCGCCCGCACTGGCATTGGTAGGCGCGGCTGATGGTCGGCGCCTTGAGGTCGGCGGCCAGCGAGTGTTCGGTGTCCGGCGCGATGCCCTGCGCGGGATCGGCGTTGACGTGGGATTCCATGGTTGTTCTTCTTGGCGTGCGTGACAGCAAAGCGCGATTGTGCGGGTTGGCCCCGCGAGCGCAAGCGGGCGCAAAGGCCGATATCCTTGTAGGACGCTCAAACGCCCCCGAGCGCCCGCGCCACCCCCGACTTGCATGCCGCCCGCTTCCACGCCCTCCCCCGCTCCGCCCGCCCTCAGCGCCCTGCGCGAGCGCTACGGCGCGAAATACCGCTGGTATTTGCTGCTGTCGGTGATGGTCGGCGTGATGGCGTCGATCATGTCCTCGACCATCGTCAACGTGGCGATTCCCGACATGAGCCATCACTTCGCGCTGGGACAGGAGCGTGCGCAGTGGGTCAGCTCCGGCTTCATGGTCGCGATGACGGTGTCGATGCTGACCACGCCGTGGCTCTTGTCGCGCTATGGCTATCGGCGCACCTACGTCGGCACGATGGTGCTGCTGCTCGCAGGCGGCGTGGCGGGTGGCCTGGCCAACAATTTCTCGCTGGTGCTCGTGGCGCGCGTGGTCGAAGGGCTCGCGGCGGGCGTGGTGCAGCCGATCCCGGCCATCATCATCCTGCGGGCCTTCGAGCCGCACGAGCAGGGGCGCGCGAGCGGCGTGTTCGGCATGGGCGTGGTGCTGGCGCCCGCCATCGGGCCGAGCATCGGCGGCATCCTGGTCGACCTGTTCGGCTGGCGCTCGATCTTCTTCATGGTGGTGCCGTTCTGCCTCGCCTCGATCTGGCTGGCCTGGAAGTTCGTGCCGACCACGGCACCGGGCGGCGCGGTGGCGGCACGCGGCAACAGCCTCGACTGGCGCGGCCTCGCGCTGGGCACGATCGGCACGCTCTGCCTGTTGAATGGGCTGGTCGAATTGCGTGGCGACGCGCCGCTGCAGGCAGTGCTGCTCCTGGCCGGCGCGCTGGCCTCGGTGGTGGCTTTCATCGGCTGGCAAAAACGCATGGTCGCCAACGGGAAAGAGCCGCTCATGAACCTCGCGCTCTTCGGCTACCGGCAGTTCGCGATGGGCAGCGTGGTGGCCTTCATCTACGGCACGGCGCTGTTCGGCTCGACCTACCTGCTGCCGGTCTACATGCAGCTCGCGCTGCACCTCTCGGCCTCGCATGTCGGGACCATCATGCTGCCGGCCGGCATTGTGCTGGCGATCACCATCGCGCTGGTCGGCCGTGCCGCCGACCGGTCGCCGACATGGCTCCTGGTGAGCATCGGCCTCGGCCTTCTGGCGCTGTCGTTCGCGCTGATGATGGTGCTCAAGCTCGACAGCGGCATCTGGTTGCTGGTGCTGTTCGCGATCATCGGACGCATCGGTCTGGGCTTCATCCTGCCGTCGCTCAATCTCGGCTCGATGCGCCCGCTCGCCAGACCGCTCATTCCGCAGGGCGCGAGCGCCATCAGCTTCATCCGGATGCTGGGCGGCGCGGCCGGCGTCAGCCTGTGCGCGATCGTGCTCGAGTGGCGGCTCGCCGCGCACGGCGATTCGCTCGCCAACCCGACCACCAGCCTCGCGCGCATGGCCGCGTTCGACGAAGCCTTCGCGATGCTCGCCGGCCTCTGCGCCCTCGCCATTTGCGCCGCATGGCAGTTGCGCGAAAAAACCGCCGCCTGAAAAACGCTTTAATCCCCCCATGTGCCAATTGCTAGGGATGAACTGCAACACCCCGACCGACGTGACCTTCAGCTTCACGGGGTTCGCGCAGCGCGGTGGCCGCACCGACCACCACGCCGACGGCTGGGGCATCGCGTTTTTCGAAGACCGCGGCCTGCGGCACTTTGTGGACCACCAGCCGGCTTGTGAATCGCCCGTGGCGGAGCTGATCCGGCGCTACCCGATCCAGAGCCGCAATGTCATCGCGCACATTCGCAAGGCGACGCAGGGCGCCGTCAACCTGCAGAACTGCCACCCGTTCGTGCGCGAACTCTGGGGCCGCTACTGGGTGTTCGCGCACAACGGCGACTTGAAAGACTTCAACCCGCGCTTGCACGGCAGCTTCCGGCCGGTCGGCAGCACCGACAGCGAACGCGCTTTCTGCTTTGTGATGCAGGAGCTCGCCAAGTCGCATGCCGACGTGCCGAGCATCGAGGAACTGACGATCACGCTGCGCGAACTGGCGGTGCGCATCGGCAAGCACGGCACCTTCAACTTCATGCTGTCGAACGGCCAGGCGCTCTGGGCGCATGCGTCGACGAACCTCTGGTATGTGGAGCGCCAGCATCCTTTCGTCACCGCGCAGTTGTCGGACAAAGACCTCGCCATCGACTTCGCGCAGCACACCACGCCGAACGACCGGGTGGCGGTCGTGGTCACCGCGCCGCTCACCACCAACGAACAATGGACCGCGTTCGCGCCCGGCGAGTTGAAGGTGTTCGTCGACGGTCAGCTGCAGGACGATTAGGTCGCACGCGTTGTACTGACGCGTCAAATTCCCCTACTGCCGCATGAAAGTATCGGCGGACGCGACGCCGCCAAGAACAATAACGGTTCTCATTTGCAAAAAGAACCGAACATGGCCTCAACTCGTCATCCGCTGCGCGCCGTTTCCATTGCGAGCGCCCTCGCGCTCCACGCACTGAGCGCTACTGCGCAGACGACCGCAGCGCCGCCAGCGCCGACACTCGAAACCATCCGGGTCGAAGCCAGCGCCGATGCGTCGGCCGAGGGTTTGAGCAAGCCGTTCGCCGGTGGCCAGGTGGCCCGCGGCAGCCGCATCGGCGTGCTGGGCAACCAGGACATGATGGACACGCCGTTCAACACCACCACCTACACCCGCGACCTGATCTCCAACCAGCAGGCGCAGAGCATCGGCGACGTGCTGCTCAACGACGCGTCGGTGCGCTCGGCCCGAGGCTTCGGCAACTTCCAGCAGGCCTACTTCATCCGGGGCTTCCAGGTGTTCTCGGACGACGTGGCCTACAACGGCCTGTACGGCCTGGTGCCGCGCCAGTACATGGCGACCGAGTTCGTCGAACGCGTGGAAGTGTTCCGCGGTGCGAACGCGTTTCTGAGCGGGGCCGGTGGCGGCGCAGTCAGCGGCAGCGGCATCGGCGGCCTGATCAATGTGCTGCCCAAGCGCGCGTCGAACGAGGCGCTGAGCGAGATCACCGTCGGTGCGCAGACGGGCGGCCAGGGCTTCGCTGCCGTCGACCTCGCGCGCCGCTTCGGTCCCGACCAGTCCACCGGCATCCGCCTGAACGCGGTCCGCCGTGATGGCGGCACCGGCATCGACAACGAAAAGCACGAACTGAGCGCTCTGGCCCTCGGCCTCGACTGGCGCAGCCGCAACGTGCGCCTGTCGGCCGATTTCGGCTATCAAAACGACAAACAGAAGTCGCCGCGCCCCAGCGTGACGCCAGCGTCGGGCCTGCCGATTCCCGATGCACCCAGGGCCGACACCAATTTCGCGCAGCCCTGGACCTACTCCAACAGCCGCGACACCTTCGCCACCGCGCGCGGCGAGGTCGACATCACGGACAGCATCACCGGCTGGGCCGCACTGGGCGCGCGCCGCAGCACCGAAGACAACGTGCTGGCACCCACGAGCCTCGACAACACCTTGGGCGACTTCAGCGGCTACCGTTTCGACAACGCGCGCAAGGACAGCGTGAGCACGGGCGAAATCGGCCTGCGCGGCAAGTTCGTGACCGGCCCGGTCACGCACACCGCCACCGTGTCGGCTTCGCAATTCGAATCGAAGTCGCGCAACGCCTACGACTTCTTCGGCTTCGGCCTGGTGAACGACAACATCTACACCCCGCGCGGCTCGCTCGAGCCGACGCACTTCCCAGCCTATTCTCCGGGCGGTGGCCAGCTGTCGAACCCGCTGGTCACGGAACGCATCAAGAACAGCAGCTTCGCGATCGCCGACACGATGAGCTTCGCCAACGACGCCGTGCGCGTCTCGCTGGGCGCGCGCCGCCAGAAAATCGAAGACTTCACCTACGACTATGACGACGGTACGCCGTCGAGCGCATACAGCAAGTCCAGGACGACACCGGTCGCAGGCATCGTGTTCAAGCCGACCGCGAACGTCTCGATCTATGCCAACTACATCGAAGGGCTGGTCAAGGGCGACACGGCCGGTCAGCTCACCAGCACGGGCGCCGCGCTCCTCAACGGCGGCACCGTGTTCGCACCCTCTGTGTCCAGGCAGAAGGAAGTGGGCGTGAAATACGACGGCGGCAACTTCGGCGCCAGTGCAGCCTTCTTCGACATCGGCAAGCCGAACTACGGCGTGACCAACCAGGTCTTCGGGCGCGACGGCGAACAGCGCAACCGCGGCCTGGAACTGAGCGGCTTCGGCGAACCGGTGCGCGGCCTTCGCCTCTTGGCCGGCGTCACGCTGATGGACCCCGAAGTGCGCAGCCCCGGCAACAGCACCGATGGCAACAATGCGATCGGCGTGGCCAAGCGCCAGATCAACGTCGGCGCCGAATGGGACGTGCCGGGCGTGAGCGGCCTGGCCCTCAACGCACGCGTCATCCACACCGGCAAGCAATACGCCGATGCCGCCAACACGCAGGTCGTGAAGGCCTGGACGCGACTCGACATCGGTGCACGCTACCTGATGGACATCGGCGACAACCGGACGCTGATCCTGCGCGCGCGCATCGACAACCTGACCAACCGCTCGTACTGGGAATCGGTCGGCGGCTACCCGGGCTCCAACTACCTCGTGCTCGCCAAGCCGCGCACCTTCGCGGTGTCGGGCACCATCAACTTCTAAACGGGAACGCCCCGGCCGATGCGCGCGTTCTTCACCGTCGTCCACCGCTGGCTCGGCCTCGCCGTCGCGCTGTTCCTGATCGTCGCCGGACTCACCGGCGCGGTCACCTCGTGGGACCACGAACTCGACGAGTGGCTCAACAGCGCGCTCTACGACACCGACAGCCGCGGGCCCTTCCAGGACCCGATGGCGCTGGCGGCCGCCGTCGAGGCAGCCGACCCGCGCGCGAAGGTGAGCTACATCGCGCTCAACTTCGAGGTGGGCCACAACGCAGGCTACTTCGTGGAGCCGCGCATCGACCCGGCCACGAAGCAGCCCTACGACCTGGGCTACAACCAGGTCTACGTCGACCCCGTCACCGCGACGGTGAGGGGCCGGCGCGATTCGACGGCCGTGTCACTGTCGCGCGAGAGCCTCATGCCCTTCCTGCGAACGGTGCACTACAGCCTGCACATCCCGGCGCTGTGGGGCGCCGACCGCATCGGCTACTGGCTCATGGGCACGGTCGCGCTGGTGTGGCTGATCGACAGCTTCGTCGGCTTCTACCTGACGACGCCGCGCCGCTTGAAAACCTCGAAAGATGCCGCGCCGAAGCACCGCACGCCCTCGACCTGGTGGGCGCGCTGGATGCCGGCCTGGGCGATTCGCTGGCGCGCCGGCGGCTACAAACTCAACTTCGACCTGCACCGCGCGGGCGGGCTGTGGGTGTGGGTCTTCATCGTCATCGTGGCCTTCACCTCGTTCTCGCTCAACCTGTACCGCGAGGTGTTCTACCCGGTGCTGTCCCTGGTCTCGAAGACCACGCCGGGGCCGTACGAGACGCGCACGATGGCGACGCTCGGCACCACGATCACACCGACGCTCGGCTTTGCCGAGATCGTCGAACGCGCCGGCCGCGAAGCGAAGGCGCGTGGCTTCGACACGCCGCTCGGCGGCATCTACTACGAGGCGCGCTACGGCTTCTACAACGTGTCGTTCTTTTCCCCCGGGGCCGACCATGGCGCCGGCGGCATGGGCCTGTCGAACCTCTACATGGACGCCCACGACGGGCGCGTGCTGAGCCAGAACATTCCGTGGAAGGGCACTGCGGCCGATGTGTTCGTGCAGCTGCAGTTCCCGCTGCACTCGGGCCGCATCCTCGGCATGCCCGGACGCATCCTGATGTCGCTGATGGGTGTGATGGTGGCGATGCTGTCGGTCACCGGCATCGTGATCTGGGCCCGCAAGCGCAAGGCGCGGCTCAGCCGGCCGAGAGATGCGCTTCGAGCGCATCGATGAACATCGCCGGCACGTCGAAGCCGGTCTGCTCGGTGATCTCCTGAAAGCAGGTCGGGCTCGTCACGTTGATCTCGGTGACCGCATCGCCGATCACGTCGAGGCCGATCAGCAGCAGCCCGCGCGGCGCGAGTTGCCGGCCGATGGTCTCGGCGATTTCGCGGTTGCGCGCGGTCAGCGGTTGGGCCACGCCCTTGCCGCCCGCGGCCAGGTTGCCGCGCACCTCGGTGCCTTGCGGAATGCGCGCGAGCACGAAGGGTGCGGGCTCGCCGTTGATGATCAGGATGCGCTTGTCGCCCTCGGTGATCTGCGGCACGAAGCGCTGGACCATGATGGTTTCGGCGCCGCCCTTGTTGAGCGTTTCGATGATCGAGCCGAGGTTCAGCGCATCCTGTTTCACGCGGAAGATGCCCATGCCGCCCATGCCGTCGAGCGGCTTCAGGATGATGTCGCCGTGCTCGGCGTGGAAGTCGCGCACGGCTTGCGGGCTGCGCGTAACGAGCGTCGGCGTGACGAACTGCGGGAATTCCATGATCGCCAGTTTTTCGGGGTGGTCGCGCAATGCGCGCGGTGAGTTCACCACGTGCGCGCCCTCGCGCTCCGACTGCTCGAGCAGGTGCGTCGCGTAGATGTATTCGGCATCGAAGGGCGGGTCCTTGCGCATCAGCACCGCGTCGAAATCCTTCAGCGCCGTGGACTCGACGCGGTCGACGCGATACCAGTTTTTCGGATTGCCGGTCAGCGTGATCTGCTGCACGTTGGCCGTGACGAGCCCGCCCGATTTCCACTGCAGATCCTGCGCCAGGCAGGCCGCGATGCGGTGCCCGCGGCGTTGCGCCTCGCGCATCATCGAGAACGTGGTGTCCTTGTAGATCTTGAAGGTGTCGAGCGGGTCGGCGACGAAAAGGATGTTCTGGCTCATGGTGTCTTTCCGGCGGCCCGGTCGGCCGCCTTGCTGTCTTGCCGGATCTTGCAGGCAGGCGCGATGTCCTTGCCGGCAGCGGCCTTTTTGCCGAGTTGCTGCACCGCCAACGCGACCGCGCCAGCCACCACGCCCCAGAAGGCCGAGCCGATGCCCGCGAGCGTGACGCCCGACAGCGTGACGAGGAAGGTGATGAGCGCCGCTTCGCGATGCGATTCGTCGCGCACCGCCGCGGCCAGTCCGCCGCCGATGGTGCCGAGCAGCGCCAGGCCCGCGATGGTCGCGACCAGCTCTTTCGGAAACGCGGTGAGCAGGCCCGTCACCGCCGCGCCGAAGAGGCCGATGACCACGTAGATCGCGCCGCAACTCACGGCCGCCGTGTAGCGCCGTGCCGGATCGTCGTGCGCCTCGCGGCCCATGCAGATGGCGGCGGTGATCGCGCTCAGGTTGAGCGCATACGCGCCGAAGGGCGCGAGCAGCAGCGTGGCCAAACCGCTCAAGGTGATGAGCTTGCTGATCGGCATGTCGTAGCCCGCCGCGCGAATGGCGGCAACGCCGGGCAGGTTCTGCGACGCCATCGTCACGACGAAGAGCGGCAGCGCGAGGCTCACCGCCGCCTGCAACGTGAAGACGGGCATGGTGAACACCGGCATCGCGAGATGGAAGTGCACGGTCGACCAGGCCAGTTGGCCGCGTGCCGCCACGTACACGACCGCGACGAGCAAGGTGAGCGGCACCGCGTAGCGCGGCCAGAAGCGCTTGGCGAGCAGGTAGGTCGCGAGCATCAGCAGCACCAGCGGCAACGCGGTCTGCGCCGCGAGAAACGCCGAGAGGCCGAAGCGCGCCAGCACGCCCGCCAGCAGCGCCGAGGCGATGGCCATCGGGATCTTGTTCATCACGCGCTCGAACCAGCCCGTCGCGCCCGCGATGGTGATGAGCACCGCGCACACGATGAAGGCGCCGACCGCCTCGTTCATCGAATAGCCCGCGCCGGCCACCGCGAGCACCGCCGCGCCGGGCGTGCTCCACGCGATCATCACGGGCTTCTTCCAGTAAAGCGAGGGCAGCGCGGTGGTGAGGCCCATGCCGATGCCAAGCGCCCACATCCACGAACTGATCATCTCCGGCGTCGCGCCGAAAGACTGCGCCGCCTGGAACACGATGGCGACCGAACTGGTGAAGCCGACGAGCACGGCCACGAAGCCCGCGGTGAAAGCCGAGAGGCTCAGATCCTTGAAAAAACGCATGCCCGGATTGTGCCCGCGGCACATCTCTTGCAGCGTGCCTGACATGACTGCACGCTGGCCCGACAAACTCCCTTCCCACGACCGCTTCGACTATTCGCCGATCACGCAACGCGCCGACTACACCTGGCCGAACGGCGCGCGGCTCGCGGTCTACCTCGGCTTCAATCTCGAGCACTTCGCCTTCGGCGACGGGCTCGGCGCGCGCATCGGTCCGGCGTCGCCCGAGCCTGACGTGCTCAACCACGGCTGGCGCGAATACGGCAACCGCGTCGGCGCATGGCGTTGCCTCGCGCTGTTCGATGCGCTGGGCCTGCCGACCGGCGCGCTGGTCAACACCGCGCTGTACGACCATTGCCCCGATCTGTTGCGCGCGGTGCAGCTGCGCGGCGACGAAATCATCGGCCACGGCCACAGCAACGCCGAACGCCAGGGCGACTACAGCGAAGCCGGCGAGCGCGCCTTGCTGGAACGTTGCCGCGATCGCATCGCCGCCGAATGCGGCCAGGCGCCGGCGGGCTGGCTTTCGCCGTGGATTTCAGAGAGCAAGGTAACGCCCGATCTGCTCGCCGAAACCGGCTACCGCTACACGCTCAACTGGTGCCACGACGACCAGCCGACACGCATGCGCACCCGCAGCGACGCGCCGCTCTGGTCGGTGCCGTATCCGCAGGAGCTGAACGACATTCCAATGATCGTCGCGCGCCAGATGGATGCGAAAGACTTCGCCACGATGATCATCGACAACTTCGACGAGATGCAGTTGCAGGCGCGCGCGCAACCGCTGGTGATGGGCATCGCGCTGCATCCGTACATCGTGGGCCAGCCCTACCGGCTCAAGCACCTGCGGCGCGCGCTGGAGCCGTTGGCCGCCGCGCGTGACCGCGGCGAGATCTGGTTCACCACGCCAGGCGCGATCGCCGCGCACGTCGATCGGCTCGCCCCATGAATGCCGGGATCAGGGACGAATGACTGCCTCGGCGGGCGGGGCGAGCGAGGCCGGCATGCTGATGCGAATGTTGCCGCCGTTGTACGGGTTCGTGTGCCTGGCCAACTGCCAAAGGACGATGGCGACGCCCAGGCAGAACAGCGCAAGAATCAGCCGCCCGGCCGGTGGACGATCCATATGACAGGCCGCAAGCGCAGCGGCTGCGAAGAAGGTCAGGAGGAGCACGATGGCCCACTGGCTGTTGTCGGTGGCGTCGGAACCGATCAGCAAGCGACGATACCGCGCTTCCTCCAGGTCGTTGACCGAACGCATCCACTCGGCGGCGAGTACCGCAGGTTTGCCATCCCGCGCCAGCTGGGCGCCATGCAGGCGCAGCGCGTTGATGGCTGCGGCCGCGGCCGGATCCGCCGCGTGGTTGAAATTCAGGCCCCACTCCCGCCCGGTCACGGCCATCTGATACTGCGCGAGCATTGGACTGGCATCGGCCGTGTCCAGCGCGGTGGGGCCGGCCAGATCGCGCAGGCGTTGCAGTGACACGCCCTCTTTGAATGCCGCATCCACAGCCTGTCGCTGCTGGGCCCAGATGTCGGCGGCGAGAAAACCCAGCAACAAGGCAAAGAGAACGGTCAGCACCTGGAACGCCGGGCCGACAGGCAACAGTTTCGGGTTCCGCACATAGCGCGCGTGCAGGGTGCTCAGAATGACCAGGCTGACCGCAAGCACCACCCCACCGTAAACGATGAAGCAAAGGAGCTGCGCCGCAGCGGGGAGGTCAAAGAGAAGGTCAAGCATCAACGGAAAACACGCGAAGTCGCAGCGACGGGATCATGCCCACCGCTAGATATTGATCTTCGATCCCAACTCGACCACCGCGTTGTTGGGCAGCCCGAGAAAGTCGGCCGCGCCGCTCGCGTTGTGGTGCATCTGCGCGAAGAGCTTCTCGCGCCAGGGGCGCATGCCGCTGCCGAGCGTCGGGATGACGACGTCGCGCGACAGGAAGTAGCTGGTCGTCATCGGCTCGAGCTGGCAGCCGCGCATGCGGGCGTTCTCGAGCGCGCGCGGCAGGTCGATCTCGTTCTTGAAGCCGTAGTGCACGACCACTTGCCAGCAGTGGTTCCCGAGCGGTTCGATATCGATGCGCTTGTTCATCGGGATCCACGGCACCTCGTGGTTGCGCACCGTGACGAACAGGTTTTGCTCGTGCAGCACCTTGTTGTGCTTGAGGTTGTGCAGCAGCGCATTGGGCACCGTGCCGGGCTCGGCCGTGAGGAACACCGCGGTGCCGTCCACGCGCAGCGGCGGGCTGACGAACACCGACCCCAGGAACGCGCGCAGGTCGATTGCATCGGCGCGCTGCACTTCGCCCATCAGGCGACGGCCTTCCTTCCAGGTGATCATCAGCGTGAAGACGAAGCCGCCGATCATCAGCGGGAACCAGCCCCCCTCGAACAGCTTCAGCAGGTTCGATGCGAAGAACATGAAATCGATGACGAAGAAGACCGAGGTCGCGCCAATGCACAGCGCGAGCGGCAGCTTCCAGGCGTAGCGGATCACGAAGAAGGTGAGCACGGTGGTGATCAGCATGTCGGTGGTCACTGCGATGCCGTAGGCCGCGGCCAGGTTGCTCGACGAGCGGAACATCACGACCGCCAGCACGATCGCCACGAACAGGCCCCAGTTGACCAGCGGGATGTAGATCTGGCCGGCGGTGCGCACGCTGGTGTGCTCGATCTGCAGGCGCGGCAGGTAGCCCAGCTGGATGACCTGGCGCGTGACGCTGAAAGCGCCGGTGATGAGCGCCTGCGACGCGATCACCGTGGCCGCGGTGGCCATCAGCACCAGCGGGATGAGCGCCCACTCGGGCGCCATCATGTAGAACGGGTTCTTGACCGCTTCGGGGTTCTCCAGCAGCAGCGCCCCCTGGCCGAAATAGTTGAGCGTGAGCGCCGGCATGACGACCGAGAACCAGGCGATGCGGATCGGGCGCTTGCCGAAATGACCGAGGTCGGCGTAGAGCGCTTCGGCACCCGTCACGCACAGCACCGTGGCGCCCAGGATGATGAAACTGGTGCCCGGGTTGTCCCAGATGAACTTGAGCGCGTAGTGCGGACTCAGCGCTTTCAGGATCTCGGGATGGTTCAGGATCTGCGACACCCCGAGCACCGCGATCACCAGGAACCAGGCCAGCGTGACCGGCCCGAAGAACTTCCCGATGCCCGCCGTACCGCGCTTTTGCACCGCGAACAGCCCGAACAGCACGACCAGCGTGATCGGGATCACATAGTGCTTGAACGCGGGCGAGACCACTTCGAGGCCCTCGACCGCCGAGAGCACCGAGATGGCCGGCGTGATGACGCCATCGCCATAGAAAAGCGACGTGCCGAAGATGCCCACCACCAGCAGCACACTGCGCAATTTCGGTTTGTCATGCACCGCGCGGGACGCCAACGCCAGCATCGCGACGAGGCCACCTTCCCCCTCGTTGTCGGCCCGCAGCACCAGCACGACGTACTTGATCGACACGATGATCGTCAGCGTCCAGAAGAACATCGACAGGATGCCGTAGACGTTCTCCACGGTGAAAGGAACGTGGCCGTGGCCGAACACCTCCTTCACCGCATAGAGGACGCTCGTACCGATGTCGCCGTAAACGACGCCGATGGCCGCGAGGATCAGCGCGGCAGAAGTGGATTTGGGGGCTGACACAGACTCGTGGAGAAGCGCGGCAGGCCGCGGTGCGACATTGTGCCGCCCAATCTCAGGCGCCTGTCACTCGTAGACTTCTGCGTCGGGGTTGGTCGCTTCCATTTCGTAGCTGGCCGCGACCATCGCCAGGCGGCCGACCACGCCGTACATGTAGAAGCGGTTCGGCGCGCTCGCACCCGGCTTGGCGCCCGGCTGAGGCAAGTGCGCACTCTCCGAAAAAGCCAATGGCACGAAGCTCGCACCCGGCGACGCCAGGCTTTCGTCGGGGCTGCGTTCGGCGTGCACGCGGTAGAACCCGCCGACCACGTAGCGGTCCATCATGTAGACGACCGGTTCGGCCACGCCGTTGTGCACCCGCTCGTTGGTGAGCACGCCCTCCTGCACGATCACCTCGTTGATTTCGAGGCCGGTGCGGGTACTGCTCATCTTGCCCTTGGGCTTCTTGCCCAGCGCGTCGAGGTCTTTCACGTCGCGCACCGTCATCACGCCCATACCGGAGCCGCTCGCATCGCCCTTGACAATGACGAAGGGCTTCTCGTTGATTCCGTATTCCTTGTACTTGCGGCGCACCTTGGTGAGCATCGCGTCGACATGGCTGGTGAGCACGTCGAGCCCCATGCCCTCGGCGAAGTTCACGCCGTCGGCTTTGGAATGCATCGGGTTGATCAGCCACGGATCGATGCCCAGCAGCTTGCCGAAGCGCTTGGACAACTCTTCGTAGCCGTGCAGGTGATTGCTCTTGCGGCGCACCGAACTGCCCGCGTGCAGCGGCGGCAGCAGGTATTGCTCGTGCAGGTCTTCCAGGATGCCCGGCGTGCCGGCCGCCAGATCGTTGTTCAGCAGGATCGTGCAGGGATCGAAATTCTTGAGCCCGAGGCGCCGCTTGGTCCGCACCACGGGCTCCAGACACACGGTGCCGCCGTTCGGCAATTCGATCGTCTTGGGTGACTTGATCGCCGGGTCGATCGAGCCGACCCGCACGTTCAGCCCGGCCATCTGGAAGATGTGCACCAGTTGCGCGACGTTCGCCAGATAGAAGGTGTTGCGCGAGTGGTTTTCGGGGATGACCAGCAGGTTGCGTGCTTCGGGACAGATCTTCTCGATCGCCGCCTGGGCGGCCTGCACCGCGAGCGGCAGCATGGCCGGGGTCAGGAAATTCCAGCCGCCGGGAAAGAGCTTGGTATCGACGGGGGCCAGCTTGAAGCCGGCGTTGCGCACATCCACTGAGGTATAGAACGGCGGCGTGTGCTCCATCCACTCGAGCCGGAACCAGCGTTCGATGGCGGGCATCGAGTCGAGCACGCGTTGTTCGAGCTCATTGATCGGGCCGGTCAGGGCGGTGACGAGATGCGGAACCATGCGGCGGCCTTGTTGGACGTGTTCTGAATACTGGAGCGGGATTGTAGGATTTTGGGGCCGCCGCCCCGAATGACAAGTTGTCTCAGGTGCGTACTTCGCCCTGGCCCAACACCACGTATTTGAGCGAGGTCAGGCCCTCGATGCCTACCGGCCCGCGCGCATGAAACTTGTCGGTGCTGATGCCGATTTCCGCGCCGAGTCCGAATTCGAAGCCGTCCGCGAAGCGGGTGCTCGCATTGACCAACACGCTGGCCGAATCGACCTCGCGCAGGAAACGCTGGGCGTTGACATGGTCGCGCGTGACGATGGCGTCGGTGTGGTGGCTCGAATAGTGGTTGATGTGCGCGATCGCCTCGTCCACGCCGGCCACCACCTTGATGCTGATGACGGCCGCCAGGTATTCCTCGGACCAGTCCGATTCGACCGCGTCGACCACCGCGAAGCCGGCACCGCGCAACACGGCCGCGGCCGTCGCGTCGCAACGCATCTCGACACCCTTTGCTGCGAAGACGGCCCCGATCTGCGGCAGGAACGCGGCGGCGACTGACGCCGTCACGAGCAGCCCTTCGGCGGCATTGCAGGGGCTGTACTTCTGCGTCTTGGCGTTGTCGACGATCCTCTGCGCCATGTCGAGTTCGGCGCTGTCGTCGACGTAGACGTGGCAGTTGCCGTCCAGATGCTTGATGACGGGCACCTTCGCGTCGCGGCTGATGCGCTCGATCAGCCCCTTGCCGCCGCGCGGAATGATCACGTCGACAAACTGCGGCATCGTGATGAGCTGGCCGACGGCTTCGCGGTCGGTGGTTTGCACGAGCTGCACGGCATCGCGCGGCAGGCCGGCCTCGTCCAGCGCGGCGCCGACCAGCGCGGCCAACGCCTTGTTCGACTCGATGGCTTCGGAGCCGCCGCGCAGGATGGCCGCGTTGCCGCTCTTGATCGCCAGGCTGGCGGCCTCGATCGTGACGTTGGGACGGCTCTCGTAGATCATGCCGAAGACGCCGATCGGCACGCGCATCTGGCCGACGCGGATGCCGCTCGGCTGCTGGCGCATGCCGATGATTTCGCCGATCACGTCGGGCATGGCGGCCAGCTGGTCGCAGCCCTCGGCCACGGTGGCCAGCACTTTCGGGGTGAGCTTCAAGCGATCGACCATCGGCGCCGACAGGCCGGCCGCCGTGGCGCGCTCGACGTCGCGACGATTGGCCGCGTCGAGCGCCGGCCCGGCGTCGCGCACCCGCCGCGCCAGCGCTTTCAGGGCTCTCGTTTTGGTAGCGGCGTCGGCCTTCGCCATCAGGGCTGCCGCCGTTTTTGCCTGCAAACCCAAGGCTTGCATGTGCTCATGGACATTGAACGCGTTCATCCGGGCATTTTCCCACTCTTGCGCTTGCCATTGCGATATGTCGCGGCTACCCTACGCCCCGTCACACATCGTAGTACTTAAGGTTTCATATGAAAATCAGGCACCTGCCCCGGGGAGGGGTGGCCGCGGCATGCGCGGCACTGGCATTGCTGGCTTCTTGCGGTGGGGGCGGGGGCGGGGGCGGGGGCGGGAGCGGATTTCCGGTCATCGGCGCACCGACACCGACCCCTTCGCCAGCACCTGCACCCGCACCGGCCCCAGCGCCCGGTCCTGTGGCCGGCACCGATCCCACATCCACCCCGGCGCCGGCGCCTGCTCCCGTGAAGGCCGCCGTCCTCGCGAGCCCGCAGGCCGACAGCAAGCTCGCCGCGACCACCGTGTCGTTCGATTGGCTGGCCACCGGCGCGGATGAATACCGGCTGACGGTCAATGCATCCGGCGCCACGGTGCCGCTCTACGACGGCAAGACCACCGACACCCGTGTGAGCGTGGCGACACTGCCCGTCGATGGCAGTGCGATCACGGTGCAATTGCAAACCCGCGTGAAAGACGCGTGGCTCGATCCGGTCAGCTACACCTTTACCGCCGCCGGCTACACCGCCGCGCAGTCCACCGCCGCCAAACAGCCGTGGAGCGAAGTCATCGACCTGCCGCTGGTGCCCGCCTCCGCCGCCAACCTGCCCGACGGCAAGATCCTGATCTGGTCGGCCCGTGCGCCCACCTATTTCGGTGCGAACGAAGGCACTGCCACGTACACCTCGGTCTTCGATCCGGTCGCGAAAAAAGCGACGGCGGCTACGACGACCAATCCCGGCCAGGAGATGTTCTGCGAAGGTCTCAGCATGCTGGCGGACGGCGCCATCATGGTGTCGGGCGGCAGCGATGCGGGCAAGACGTCCATCTACGACAGCACCACCGCCAAATGGACGCAAAGCGCGATGCTGAACGTGCCGAGGGCCTACAACGCCAGCACCACGATGTCCGATGGCTCGGTGTTCACGGTCGGCGGGTCGTGGAACGGTGGCCTCGGCGGCAAGGTGGGCGAGGTCTGGTCGGTCACCAACAAGACTTGGCGCACGCTGCCCGGCGTGCCGTCGAACATGCCCGACGCCAGCAACGTGGCCGACCCGCCGCTCAATGGCCCCGACGCGGCCGGCTTCTACCGCGCCGACAACCACATGTGGTTGTTCGGCCAGGCGGACGGCTGGGTGTTCCAGGCGGGCCCGAGCGCCGCGATGCACTGGATCGACACGCGCGGCGCCGGCAAGATCGTCCAGGCGGGCCTGCGCGGCGACGATGCCTATGCCATGACAGGCAGCGCCGTGATGTACGACACCGGCAAGATTCTCAAGGCGGGTGGCGCACCGAACCATGACTCGGGTCAGGCCTTCAAGAGCGCCTACATCGTCGACATCAACGCCGGCCCGCCGAAGCCCGCGACAGTCCGCAAGGTCGCACCGATGGCGTATGGCCGCACGTTCCTGAACAGCGTCGTGCTGCCCAACGGCGAGGTGATCGTCGTCGGCGGACAGACGCAGCCGGTCGGCTTCTCCGACGCCTACGGCGTGCTCGCGGCCGAGCTCTGGAACCCGGTCACCGAGACCTTTGTCACGCTGCCGCCGATGCAAAAGGCGCGCAACTACCACAGCATCGCGCTGCTGCTGATGGACGGCCGCGTGATGTCGGGCGGGGGTGGCCTGTGCGGCTGTGCCGGCGACCACCCCGATGCCGAGATCTACACCCCGCCCTACCTGCTCGCACCCGACGGCTCGCCCGCGCCGCGCCCGGCGCTCACCGATGCACCCGCCAGGGCGACATGGGGCGACACCATCGCGGTCAAGACCGATCGCGCCGTGGCCCGCTTCTCGCTGGTGCGCATGGCCTCGACGACGCACTCGGTCAACACCGACCAGCGCCGCATCCCGGTGAGCTTCACCGGCAGCGCGGGCGACTACGCGCTGTCGATCCCGACCGATCGCGGGATGCTGCTGACCGGCAACTACATGCTCTTCGCGCTCGACGCCAAGGGCGTGCCGAGCGTGGCGCGGACGATCAGCATCCGCTAGCGAAAAAGGCTGCTGCATGACGAAGAACCTCTCACGCTCGCCGTGGCGCGGTCTGCTCGCACTGACCATCGCCATGCTGCTGGCGGTGGCCGTGGTTGCAGGCGTCGACGGCTGGCGGGAGCGGTCGGCACTGCAAGCCAAACTGACCCGTGGCGGACAGCTGTTCGACGGCCAGGAGCCGCTGGCCGGCATCTTGGCCGGGCACGCCGCGCCGATGCCGGCCGGCGCCATGCGCTGCAGCCAGTGCCACATGGGACCCGGCCCGGCGTCGCCCGTGGCCATCACGGCCCAGCCGCTGGGCCCGATCCTTGATCGCGCGCACTTGCAAGCCACCTTGTCGCGCCGCAACGGCCCGCCCACCGCCTACGACCTGCCGGGCTTTTGCCGCGCCCTGCGCATCGGTATCGATCCGGCGCACGTGACGCTGCCGCGGGTCATGCCGCGCTTCGAGATCGACGACGCGCGCTGCGACGCGCTGTGGACTTACCTCACCCAGGAACCGACATGAACACGCGCGTCCCCGACTCATTTTGCGGCCGGCGCCGACGCCTCATCGCCGCGGCCGGACTCGTCGCATTGGGCAGCCGGACCGGCGCCGCGCTGTCGGACGGCATGGGGCCGGTTCGGCCGAGAAGCGCGCCACCGTCGCTCCAGTTGCTTCGCAGCGACGGCCGCTCACTGCCTTTGGGCGAGCAGTTGAAAGGCGGTGTCACGGCTGTGCAGCTCATGTTCACGGGTTGCAGCGCCGTGTGCCCATTGCAGGGCGCATTGTTCGCTTCGTTGCAGGCGGGGTTGGCTGCGCGGTCGATGGGCGACGTGCGATTGCTCTCGCTCAGCATCGACCCGCTCGGTGACTCGCCCGCGGCACTGCGCGCCTGGCTGAAGCAGTACGGCGCCGATGCCCGCTGGAGCGCCGCAGCACCCGCCGCGAACGACCTCGACCGCATGCTCGATTTCCTCGGAAAGCGCGGCCAGACCACCGGCGACCGCCACACCACCGAACTCCATCTGTTCGACCGCGAAGGCCGTCTCGCCTGGCGCACGAGCGGGCTGCCGCCGGTTGCCGAAGTGCTCGGCGCGCTCCAGCAACTCCGGGCTTGAAGCGCGCCTCTTCAGGGGACGCACACATGACCTCATCGCCTTCGAGTCGCTTGCCAGTCCTCGCCCTCTTGCCCGCATTGCTTCTTGCCGCCTGCGGCGGTGGCGGCGGTGCCAGCGGTATCGGCTTCCTCCCCGGCACGACCGGCACGGCAGGCGCGCCCGCCGCCACCGAACCGGGTGCGCCAACGTCGCCCTCCTCACCGACCACCACGCCCGCAACCCCCGCAGCGTCCGCGCCGCGCGCCGCGGCCCTCGTCAGCCCCGCCG
This sequence comes from Variovorax sp. PAMC 28711, assembly GCF_001577265.1. Lineage (NCBI taxonomy): Bacteria > Pseudomonadati > Pseudomonadota > Betaproteobacteria > Burkholderiales > Comamonadaceae > Variovorax > Variovorax sp. PAMC 28711. The sequence continues at coordinate 2,428,906 of NZ_CP014517.1, read as the reverse complement.
CGGACAGCAAGTTGCCCGGCGCCGACGTGCGCTTCAGCTGGGGTCCGACCGAGGGCGACGACTACGCGCTGCGCATCGAATCCGCCTCGTCGACCACCCCGCTCTACGATGGCATCGTCACCGGCAGCGAGACGACCGTGAAGGGCCTGCCGACACAAGGCGAAGCGCTGACGGCGACGCTCACGACGCGCAAGGACGGCGTGTGGCTCGCGCCGGTCGTGTACCACTTCACCGCGGCCGGTTACACGGCGCTGCAGTCGAACGCTGCCGTGCAGCCGTGGACGGACCCGATTCCGCTGACGCTGGTCCCCGCCGCCGCCGCCAACCTGCCCGACGGCCAGTTGCTGTTGTGGGCGGCGGGCAGCGACGACGGCATGGGCGGGCTCAACATCACCGGCCGCACGCTCACCGCCGTGTTCGATCCGCAGACGCAAACGGCCACCCCCCGCATGGCGACCGAAACCGGCCACAACATGGTGTGCCCCGGCATCAGCATGCTGGCCGATGGCAGCTTCATGGTGACCGGCGGCTGGGACAGCGGCAAGACCACGCTGTACGACCCGTCGCTGGGCGGCTGGGTCGGGGCGTCGTCGATGAACATCGCGCGCGGCTACCAGTCCAGCACCACGATGTCCGATGGGTCGGTGTTCCTCGTCGGCGGCTCCTGGAACGGCCTCGCGCTGGGCGGCAAGTACGGCGAAGTCTGGTCGGCGTCGGCCCGGACCTGGCGCACGCTGAGCGACGTGCCTGCCGACATGCCCTCGGCCGCCAACGCCAACGACCCGCCGCTGGCCGGCCCCGACCTCGGCGGCTATTTCCGCGCCGACAACCACATGTGGCTGTTCGGTTCGACGGACGGCTGGGTGTTCCACGCCGGCCCGAGCGCGGCGATGCACTGGATCGACACGCGCGGCAACGGCAAGATCGTCCAGGCCGGCCCGCGCGGCGACGACGCCTACGCCATGACCGGCGGCGCCGTGATGTACGACGTGAACAAGATCCTGAAAGTGGCCGGCTCGCCGGGCCACGACTACGGCATCCCGCTCAAGACGGCCTACAGCATCGACATTTCAGCCGGCGCGCCGAAGCCCCCCACGGTGCGCAAACTGGCACCGATGGCCTACGGCCGCACCTTCTCGAACAGCGTGGTGCTGCCCAACGGCGACGTGGTGGTGATCGGCGGCATGACCGAACACGGTCCGACGCCAGACGACTTCTCCGTCCTGACGCCCGAGCTGTGGAATCCGGCCACCGAGACCTTCATGCCCCTGAGGCCGATGCAGGTGCCGCGCAACTACCACAGCGTGGCGCTGCTCCTGATCGACGGCCGGGTGCTGGCCGGCGGCGGCGGCCTCTGCGGCACGGGCTGCGCCGCGAACCATCCGAACGCCGAGATCCTCACGCCGCCCTACCTGCTGACGCCGAACGGCAAGCTGGCCGAACGACCGGCCATCACAGCGGCGCCCGCGCTCACCACCTACGGCAGCGTGATCGCGGTGAAGACGGATCGCGCGGTGAGCCATTTCGCGCTGGTGCGCATGGCGTCGGCGACGCATTCGGTCAACACCGATCAACGGCGCATCCCGGTGAGCTTCACGGGCGCGACGGGGGACTACGCGCTGACGATCCCGACAGAACGCGGCGTGCTGCTGCCCGGCAACTACATGCTGTTCGCGCTCGACGCCCAAGGCGTGCCGAGCGTGGCGCGGACGATCAACGTCCGCTAGGCGGTGCGTTGGCGCAGGCGCGGCACAGCATCAGCGCGAGCCGCTGCAGCGCCTGCCAGCCGTTGGCCGGCCAGTCGGGCTGCTTCAAGCCCTTGACGATGCCGTCGACCACGTGCGCGGCGCGCAGCAGGCGCGCCAGCAGCCGATCGTCCATGCGCGGCAGCACCCGCTCGAAGGCGCGCTCGCGCGGTCCCCAGATGCGGTTCTCGCGCAGCGCCATCGGCAGCGGGCGGCCGGCGGCCATGGCGTCTTTCACGCGCTTGAGCGCGCGAATGTCTTCGGCCAGCGTGTAGTGCACCAGCACCTCGGCCTCGCCCTCGGCGCGCAGGCCGTCGAGCATGCGCGCCACGCGCACCGGGTTGCCGCCGAGCACCGCTTCGGACAGCTTGAACACGTCGTAGCGCGCCACGTTGTTGACCGCGCCTTCGACCTGTTCCCAGCTCAGCTCACCTGCCGGATGCAGCAACGCGAGTTTCTGGATTTCCTGGTGCGCAGCCAGCAGGTTGCCCTCCACGCGGTCCGCGAAGAACTGCAGCGTGCGCTGTCCTTCGTCGCCGGCCTTCACGCGCTGGTTCTGCGTGGCCAGACGTTGCGCGATCCACTGCGGCAGCGCGGCGCGCTCGACCGGATCGACCTGCAGGCTCACGCCGTTGTTCTCGAGCGCGGAAAACCACGCGCCGGTTCGCGTCGCCTTGTCCAGCCGCGGCAGCATGACGAGCGTGAGCGTGCTGTCGTTGCCGCGCGCCTGCTCGGCGATGTGCTGAAGCGCCGCGCTGCCGTCCTTGCCCGGCTTGCCCGACGGGACGCGAATCTCGACGATCTGCTTGTCGGCGAAGAGACTCAGCGAACCGCCGGCGGCCAGCACGGCGCTCCAGTCGAAATGCGCACCCGCCACGGTGTAGCTGCTGCGCTCGGTGTAGCCCTGCGTGCGCGCCACCGCGCGAATCGCATCGGCGGCCTCTTGCGCGAGGAGCGGCTCGTCGCCGTGCAGGGTGTAGAGCGAGCGCAGTCCCTGCTGCAAGTGCCCGGTGAGCTGGGCTGCGGCGAGTTGCATCGCTTCAGGCGGTCAGAGTTGCTTCACGGCACCGAGACGGCGCACCACCTGCTGCGCCACATCGCTCTGCATGTCGCGGTAAAGCAATTCGGCTTCGCTCTCTTTGGCGATCGCATTGGTCTCGTTGTAGGTCAGGTCGCGGCGCTGCTCGATGGTGGTGGGGCCGAGCAGCTCCTTGCCGCCGGGCGTCACCACCTTGAAGCGGAAACGCAAGCTCAGCTCGAGGTCGCGGACCAGCCCCGAGGTGTTGGTCGACACCACGTTGCGACCCCGCTCCTCGGCCAGCACTTCGACGATCGCGTCCGCCGCGATCGCGGTATCGAGCGTGCCCGCCGGCCCGGCATCGACGACGGTGACCGTGCCGGCCGCGCGCAGGTTGCGGCGGATCATGTTCACCGTGGCCGACGAGCCCCGCACCGAAATGGTCTTGAACGCGAACACCGGCGGCTTGCGCAGCTCGAAGCCGCAACCCGCCAACGCGAGCAACGGAACGCCGAGAAGGGCGAGCGCGCCGCGGCGCGTAGGGAGTGAGGTGGCTTTCATGGGACCGATCAAAGGACAACGTTGACGAGACGACCGGGCACGACGATCACGCGTTTGACGGCTGCGCCTTCGGCGTGCGTCGCGAACACCTCGCTGGCCAGCACCAGCGCTTCGATCTCCTGCTTCGACGCACCGGCCGGCACGCTCACCGAGCCGCGCAGCTTGCCGTTGATCTGCAGCATCATGTCGATCTCGTCTTGCACGAGCGCAGCGACATCGACCACCGGCCAGGGCGCATCGAGCAGGTCGCCCGACGCGTCGACGTAGCCGAGTTCGCGCCAGAGCTGGTGCGTGATGTGCGGCGTGGCCGGATAGAGGCAGCGCAGCAGGATGCCGAAGCCTTCGCGCACGGCGGCCGCATCGCCGGGACTGCCATCGGGCTTGAAGCCCTCGAGCGCGTTCAACAGCTTCATCGCGCCCGACACCACCGTGTTGTATTGCATGCGCTGGTAGTCGTAGTCGACCTGGCGCAGCACCGTGTGCACTTCGCGACGCAGCGCCTGGGCGCCCTTGCCGAAAACGGGTGCCGCGCCCTTTCCACCGGCGGGCGCGGCGCTCGCCTGGAGCGCGACGCCGAAGTTCCAGACGCGGCGCAGGAAGCGCGAGCTGCCTTCGACCGCGGCGTCGTTCCACTCCAGCGTGGCCTCGGGCGGCGCGGTGAACATCGTGTACAGCCGCGCGGTGTCGGCGCCGTATTTTTCAATCAGGTCCTGCGGGTCGACGCCGTTGCGTTCGCTCTTGCCCATCTTGCCGACGCCGCCGTATTCGACGGTCGTGCCGTCGGCCAGCGTGCCGCCGGTGATGCGGCCGGCCGCGTCGAGCACCGGCGTCACTTCGAGCGGCGGAAAGTAGTCCTTGCCGCCCGACGCACCGCGCTTGTAGTAGATGTGGTTGAGCACCATGCCCTGGGTCAGCAGCTTGGCGAAGGGCTCGTCGACCGTCACCAGGCCGAGGTCGCGCATCACTTTGGTCCAGAAACGGGCGTAGAGCAGATGCAGGATCGCGTGCTCGATGCCGCCGATGTACTGGTCCATCGGCATCCAGTATCTCGCGCCCTCGCCGACCATGGCCGTGTCCAGCTTCGGGTCGCAGTAGCGCATGAAGTACCACGATGAATCGACGAAGGTGTCCATCGTGTCGGTCTCGCGGCGCGCGGGTTGGCCGCACACCGGGCACACCACGCCGGCGTGGAAACCTTCGTGCTTCAGGAGCGGATTGCCCGAGCCGTCGGGTACGCAATCGGTCGGCAGCACGACCGGCAGGTCTTTCTCCGGCACCGGCACCGCGCCGTGTTCGTCGCAATGGATGATCGGGATCGGCGTGCCCCAGTAGCGCTGGCGGCTCACGCCCCAGTCGCGCAGTCGCCAGGTCGTCTGCAGTTCGCCGAGGCCCTTGTGCTGCAGCGCATGGGCGACCGCCGCGACCGCTTCCTTGAAGGACATGCCGCTGAAATTGTCGGAGTTGATGGTGACGCCGCGCGTCTTGTCGCCGTACCAGTCCTGCCACCGGTGGTAGTCGAAATGCGGCTCGTCGTCGACCAGCACGACCTGGATGATCTCGATGCCGTACTTGTTCGCGAAGGCGAAGTCGCGCTCGTCGTGCGCGGGCACGCCCATCACGGCGCCGTCGCCGTAGCCGATGAGCACGTAGTTGCCGACCCACAGCGGGACCGGCTCGTCGGTGATCGGATGCCGCACCACGAGGCCGGTGTCGACGCCCTTCTTTTCCTGCGTGGCGAGTTCGGCCTCGGTCGTGCCGCCGCCCTTGACGTCTTCGATGAACGCCGCCACGGCGGGGTTCGTCTTGGCGGCGTGCAGCGCGAGCGGATGCTCGGGCGCGACGGCGCAGAAGGTCACGCCCATGATCGTGTCGGCGCGCGTGGTGAACACGTACATGCGGCCGTCCTGGATCGCCTGGCCGTCGTCGCCGCGGATGTCGTGCGGGAACGCGAAGCGCACGCCTTCGCTCTTGCCGATCCAGTTCTCCTGCATCAGCTTGACGCGTTCGGGCCAGCCCGGCAGCTTGGTCTGTGTGTGCTCGAGCAGTTCGGGCGCGTAGTCGCTGATCTTGAGGTAGTAGCCGGGGATCTCGCGGCGCTCGACCGTGGCACCGGTGCGCCAACCCTTACCGTCGATCACCTGCTCGTTGGCCAGCACGGTCTGGTCAACCGGGTCCCAGTTGACGACCTGCGTCTTGCGGTAGGCGATGCCGTTTTCGAGCATCTTCAAAAAGAGCCACTGGTTCCACTTGTAGTAGCCCGGATCGCAGGTCGCGATCTCGCGACTCCAGTCGATCGCCAGCCCCATCGCCTGCAGCTGGCTGCGCATGTAGTCGATGTTCTCGTGGGTCCACTTCGCGGGCGGCACACCGTTCTTGATGGCGGCGTTTTCGGCGGGCAGGCCGAAAGCGTCCCAGCCCATGGGCATGAGCACGTTGTAGCCCGACATGCGCAGGTAGCGCGCCAGCATGTCGTTGATGGTGTAGTTGCGCACGTGGCCCATGTGCAGCTTGCCGCTGGGGTAGGGCAGCATCGAGCAGGCGTAGTACTTCTTCTTGCTCGCGTCTTCGGTCACGCGGTAGGCGTCGACAGCGGTCCATTGGGCCTGGGCGGCCGACTCGACTTCGCTGGGTTTGTAGCTGGGGTTCATGGCGTTCACTGGAGCCCGGCGCCGGGTGGCCGGGAACCCCGGGATTATCGCGGCTGCGCTCAGCCCGCGGGCCGGGCCGCCGTTTCAGGCGCCGACGCGCTCCAGCCGCCGCCCAGCACCTTGTAGATGACGAGCCGGTTGGCCTGCTCGGTGAGTTGCAGGCCGATCAGCGTCTGCTGCGCCGAATACAGCGAGCGCTGGGCGTCGAGCACGTCGAGATAGCCGGCGCGGCCGCTGCGGAACAAGGCCTGCGACAGCTCGAAGCTGCGCGCGCTGGCCGCCAGCAGCGACTGCTGCGCACTGAGCCGCTCGGCCATGGTGCGACGCTCCGCCAGCGCATCGGCAACCTCGCGAAATGCGGTCTGCAGCGTCTTCTCGTAGTTCGCGAGCTGGATCTGCTGCTGCGCCTCGGCCACGCGCAGGTTGGCGCGGTTGAAGCCGCCGTCGAAGATCGGCACGCTGACCGAGGGTGCGAAGCTCCAGGCCTTGCTGCCGCTCTTGAACAGGCCCGACAGGCTGCTGCTCGCGGTGCCGGCCGAAGCGGTGAGCGCGATGCGCGGAAAGAAGGCCGCCCGCGCCGCGCCGATGTCCGCGTTGCTCGCCTGCAGTGCGCGCTCGGCCGCCAGCACATCGGGCCGCTGCTGCAGCACGCTCGAAGGCAGGTCGGCCGGCGGAGCCAGCAGCCGGGCGACCGGCGCCGCTGCGGCAACGGTGCCGCCCTGCGGCAACAGGTCGTCGGGCGGCAGGGTGCCGACCAGCAGCGTCAGCGCGTTGCGATCCTGCTCGACCAGGCTGTCGAACGCGGCCGCATCGGCACGCGCCGCATCGACCGTGCTCTGCGACTGCGCGAGCGCCAGGCCCGACTGCGCGCCCAGCGCGTGGCTGCGCTCAATGAGGTCGTAGGACTTGCGCTGGCTTTCCAGCGTGTTGCGCGCGAGCTGCAGGCGCTGCTCATCGGCCGCGAGCTGCAACCAGGCGGTCGCCACCGACGCGACCAGGCTGATCTGCGTGCTGCGCCGCGATTCTTCGGTGCCGAGGTAGCTCTGCAGCGCCGATTCGCCCAGGTTGCGCACCCGGCCGAACAGGTCAAGCTCGTAGCTCGTCAACCCGAGGTCGGCGCTGTATTGCGACGCGACGCGCGACGCGCCGCTGGTCGACAGGCTGCCCGGCGTGCGCGAGCGGCTGCCGCCGGCGCCCGCGTCGATGACCGGGAACAGCGCCGAGCGCGTGATGCCGTACTCGGCTCGCGCGCGCTCGATGTTGAGCGCCGCCACGCGCAGGTCGCGGTTGCTTTCCAGTGCCAAAGCCACCGTGCGGCGCAGCTTGTCGTCGGTGAAGAAATCCTGCCAGCGGGTGTCGAGCGCGGTCGCCTCGCCGGCCGCGGCGGGTGCCACCGCGTCGCTGCGGCTTTGCCACGCCGCCGGCACCGGCGCGGCCGGGCGGGCGTAGTCGGGCGCGAGGTTGATGCAGCCGGCCAGGCACGCGAGCGCCACGAGGCTGCAGGCCAGCGGCACGGGGCGAAACGATGGAGATTCGATGCGTGTCATGTCAGCCTTCCTGCCCGGCCGCATCGCCAACGGCCGCTGGCGGGACCGGCTTGCGCCTGCGCTCCAGCAGCGTTCGGATCATCACGAAGAACAGCGGCACGAAGAAGATGCCGAGCGCCGTGCCGAGCACCATGCCGCCGAGCACGGCGGTGCCGATCGATTGACGCCCACCCGCACCGGCGCCCGTGCCGATGGCCAGCGGCAACACGCCGAAGCCGAAGGCCAGCGACGTCATCAGGATCGGCCGCAAGCGCAGGCGCACCGCCATCAGCGTCGCGTCGATCGCGCTCTTGCCCTGCTCCTGCAGGTGCTTGGCGAACTCGACGATCAGGATCGCGTTCTTGGACGACAGCCCCACGGTGGTCAGCAGCCCGACCTGGAAGTACACGTCGTTGCTCAAGCCCCGCACGCCGGTGAAAAGCAGCGCGCCGACGATGCCCAGCGGCACCACCAGAATCACCGAAAACGGCACCGACCAGCTTTCGTACAGCGCGGCCAGGCACAGGAACACGAACAGGATCGAAATGGCGTACAGCATGGGCGCCTGCGAGCCCGACAGCCGCTCCTGGTAGGACGCGCCGGTCCATTCGTGGCCGATGCCCTGCGGCATCTGGCGCATCACCTCTTCTACCGCCTGCATTGCCGCGCCGGAGCTCACGCCCGGGGCCGCGTCGCCCACGAACTCGTAGCTCGGACTGCCGTTGTAGCGAATGAGCTGGGGCGAGCCATACGTCCAGCGCGTGGTCGAGAACGCGCCGAACGGCACCATCTGGCCGAGCGTGTTGCGCACGCTCCATCGCCCGATGTCGTCGGGCAGCATGCGAAAGGCCGTGTCGCCCTGTAGGTACACGCGCTTCACGCGGCCGTTGTTCAAAAAGTCGTTGACGTAGGTGCCGCCCATGGCCGTGGACAGCGTGCTGTCGATCTCGCTGGTCGGGACGCTCTGCGCGCCGGCGCGGGCATCGTCGATGTCGACCGCGAACTCCGGCGTGTCTTCCAGGTTGCTGGTGCGCACGTTGGCCAGTTCAGGGCGCTCGGCCATCAACCGCAGTGCTTCGTCGCGCGCCTTGAGCAGCGCATCGTGGCCCAACGCATTGAGGTCTTTCAGGTAGAAATTGAAGCCCGCGTTGGCGCCCAGTCCGCGCACCGCCGGCGGCAGCGCGACGAAGATGCGCGCGTCACGGATCGCCGCCAGGTCCTTGCTGCCGCGCCGCGCGATGGCGGCGGCCGACTGGTCCTTGCCGGTGCGCTCGCGCCAGTCCTTGAGCTTGACGAAGGCGCGCGCGGAACTCTGGTCGCCGTTCTGGCCGGTGATCACGTTGATGCTCACGACCTCGGGCTGCCGCGCGAAATAGTCCTGCACCTGCGTGATGATCGGCTGTAGCCGCGCATTCGAGGAGGCTGGCGGCAAGGTGATCTGCACCGACACGAAGCCCTGGTCTTCGTCGGGCAGGAAGGACGTCGGCAGCCGCAAGAACATCACGGCCATCACCACGCAGAGCGCGAGATACACCAGCAGGCTGCGCTTGCTGCGCCGGATGATGGCGCCGACCCAGCCCTGATAACGGTCGGCCGCGCTGTCGAAGCGCCGGTTGAAGCCGATGAAGAAGCGGTCGACCCCGCCGAAGAGGCCGCGCCGCGGAGCGCCGTGGCCGTGCGCCCCCTTGGCGACCGGCTTGAGCAACGTGGCGCACAGTGCCGGCGTGAGGCTCACCGCCACCAGCACCGACAGCACCATGGCCGAGACGATGGTGATGGAGAACTGCCGGTAGATCACCCCGGTCGAGCCGCCGAAGAAAGCCATCGGGATGAACACAGCCGACAACACCATCGCGATGCCGACCAGTGCCGGCGTGATCTCGGCCATCGATTTCTTCGTGGCCTCGCGTGGCGACAGGCCCTCCTCGCTCATCACCCGCTCGACGTTCTCGACCACGACGATCGCGTCGTCCACCAGCAGGCCGATGGCCAGCACCAGCCCGAACATGGTCAACGTGTTGATCGAATAGCCGAAGACGGACAGCACCCCGAACGTGCCCAGCAGCACCACCGGCACCGCGATGGCGGGGATCAGCGTGGCGCGGAAGTTCTGCAGGAAGATGTACATCACCAGCACGACCAGCACCATCGCCTCGATCAGCGCCTTGACCACTTCGTCGATCGACGCGCTCACGAACGGCGTGGTGTCGTAGCTGACGAAGGTCTCCATCCGGTTGGGAAAGAACGGCTTGAGTTCGGCGATCTTGGCGTTGACCGCCGCGGCCACCTGCACCGCATTGGCGCCGTCGGCCAGCACCACGCCCAGGCCCGCGCCGGGTCGGCCGTTGAGCAGCGAACGCACCGTCAGGTTTTCGGCACCGAGCTCGATGCGCGCGACGTCGTGCAGCCGCACCACCGCGCCGTCGGGCGTGGCCCGCAGCACCACGGCGCCGAACTGGTCGACCGTCCTGAGCTTGCTGCGCGCGGTGATCGTGGCATTGAGCTGCTGACCGCTGGCGGCCGGGAGCGCGCCCAGCTGGCCGGCCGACACCTGCGCGTTCTGCGCCTGCAGTGCGCTGTTCACGTCCGACGCCATCAGCGCGTACTTGCGCAGCTTGTCGGGGTCCAGCCAGATGCGCATCGCGTAGCCGGTGCCCAGCGTCTGCACTTCGCCCACGCCGTCGATCCGGCTGATGACGTCGACCAGGTTGCTCGAGATGTAGTCGCCCACGTCGACCGCGCTGGCGCTGCCGTCGCCCGAGAACATCGACACGATCATCAGGAAGTCGTTGCCGCCCTTGATCACGAACACGCCGCGGGTCTGCACCTGCTGCGGCAGCCGCGCCATGGCGGGCTGCAGCTTGTTCTGCACCTGCATCTGCGCGGTGTCGATGTTGGTGCCGGGCGCGAAGGTGAGCGTGAGGCGCGACACCCCCGACGAATTGCTGGTGCCCTGCATGTACAGCAGGTTGTCGATCCCCGTCATCTGCTGCTCGATCACCTGGGTGACGGAATCTTCGACCGTCTTGGCCGAGGCGCCGGTGTAGGTCGAGACGACCGACACGCGCGGCGGCGCGATGTCGGGGTATTGCTCCAGCGGCAGCGTGCGGATCGACATCAGCCCCGCGAGCATCACGATGATGGACAGCACCCACGCGAAGATGGGCCTGCGAATGAAGAACTGCGCCATGGCGGTGCCTCAGCGCGCAGCGGAAGGGGCGGCGCTGGCGACGGTGCCCGGCGACGCGCCGGCGGGCAGCGGTCCGCTGCCGCTGGCGGGCGCCACCTCGATCGCCTTGACCAGGTCGCCCGCACGGGCGCGCTGCATGCCTTCGACCATCACGCGGTCGCCGGCGGCCAGGCCGCTCAGCACCTGCCATCGGCTGCCGACCGCACGGCCGACGACGATCGGCCGCTTGGCCAGCTTGCCCTCGCCGTCCACCACGAGCGCCGACGCGCTGCCGTCGGCGGCGCGGGTCACAGCCTGCTGCGGCACCAGCAGCGCCGCGTCGTCGACGCCTTCCTGCAGCACCGCGCGCACATACATGCCGGGCATCAGCAAGCCGTCCGGATTGGGCATCACCGCGCGCAAGGTCACCGTGCCGGTGCCGGCGTCGACCGTGACGCCACTGAAGGTCAGGCGGCCATCGTTCGGGTAGGCCGTGCCGTCTTCCAGCAGCAGGCGGATGCGCGCCTCGTCGCCATTGCCGCGCTGCAACCGGCCGCTGGCGAGTTCGCGCTTGAGGCGCAGCAGTTCGCTGCTCGACTGCGTCACGTGCACGTGCACCGGGTCGCGCTGCTGCACGGTGGTGAGCGCCATGGTCTGGTTGGCGGTGACGAGCGCCCCCGGCGTCACGCTCGAGAGCTCGACCCAGCCGGTGATCGGCGAATTGATGCGGGTGTAGCCCAGGTTGATGCGGGCCGTCTGCTCGGTCGCGCGGGCCACGGCCAGCTCGGCCTCGCCCTGCTGCACGGCGGCCTGCGACTCGTCGTTGACCTGCTGGCTGATGGCGTCGATCTTGACCAGCTCGGTGTTGCGTTTGGCCACCGTGCGCGCCGTCGCCAGTGCCGATTCGGCCTTGCGCACGCCGGCTTGCGCGCTGGCATACACGGCCTGGAACGGCGCCGGGTCGAGCTGGTACAGCGCCTGACCTTCCTTGACCTGGGAGCCCTCGACGAACAGCCGCTTTTGCAGGATGCCACCCACCTGCGGCCGGATTTCGGCGATCACCGGCGCCACCGTGCGTCCCGGCAGTTCGGTCTGGAACACCGCGCGTTCCGTCTTCACGGTGACCACGCCGATCTCCTTGGGTCGGCTCGCCGCCGCGCTGTCGGCACTGGCGGCGTCGGTCTTCTTGCAGCCCGCGACGAGCACGCTCGCCGCCAGCAAGACCCCGCAGCCGATCCGCAGCGACAGGGAAAAACGGGTCTTCGGGTATTCAGGGATGGGCATGGAAGGCGTTCGGGCGTGCGGTATGGCACGCCGATGGAGTGGAAGCCGGGGCATCGAGTTCACCACAGCGGGCGCAATCACGTCAGCTGATGGTCAGCTTTACAAAGCCGATACACGCGAGCCCGATGCCGGCAGGGAGAAGTGGGGCGCCGGTCGCGTGCCATCATGGCGGCTCGCCCTCCTTCGCGGACGTTTCCTGCCGAGCCTGCCCATGCCAACGCTGACCGCCCCCGAAACCCAAGCGCTGATGCGCGCCGAGCATGGCGATCCCTTCGCCGTGCTCGGCCTGCATGAAACCCCCCAGGGGCTGGTGGTGCGGGCCCTGATGCCCGGCGCCCGCAGCGTGGCCGCCTTGCACAGCCGCACCGGCTGGCCGCTGGCCGTGCTGGAGCGGGAACACGATTCCGACGTTTTCAGCGCCCTCGTGCCGGCGGCGCAGGCGCGCCTGGGCTATTCGCTCCAGGTCGACTGGGGCTCTCACAGCTCGGAACTCCAGGATCCGTACCGCTTTCCCCCCGTGCTCGGCGACACCGACGTGTGGCTGCTGGCCGAGGGAACGCACCTGCGCCCGTGGGAGCGACTGGGCGCACACCTGCGAGAGCTGGACGGCGTCAAGGGCGTGGCCTTTGCCGTGTGGGCGCCGAACGCGCGCCGCGTCTCGGTGGTCGGCGATTTCAACAATTGGGACGGACGGCGCCATGCGATGCGCTTTCGCCCGGAGTGCGGCGTCTGGGAAATATTCGCGCCGCACGTCGCGACCGGCGACGCGTACCAGTTCGAAATCCTGTCGGCGCAGGGCGAGGTGCTGCGCAAGGCCGATCCGTTCGCGTTCTCGGCCCGGCTGCGCCCCGACACCGCCTGCGTCGTGGCGCCGCTGCCGCCCGCCGTGGCACTGCCGGCAGGCCGCGCCGAAGCCAACGCCCGCGACGCGCCGATCAGCATCTACGAGGTGCATCTCGGCTCGTGGGAGCGCAAGAACAACGGGCAGGACTGGCTCGACTACAGCGAGCTGGCCGACACTCTCGTGCCCTACGCGCGCGACATGGGCTTCACGCACATCGAGCTCATGCCGGTCACCGAGCATCCGTTCGACGGCTCGTGGGGTTACCAGCCAATCGGCCTCTACGCGCCGACCTCGCGCTTCGGAACGCCGGGCGACTTCCGCTATTTCGTCGCGGTGGCGCATGCCGCCGGACTCGGCGTGATCCTCGACTGGGTGCCCGCGCACTTTCCGACCGACGCGCACGGCCTCGGCACCTTCGACGGCACGCCGCTCTACGAATACGCCGACCCGCGCGAAGGCTTCCACAACGACTGGAAGACGCTCATCTTCAACTACGGTCGCAACGAAGTGCGCAACTACCTCGTGGGCAACGCGCTGTACTGGCTGGAGCGCTACGGCATCGACGGTTTGCGCGTGGACGCCGTCGCGTCGATGCTGTATCGCGACTACAGCCGCGCGCCGGGCCAGTGGATTCCGAACGCGCACGGCGGGCGCGAAAACCTGGAAGCGATCGACTTCCTGCGCCGCATGAACCACGTGGTCGGGGTCGAGCGGCCCGGCGCCGTCACCATTGCCGAAGAGTCGACCAGCTTCCCCGGCGTGACGCGCCCGCCCGAAGACGGCGGCCTCGGCTTCCACTACAAATGGAACATGGGCTGGATGAACGACACGCTGGCCTACGCCGGCACCGACCCGGTCCATCGCAAGCACCACCACCAGAAGATCACCTTCGGCCTGATGTACGCGCACGACGAGAACTTCGTGCTGCCCTTCTCGCACGACGAAGTGGTGCACGGCAAGGGCTCGATGATCGGCCGCATGCCGGGCGACGACTGGCAGAAATTCGCCGGCCTGCGCAACCTGTACGGCTACCTCTGGGCGTACCCCGGCAAGAAACTGCTCTTCATGGGCAACGAGTTCGCGCAGGTCACCGAATGGAACGCCGACCGCAGCCTCGACTGGCACCTGCTCGACCACGAGGGCCTGCACCGCGGCGTGAGCCGGCTGGTGCGCGACCTGAACAACGTCTACCGTCATTTCCCCGCGCTCTATCAACAGGACAGCGAAGGCGACGGCTTCGAATGGATCGTGCACGACGACGTCGACCAGTCCGTCTTCGCCTTCGTCCGGCGGGCAAAGGATGGGTCGTTCGTGATCGCCGTCTGCAATTTCACGCCGGTGGTGCGGCCGGCGTACCGGCTCGGCGTCCCGGCGGCCGGGTCGTACCGCGAGATCATCAACACCGACAGCGCGACCTATGGCGGCAGCGGCGTGGGCAACGGCGTCGTCGCGAGCACCGCGCACGGGTGCCACGGAAAGGCGGATTCGATCTGCATCGACGTGCCGCCGTTGGGGACGGTGATGTGGGTGCTGGCATGAGGCTCGCCTGCGATCTGCGTCATGGACATGCCACCAGAGAATTTGTACAATAAAACGTACAACTACCGAGGTTCTCTATGGATGCCATCACCTACTCATCCGCTCGTGCGAACCTGGCTCGCACGATGGACCGTGTGTGCGAAGACCACGAGGCCTTGATCATCACCCGCAACGGCGAGCAGGCGGTGGTGATGCTTTCGCTGGACGACTACCAGGCCCTGGAAGAGACGGCGTACTTGTTGCGCAACCCCTCGAACGCCAAGCGGCTGCTTTCTGCGACCTCCCAATTGAACGAAGGCAAGGGCGTGGAGCGAAAGCTTGCCAAGTGAAGTTGATCTTCGCCGACGAAGCGTGGGACGACTACCTCTCTTGGCAGAAGCAGGACCGGAAGATGGTCGAACGAATCAACAAGCTGATTGCCGAAGTCACGCGCGATCCGTTCGCCGGCGTGGGCAAGCCTGAACCGTTGAAGCATGCGCTGGCGGGCTACTGGTCCAGGCGCATCAACGACGAGCACCGGATGGTCTACAAGATCGAGGGGGGCTCGCTGCTGCTGGCGCAGCTTCGATACCACTATTGATGCGCAAAGACTCATGAACCCCGGAACCCCCCACCCGCTTGGCGCCACGCCGACAGCGCAAGGCATCCACTTCGCCCTCGTCGCGCCGAACGCGACGAAAGTCGAGCTGTGCCTCTTCGACCACGCCGGAAAAAGCGAGCAGCAGCGCATGGCGCTGCCCGCCTGCACCGACGGCGTGTGGCACGGCCTGCTGCCGAGCGGCCGGGCCGGCCTCGTTTACGGCTACCGCGTGCACGGACCCTGGGCGCCGCGCGAAGGCAAGCGCTTCAACCCGGCGAAGGTCGTGCTCGACCCGTATGCGCGTGAAGTCGTCGGCCACTACGGCGGCGAAGACATCTTTGCCGGCCACAGCGCGGCAGACCCGATGCAGCCCGACCGGCGCGACAACGCCGCGCTCGCGCTCAAGGCGCGCGTCACCATGCCGCTGCCCGCCGCACCGGCCGGCCGCGCGCGCATTCCCGCCGGTGAACGCGTGCTCTACGAAGCCCATGTGCGCGGCCTGACCCGGCGCCATCCGGCCGTGCCCGAAGCGCTGCGCGGGCGCTACGCCGGCCTGGCGCATCCGGCCGTGCTCGACCACCTGCAGCACCTGGGCGTCACGACGCTGAGCCTCATGCCCGTGCAGCACCGCTGCGACGAACAGCGCCTGCTCGGGCTCGGCCTCACCAACTACTGGGGCTACAACACCATCGGCTGGTTCGCGCCCGAGCCGCGCTACTGGAGCGGTCAGGTCGGCACCACGCCGGCCAGCGAATTCCGCGCGATGGCCGACGCGGTGCACGCGCGCGGCATGGAACTCGTCATCGACGTGGTCTATAACCACAGCGCCGAAACCGACGAATTCGGCCCCACGCTCTCGATGCGCGGCATCGACAACACGCTTTATTACCACCTGCGACCCGACGATCGCGCCCTCTACGAGAACTGGACCGGCACCGGCAACTGCCTCCGGCTGGACGAACCGCGCGTCGTCCAGCTGGTGATGGACAGCCTGCGCCACTGGGTCACCGAGTTCGGCGTCGATGGCTTTCGCTTCGACCTCGCACCGGTGCTCGGGCGCAACGCGAGGACGGGTTTCGACCGACGCGCGCCCTTCTTCGCCGCGCTGCTGCAAGACCCGGTGCTCTCGCGCACCGTGCTCATCGCCGAGCCGTGGGACATCGGCCCCGGTGGCTACCAGCTCGGCGCGTTCCCGGCGGGATGGCTCGAATGGAACGACCGCTACCGCGACACGCAGCGCGGCTTCTGGCTGCGGCAGGGCCTTGCAGGCGGCGCCGGGCTCGGCGACTTCGCGCACCGCGTGACCGGCTCGAGCGCACAGTTCCAGCACGACGGCCGCGCGCCCACCGCGAGCGTCAACTTCATCGCCGCGCACGACGGCTTCACGCTGCGCGACCTGGTGAGCTACGACGCGCGCCACAACGAAGCCAACGGCGAGCACAACCGCGACGGCCACGGCGACAACCTGAGCCGCAATGGCGGCGTCGAGGGCCCGACCGACGACCCCGCGATCCTGGCCGAACGCACCCGCCTGCAGCGCGTGCTGCTGGCCGCGCTGATGCTCTCGCAAGGCACGCCGATGCTGCTGGCCGGCGACGAGCTCGGCCACAGCCAGCAGGGCAACAACAACGCCTATTGCCAGGACAACGAGATCACCTGGCTCGACTGGTCGGCGGCGGACCCGGCGCTCGGCGATTTCGTGGCGCGCCTGGCTGCGCTGCGCCGCGCAGCGCCTGCCCTTCGCAGCACGCGCTGGTGGCCGACCGACGCGGCGGCCGCCGCCTCCGGCACACCCGGCGTTCACTGGATGCATCCCGAAGGCCGGCCGATGGCGTCGTCCGACTGGGACCGCGGCACGGCCCTTGCAATCCTGTTCGATGCGGCGACGCCCGACGCGGCGGCCTGGCTGGTGCTGGTGAACGCCGGTGCCGCACCGGTCGAATTCACGCTGCCGCCAGGCGACTGGAACGGCTGCCTGTCGAGCGACCCCGCGGACGATCCGGGCCCGGTGCCCCGTCCGCTGGGGCGCACCCTGACGGTGCCGCATTCGAGTCTGTGCGTCGCAAGAACGTAGGAGCCAGTGGCACCGGCCGGTGCTACGCTGACCACGCCTAAAAAAGGAGACACAAAATGGACACCTCGAACCCGTCGACCCCGGCAATCCAGGCCACCCAGCCGGCCTTGCAGGCGCACCAGCTCGTGCGCCGCACCATCGCGCTGGTGCTGGCCGGCGGTCGCGGCTCGCGCCTGAAGCAGCTCACCGACCGGCGTGCCAAGCCGGCCGTTTACTTCGGCGGCAAGTTCCGCATCATCGATTTCGCGCTGTCGAACTGCCTCAACTCGGGCATCCGGCGCATGGCGGTGGTCACGCAGTACAAGTCGCATTCGCTCATGCGCCATCTGCAGCGCGGCTGGAGCTTTCTGCGGGCCGAGCTCAACGAGATGGTCGATGTGCTGCCCGCGCAGCAACGCGTGGGCGACGAGCACTGGTACCGCGGCACGGCCGACGCGGTGTTCCAGAACCTCGACATCATCCAGACGCGCTCCACGCCGCACGACTACGTGGTGGTGCTGGCCGGCGACCACATCTACAAGATGGACTACTCGATCATGGTCAAGGACCACGCCGAGCGCGGCATGGGCTGCACGGTCGGCTGCATCGAGGTGCCGCGCATGGAAGCCACCGCCTTCGGCGTGATGGCGATCGACGCGGACCGCAAGGTCACCGCCTTTCTCGAGAAGCCGGCCGATCCACCCGCGATGCCCGGCAACCCCGAGGTGGCGCTGGCCAGCATGGGCATCTACGTCTTCGACTCCGAATACCTCTACCAGCTGCTCGAGGAAGACAATCTCAATCCCGACTCCGATCACGACTTCGGCAAGGACATCATTCCGCGCGCCGTGGCCGAGGGCCGCGCGCTTGCGCATCCGTTCGGGATGTCGTGCGTCACGCGCGCCTCGAGCGGGCCGGGCGCGCAGGCGTACTGGCGCGACGTGGGCACGATTGATGCATTCTGGGCAGCCAACCTGGACCTCGCCTCCATCACGCCCGAGCTCGACATCTATGACACCGACTGGCCCATCTGGACCTACCAGCGGCAGCTGCCGCCGGCCAAGTTCGTGCTCGGTCGCGACGGAAAGCACGGCGTGACCTACAACACCATCGTGTCGGGCGGCTGCATCGTGTCAGGTTCGACCGTGCGCGATTCGGTGCTGTTCTCGAACGTGCGCATTCACTCCTTCTGCGACATCACGCGCGCGGTGCTGCTGCCCGACGTCGAAGTCGGTCGCGGCGCGCGCCTCACCAACGTCGTGATCGACCGCGCCTGCGTGATCCCCGACGACATGGTCATCGGCGAGGACGCCGCAGCCGATGCTGCGCGCTTCGAGCGCACCGAAGCCGGCGTCACGCTGGTCACGCGCGACATGCTCATGCGGCTGCAAACCGCCGCCGGCTGATGCGGGTTCTTCAGGTCAGCGCCGAGATTTTTCCCCTGCTCAAGACCGGCGGACTGGCAGACATCGCCGGTGCGCTGCCCCACGCGCTGATTGCCGTCGGGCAAGACGTGCGGGTGCTGCTGCCGGGCTTTCCAGCCATCGTCGCGGGTGTCGAAGATCTGGTGCCGCTGCACGACTTGCGGGCGCCGTGGGGCGACCGCACCCGCCTCTTGGTCGGCCGGGTCGCGACCGCCGGCGCGCCCGACGTCACCGCCTACGTGATCGACGCGCCGCACCTCTACGACCGGCCCGGCAATCCGTACGAAGACACACATCGGCAGCCCTACGGCGACAACCACCGGCGCTTCGCGCTGCTCGGTTGGGCCGCGGCGCAACTCGCGCAGGGCCTCGACCCCACCTGGCAGCCTGCGGTGGTGCATGCGCACGACTGGCATGCCGCGCTCGCGCCGGCCTACCTCGCCTTCGCGCAACGCCCACCGGGCCCCCGCGTCGGCAGCGTCTTCACCGTGCACAACCTGGCCTACCAGGGCCTGTTCGCGCCCTGGGATTTCGCCGACCTCGGCCTGCCGGGCCCGGCCTTCCAGATGAACGGGCTCGAATACTTCGGCCAGCTCAATTTCATGAAAGGCGGGCTCGTGTTCGCCGATCGCCTCACGACCGTGAGCCCTACCTACGCGCGCGAGATCCAAACGCCCGAGCAGGGCCAGGGCCTCGATGGCCTGCTGCGCCAGCGCAGCGATGTGCTCACCGGCATCCTCAACGCGGTCGACGACCAGGTCTGGAATCCGGGCACCGATGCCCTGCTGCCGCAGGGGTTCAGCCTGCCCGAGGGCAAACGCATGGCCGGCAAGGCGGCTTGCAAGGCGGCACTGCGGCAGCAGCTGGGCCTGGCCGCATGGCCGGACGTGCCGCTCTTCGTCGTGGTCAGCCGGCTCACCGAGCAAAAGGGCTTGCACCTCGTGCTCGATGGGCTCGATGCGCTGTTGGCGCAAGGCGGCCAGCTCGCGCTGCTCGGCGGCGGCGAGGCCTGGCTGGAAGAGGCCTTTCGCCAGCGCGCTGCGGCAACGCCCGAATCGGTCAGCGTCACCATCGGCTACAACGAGAACCTCGCGCACCAGCTCTTCGGCGCCGGCGACGTGACCCTGGTGCCATCGCTGTTCGAGCCCTGCGGGTTGACGCAGATGTACGGCCTCAAATACGGTAGCCTGCCCCTGGTGCGCAGCGTCGGCGGACTGGCCGACACCGTGGTCGACTGCACCCTTGAAAACATGGCGAGCGGCGAAGCCACCGGCTTCGTCTTCGGCCACTTCGACGACACCGACTACGCGCGCGCCGTGCGCCGTGCCTTCGCGCTCTACAAGCGCCCCGCCGATTGGCGCCGGGTGCGCGCCACCGCCATGCGGCGCCCGGCCGACTGGGCCACCGCAGCGGCGCAATACGTCGCCGTCTACCGGCAAGCCGCCCCCAACGTTGCCGTTTGACGGCCCCCCGACAAGAACCTGCGAGCACTCTCATGACCACGACACCCAAGACCTTCGAATACGACCATCCGGACCGCGACGTCGCCGCCTTCAAGCGTGCCGTGGCCAACAAGCTGATTTACCAGGTCGGCAAAGACCCGATCGCGGCCAGCCAGGACGACTGGCTCAATGCCACCGCGCTGGCCGTGCGCGACCAGCTGGTCGAGCGCTGGATGACCACCACGCGCGCCAACTACCAGCAAGACCTCAAGCGCGTCTATTACCTCTCGATGGAATTCCTGATCGGACGCACCTTCACCAACGCGATGCTGGCGGTCGACATCTACGACATCGTGCGCGAGGCGCTGGCCGACTTCGGCGTCGACATGTCGGCGCTGGCCGAGCGCGAGCCCGATGCGGCGCTGGGCAACGGCGGCCTCGGCCGGCTGGCCGCCTGCTTCCTCGATTCGATGGCGACGCTCGGCGTGCCGGGCATGGGCTACGGCATCCGCTACGAGTACGGCATGTTCCGCCAGCGCATCGTCGACGGCCAGCAGATCGAGATGCCCGACTACTGGCTCACGCGCGGCAACCCGTGGGAGTTCCAGCGACCCGAGGTGAACTACCGGGTGCGCTTCGGCGGCCATGTGCAAAAGCGCGAAGGCGCGGCGGCCGCCTCGGGCGCGGCCGACTGGGTCGACACGCACGACGTGCTCGCCGTGGCCTACGACACCATCATTCCGGGCTACGGCACGCAGGCGACCAACACGCTGCGCCTGTGGTCGGCACGCGCCACCGAGGAGATCGACCTGTCGGCCTTCAACAAGGGCAACTACATGGCGGCGGTGGAGAGCAAGAACCACTCCGAGAACGTCTCGCGCGTGCTCTACCCGGACGACTCCACGCCGTCGGGCCGCGAGCTGCGCCTGCACCAGGAATACTTTTTCTGCAGCGCCAGCGTGCAGGACTTGCTGCGCCGGTACCTGCGCAACCACACCACCTTCGACCAGCTCTCCGAGAAGGTCAGCATCCACCTGAACGACACGCACCCGGTGCTGGCCGTGCCGGAACTCATGCGCCTGCTGCTCGACGAGTACGGCCTCGACTGGGACGCCGCCTGGGCACAGACGCAAAAGGTGTTCAGCTACACCAACCACACGCTGATGCACGAGGCACTGGAGACCTGGCCGGTCGAGATGATGGGGCGCATCCTGCCGCGCCATCTGCAGATCATCTACGACATGAACGCGCGCTTCCTCGCGCTGGTGACCCAGATCGCGGGCGACGACGTGGAGCTGCCGCGTCGCCTCTCGCTGGTCGACGAAGCCGGCGAACGACGCGTGCGCATGGCCTACATCGCGGTGCTGGCGAGTCACTCCATCAACGGCGTGTCGGGCCTGCATTCGGAACTCATGAAGCAGTCGATCTTCGCGGACTTCAACAAGATCTTCCCAGAGCGCTTCAACAACAAGACGAACGGCGTGACGCCGCGTCGCTGGCTTGCGCAGGCCAACCCGTCGCTCGCCGCGTTGCTCGACCAGCGCATCGGCAAGGGCTGGCGCCGCGACCTCACGCAGCTCGAAGCGCTGCGTCCGATGGCCGCGCAGCCCGCCTTCGCGCGCGCCTTCCGCCATGCCAAGCGCGAGAACAAGCTGCGCCTGGCCAACTGGGTCGAGCAGAACATGGGGATCGTGCTCGACACCGACGCGATGTTCGACGTGCAGGTCAAGCGCATCCACGAATACAAGCGCCAGCTCATGAACGTGCTGCATGTGATCTCGCGCTACCAGCGCATCCTCGACGCGCACGCTGCAGGCGACACCGCCGCGCTGGCCGCCATCGTGCCGCGCGTGGTGGTGTTCGCGGGCAAGGCCGCGTCGGCCTACGCAGTCGCCAAGCTGGTGATCCGCCTCATCAACGACGTCGCCACCACGATCAACCACGACGAGCGCGTGGGCAAGTTGCTGAAGGTCGTCTTCCTGCCGAACTACAGCGTGAGCCTGGCCGAAATCATCATGCCGGCGGCGGACCTTTCCGAGCAGATCTCGACGGCCGGCACCGAAGCCTCGGGCACGGGCAACATGAAGTTCGCGTTGAACGGCGCACTCACCATCGGCACGCTGGACGGCGCCAACGTCGAGATGAAGGAAAACGTCGGCGACGACAACATCTTCATTTTCGGCAACACCACGCCGGAGGTCGCCGACATCCGCCTGCACGGTTACCAGCCACGCAGCTACTACGACGGCAATCCCGAGCTCAAGCGGGTGCTCGACGCGATCCGCGACGGCGTGTTTTCACCGTCGGAGCCGGGCCGCTTCCAGGGCATCTACGACGGCCTGGTGAACTGGGGCGACCACTATCTGCTGCTGGCCGACTACGCGAGCTACGTCGAAACGCAAACGAAGGTCGACGACCTGTACCGCGACACCGATGCGTGGACGCGCAAGGCGATCCTCAACGTGGCGGGCATGGGCGCTTTCTCGTCGGACCGCACGATCGCCGAGTACGCGCACGAGATCTGGCACACGAAGCCGGTGCAGCTCTGAGTCGCGTCGGTCAGGGCTTCCGGCCGGCGGCAGGCGCCTCGGTCACGAAGCCGATGCGGCTCAAGCCCGCCTTGTTCGCGATGCCCATGAGTTCGACCACGCGGCCGTAAGGCACCGTCTGGTCGGCGCGCAATTGCACTTCGGTGTCCTTGCTGTCGGCCGCAGCTTTGGCGAGCTTGTCGGCCAGTTCCTCGCGCGTCACAAGCTGATCGTTGAAGAACTCTTTGCCCGACGCATCGACCGACAGGCTCACGAATTTCGGCGTGTCGTTCGGCTGGCCGGCATCGGTTTGCGGCAGGTCGAGCTTGATCGAACTCGCCATGAGCGGTGCGGTGATGATGAAGATCACCAGCAGCACCAGCATGACGTCGACCAGCGGGGTCACGTTGATGTCCGACAACGGCCGCGGGCCGCCGGCGCCGGTGGCACGCCCGCCGCCGCCGGAGTTGCTGCCGAGCGAAGTGCGACCGAAGGCCATGGTCTGGCGCGCCGCCCTAGACGGGCATCACGCGCGCCGGCGGCAAGGCGTCGTCGGGCGTTTTCGCAGGCTCGCCGAAGGTGGCGAGCAGGTCGTGCGCGAAGCCTTCAAGCTCGGCTTCGATGCGGCCGATGACGCGACCGAACACGTTGTAGGCCAACACGGCCGGAATCGCGACAGCGAGCCCGAAGGCCGTCATGACCAGCGCTTCGCCGACCGGGCCGGCGACCTTATCAATGGTGAAACCGCCGGTCTCGCCAGCGATGCCCGCGAGCGCGCCGTAGATGCCCCAAACGGTGCCGAGCAAGCCGACGAACGGCGCGGTGGCGCCGACGGTGGCCAGCAGGATCTGGCCGCCCTGGAGCCGGCGCAGTGCGCCGTGCAATGCGTCCCGTAACGAGCGCGTGAGGCGCTGGCCACGGTCGCCCGCGCTGCCGAGCGTCGTCGCTTGCGAATCGTCGGCCACGCGCCGGACGGCGCCGACCGCCGGCAGGACCAGCATCGGGCCATCGAACGCCTTGAGCTTTTGCTCGGCTTCGGTGACCGACGACGACTGCCAGAACGCGGCGATGCTGCGCAGCACGCCGCGTGTGCCGCTGCGCAGCAGCCAGGCCTTCTGCAGGATCGCGACCCAGCTCGCCACGGACATCGCGAGCAACAACGCGGCCACCGAGCGGCTGACGCCGTCGCCGTGGGTCAGCAGTTCGAGCACGCTCATGGGGGAGGCGCGATCAGCGCAGGCTCAACACGTCGAACATGTCGAACAGGCCGGTCTTCTGCGATGCGAGAAAACGCGCGGCGCGCAGGCTGCCCTGGACGTAGGTCGTGCGGCTCGACGATTTGTGCGTGATCTCGATGCGCTCGCCGATGCCGGCAAAGAGCACGGTGTGGTCGCCGACGATGTCGCCACCGCGGATGGCCGAGAAGCCGATGGTCGACGGGTCGCGCTCGCCCGTGATGCCTTCGCGCGCGTAGACGGCGCAATCTTTGAGGTCGCGGCCCAGCGCATCGGCGATCACTTCGCCCATCTTGAGCGCGGTGCCCGACGGCGCATCGACCTTGTGGCGATGGTGCGCTTCGATGATCTCGATGTCATAGCCGGTCGACAAGGCCTTGGCCGCCATCTCGAGCAGCTTGAGCGTGACGTTGACGCCCACGCTCATGTTCGGCGCCATCACGATCGCGATGTCCTGGGCGATCTCGGCGATCTCGGCTTTCTGGGCGTCGCTGAACCCGGTGGTGCCGATGACCGCCTGCACGCCGAGCTCGCGGCACACGGCGAGGTGCGCCAGCGTGCCTTCGGGACGGGTGAAGTCGATCAATACCTGCGCGTTCTTCAGGCCGCCGCGGAGGTCCGCCACGATCGGCACGCCACTGGTGAAGCCGAGAAACGCCGCCGCGTCGGTGCCGATGGCCGGCGCGCCGGCCACGTCGAGGGCACCGGCCAGCTCACAGTCGTCGGTTGCGCGCACGCCTTCGATCAGCATGCGGCCCATGCGGCCGGAAGCGCCGGCGATCGCGATGCGCCGCATGTCAGCGGGCGGTTTCGAGCGGCGGGTAGCTCGGCGGCAAGGGCGCGAGCGGCGCGGCCGGTGCTTCGGTCTTCGCGGCCTTCTTGTCGTCCGGCTTGAACTTGTCGAGCTGGCTCTCGGTGGCTTCGAGCTGCGGAATCTTGGACGTTTTGCTGGCACGCGTGTCGACGGCGGCCACGAACTCTTCTTCGCTTGGCATCGTGTCGCCTTCGAAGCGGTCCAGCGCGTCGTTCTTGAAGAACAACGTCAGCCGCCGTTGCTGCGGCTCGACGCCCTGGCGACGCATCGTGAAGACGTAGTCCCAGCGGTCGGAATGGAAGACGTCCGTGAGGAGCGACGTGCCCAGGATTTCACGCACCTGCTGACGCGACATGCCCGGCTTGAGCGCTGCGACCTGCTCTTTGGAAACGAAGTTGCCCTGCACCACTTCGACCCGGTAGGGCGTGATCTTTTCCAACGCGCTGCGGGTGCTGTCGGTGACGGTGCTGCAAGCGCCAAGGCTCAAGCTCGCGGCGGCGCCGAAGAGCAGCCAGAGGCTGCGTTGGGGAATGGCAAGCATGGAAGAAAGAGGTAGCGATATGATCGGCCCATTGTAGCGGCTGGCCCCCGGCGGGCCTCCCCGCCCGGCTGGCGCAGGAACGACCCATGGCCAATATCGACGAACTCAAGAACACCGGCCTCAAGGCCACCTTGCCGCGCCTGAAGATTCTTGAAATCTTCCAGACCGGCGGCCTCAGGCACATGACGGCCGAAGATGTTTTCCGAATCTTGCTCAACGAGCATTCGGACATCGGCCTGGCCACCGTCTACCGCGTGCTGACGCAGTTTGAGCAGGCCGGCATCCTGGAGCGCAGCCACTTCGAAAGCGGCAAGGCCGTCTACGAACTGAACGAAGGCAAGCACCACGACCACCTGATCTGCACTTCGTGCGGAAAGGTCGAGGAGTTCTACGACGCCGAGATCGAACGCCGTCAGCAAATGATCGCGCATGACAAGGGCTGGATCCTGCAGGACCACGCCATGTCGCTCTACGGCTTGTGCGGCGACTGCGCCAGCCGCCGCTGACTTGCGCTCAGTCGTCGCGCCCGGCTTCCATCGCCTTGTGGTGGCGCGCGACGAAGTCGGCATACGTGTCGATGCCGCGCAGTTGCAGGATCGAGTTGCGCACCGCCGCTTCGACCAGCACCGCGATGTTCCGCCCGGCCACCACCTGGATGATGACCTTGCGCACCGGAATGCCCAGCACGTCCTGCGTGAGCGGCGCCGACGGCATGCGCTCGTAGTCGCGCTCGAACGAGTCACGCCGCACCAAGTGCACGATGAGCTTGAGCCGCATCTTGCGGCGCACGGCCGTCTCGCCGAAGATCGCGCGAATATCGAGCAGGCCGATGCCGCGCACTTCCAGCAGGTTCTGCAGCAGGTCGGGGCAGCGACCCTCGAGCGTGTTCTGGTTGATGCGGTAGAGGTCGACCGCATCATCGGCCACGAGCCCGTTGCCGCGCGAAATCAGCTCCAGCCCGAGTTCGCTCTTGCCGAGCCCCGATTCGCCGGTGATCATCACACCGAGCCCCAGGATGTCCATGAACACGCCGTGCATCGAGGTGCGCTCGGCGAAGTGCTTGGACAGGTAAGCGCGCAGCAGGTCGATCACGTGGGCCGACGATTCGCGCGTCGCGAACAGCGGCAACTGGGCGCGCTCGCAGATCGTGAGGAGTTCGTCCGGCGCGGGCTGCCCGTCGGCCAGCACCAGCATCGGCGGCTCCAGCGTGACGATGCGGGCAATGCGCCGCGCGCAGTCTTCGCCGGTGCCGCGCGTCAGGTACGCGATTTCGCGCGCGCCCATGATCTGGACGCGATACGGATGGATGTAGTTGAGGTAGCCGACCAGGTCAGCCGCCGACTGCGCGCGGCTGATGACTTCAGGCTCGAACTGACGCTCCGAAGCGCCGAGACCCGCCAGCCACTCCCAGCGCAGCGAACCGCGAAACTCCTCGAACATCGCGTCCGCGCTGATGACGGTCGGCTTCATGCGCGGAGCGAAACGGGGTTCAAGCCACTTGGGCGGATTGCCAGCCGGCGATCAAGGCGTGCAGTTCGCCCGCGTCGGTGCTCGACTTGATCTGCTCGCGCAGGCCGGCGTCACTGAGCAGTTCGGCGATCTCGGACAGGATCTCGAGGTGTTTTTGCGTCGCCGCTTCGGGCACCAGCAGGAAGATGAGGAGCGCCACGGGCTGCTCGTCGGGAGCGTCGAAGCCGATCGGGTTCGCCAGCTGGAACACCGAGGCCATCGGCGACTTCAGTCCCTTGATGCGGCCATGCGGGATCGCGACGCCGTGGCCCAGACCGGTCGATCCGAGCCGTTCTCGGGCGAACAGGCTGTCGGTGACCAGCGCGCGTCCCAGGCCGTGAAGATTCTCGAACAGCAAACCTGCTTCTTCAAAAGCACGCTTTTTGCTGGTGGCGTCAACGCTCACGAGCACTTGAGCGGGCGGCAGGATGGACGCGAGGCGATTCATGGTGGGGCAGGGCGGGCGCGATTATGCACCTCATTGGTAAAAACCCCCACCTCGGAGCGGCGGGTGTCTGTAAAAAACAAAAAGCCGCCCGAGGCGGCTTCGTTGGCGATCGCCTTCCGGCGCGGCCCCTTCACATCAAGCGCTTGGGCGCCTGGTGATGGTGATTCTGCAACCGCGTCTTGTGGCGCACCACCTGGCGGTCGAGCTTGTCGACCAGCTCGTCGACGGCTGCATAGAGATCAGCGTGACTCGACTCCGCGAACATGTCGCTTCCCTTGACGTGGATGTTGCACTCCGCCTTCTGCCTGCGTTCCTTTTCCTTTTGCTTTTCCACAGTGAGGATGACCTTCACATCGACCACTTGGTCGAAGTGGCGGGTGATCCGGTCCAGCTTGCTCGTGACATACGTGCGCAAAGCGGGAGTGACGTCGAGGTGATGACCGCTGATCGTCAGATTCATGAATGACCTCCTGGAATTGACGGTTGGGAAAATAGCCAACGCTCCGGAATGGCGCGTGGCCGGCGAAACAAGAATGGGTGTGAGCGGGAGAGAAAGAGAGCGGAAGGGAAGAGAGTCGATTCACTATGCCCAAGCTACAAGGCGATTGCAATCCCCCACTTGCCCTGATCCGACATTTACCGTCAGTTGACATTTTTTTGCTCCTCCTTTGATAGCAGCAGAGCCCCACGAGAGCTGCGCTGCGGGCGATTTCTTCCGATAAAGAGACCGCGTCTGCGGGAGGGCCAGAGCGCCGCTCACTTCCAGCTCGCGCGCATCCGGGCCAGCAGGTCGATCGTCGCGGCCGGCGGCGGAACGGCGGGCGCGCGCGGCGGCGGAGGCGGCCAGGTCTGCTGCTCGAAATGCGCGGTGTCGGCTTCGCTGATGAAGCGCGTGCGCCCCGCATAAAGATGCCGGTCGCCGCGCGCCGACTGCTGCGTCACGTAGAAGCGCTGCGGCACCAGCAGGTGCAAATGGTCTCGGGCGCGCGTCATCGCGACGTAGAGCAGGCGTCGCTCTTCCTCGAGCTCGCTTGCGCCCTGCGCCACATCGGCCGGGAGGCAGCCGTCGACCACGTTGAGCACGTGCACCGAATTCCATTCCTGTCCCTTGGCCGAATGGATGGTCGACAGGATGAGGTAGTCCTCGTCGAGCAGTGGCGGGCCGGGGCGGTCGCTCGTCGCCTCCGGTGGATCGAGCGTGAGCTCCGTCAGAAACCGCTCGCGCGAGGCGTAGCCCGACGCCAGCCGGGCCAGTTGCTCGACATCGCCTCGCCGCACGTCCGAAGTGTCGTCGTACAGCCGCTCGAGATGCGGGATGTACCAGCGCAATGCCAGTTCCACATCGGCCGGCCACGGCAGCACCGCACTGCGCAGCGCCGCGTAGGTTTCGGCGAAACGTTGCCACTCGACCTGCGCCGTCGCCGGCGGCACGAAGTCCTGCACCGCAGCGCCCGGATCGGCCGCCACGTCCATCGCATCCAGCAGGCGCGTCGAGGTCACCGGGCCGATGCCGGGAATCAGTTGCGTGACACGAAAGCCCGCCATGCGGCCGCGCGGGTTCTCGGCGAAGCGCAGCACCGCGAGCAGGTCCTTCACATGCGCGGCTTCGAGAAACTTGAGCCCGCCGAACTTGACGAACGGGATGTTGCGGCGCGCCAGTTCGAGCTCCAGCGCGGCGCTGTGCGTCGAAGTGCGGAACAGCACGGCCTGCGACTTGAGTGCCAGCCCGCCTTCGCGGTGGGCGAGCACTCGGTCGGCCACCCAGGTCGCCTGCTGCGCTTCGTCGGGCACCAGGATGATCTGGGGCCGACCGGCGGAAGGTTTGTCGGTCCAGAGCGTCTTGGCATGCCGCTCGGCAGCTTGCGCGATCACCGCGTTCGACGCATCGAGGATCGGCTGGGTCGAACGGTAGTTGCGCTCCAGCGTGACGACGCGCGCTGCTTGCGAGAACTGCGCCGGAAAGTCGAGGATGTTGCGCACCGTCGCACCGCGGAACGAATAGATCGACTGGGCGTCGTCGCCCACCACCGTGACACCGCGACCGTCGGGCTTCATCGCGGTGAGGATGGCGGCCTGCAAGCGGTTCGTGTCCTGGTACTCGTCGACCAGCACATGGTCGAAGCGCGCGCCGACGGCCGCGGCCAGCGCGGGCTCGGCCACCATGCCGGCCCAGTAAAGGAGCAGGTCGTCGTAGTCGAGCACGTTCTGCTGCTGCTTGGCCTCGACGTAGGCGCCGAACAGGCGCTTGAGTTCGGCCTCCCATTCGGCGCACCACGGGAAGGCGTGCTTGAGCACCGCGTCGAGCGGCTCGCAGGTGTTGACGGCGCGCGAATAGATAGAGAGGCAGGTGCCCTTGTGCGGAAAGCGGCGTGCACTGGACGACAGGCCGAGGTCGTGCCGCACCAGGCCTAGCAGGTCTTCCGCGTCGCCGCGGTCATGGATCGTGAAGTTTTCCTTCAGCCCGATCTGTGCGGCGTACTCGCGCAGCAGCCGCGCGCCGATGCCATGGAAGGTGCCGGCCCAGGGCAGCGCCGGGGGCGCTTCGGACTTCAGCGCGAACACGCGCGCCACCACCTGACCCGCACGGCGCGCCATCTCCTGTGCGGCACGGCGAGAGAACGTGAGCAGGAGGATGCGCTGCGGATCGACGCCGCCTGCAATGAGCCGGGCGACGCGGTGCGCCAGCGTGCTGGTCTTGCCCGATCCGGCGCCAGCGATCACCAGCAAAGGCTGCAGTTCGTGCTCGACCGCCGCGCGCTGTTCGTCGTTGAGCGTGGACAGCACGGCCGCGAGCCTTTCGGCCTGGGTAGTAGGAAGCATCGCCACAGCGGACATGTCGCAACTTTACTGGATGTCCATCCAGCCCGCGTCACAAAGCAGTCCACTCGCGGCGGGATAATTCGGGATGCTCAATATCTTTACGCTCGCAAACGGGCGGCTCGTCCAGGAAGAGATCGAGTCGCTCGAGGAGCTTTCCAACTTCCAGCCGATCTGGGTCGACCTGGAGTCTCCTTCGGTCGACGAAAAGCGCTGGGTCAAGCAGTACTACGGCCTGTCCATTCCCGAAGACGCGATGGACGAGGACATCGAGGAATCGGCCCGCTTCTACGAAGAAGACAACGGCGAACTGCACATCCGCTCCGACTTTTTGATCGACGACGACGAAGACCCGCGCTCGGTGCGCGTCGCCTTCATCCTGAACCAGCACAACGCCGAGCTGCGCAGTCGCGGCGTGCTGTTCTCGATCCACGACGAAGACGTGCCGGTGTTCCGCCTGCTGCGCATGCGCGCCCGCCGCGCGCCGGGCCTGATCGAGGATGCCAAGGAAGTGCTGCTCAAGCTGTTCGATGCCGACGCCGAGTACTCGGCCGACACGCTGGAGAACATCTATGACGAGCTCAAGAAGGTGAGCGAGAAGGTGCTGCGCGGCAACATCACCGATGCACTGGCGAGCATCGTGCTCGGCGAGATCGCGCGCCACGAAGACCTGAACAGCCGCATCCGCCGCAACGTGATGGACACGCGACGCGCGGTCAGTTTCATGATGCGCAGCAAGATGCTCAACGCCGAGCAGTTCGAGGAGGCGCGGCAGATCCTGCGCGACATCGAGTCGCTCGACAACCACACCGCGTTCCTGTTCGACAAAATCAACTTCCTGATGGACGCGACCGTCGGCTTCATCAACATCAACCAGAACAAGATCATCAAGATCTTCTCGGTGGCGAGCGTCGCGCTGCTGCCGCCGACGCTGGTGGCCAGCATCTACGGCATGAACATGAAGTTCCCCGAGCTGGAGTGGTTGGGCAGCTCGCTCAGCTACCCCTACGTGGTGACGTTGATGCTGGCCAGCGCGCTGGTGCCGATGTGGTACTTCGGGCGCAAGGGCTGGTTGAGCTGAACGACGGCGGCCCGCGTCGGGGCACTACAGGAACGAGAGCTGCTCGCCACCGCCCGGTGCGTCCGGCGAATCGCTGGCGTTGAACACCGTCACGGCATCGTCGCGGCGAAGAAGGCCGCCGTGCAGCACGCGTGCGGTCATGCCGCCATGACCGCGCATGGCGTTGTAGCCACCAGCGCCGAGCGCTTCTTCCATGCGGGTGCAAGGCTCGCACGGCCCGGTAATTTCCAGTACGACCTGCGCGCCGATGCGCAACTGCAGCGTCTGGTCGCGAAAAAGCGACCGCGCAGCGATGAGGTTGAGGCCTGACACCACAAGATTGCGCCGCAATGTTTCTGCGCGCACTGCGTCGCGCCCTGCAAGCGCCGCGATGACCGAGAGATGCTCCGCCTGGATCAACGTGACCTGCCGCTTGCCACCGCCCGCCAGCATCGGTGGGCGCTGCGCGATGCGGTCGCCCTCGAGCCCGCGACCGACGATCGCCTGCACGTGCGGCACCGACCGCATCGGGACACGGCGCTCGGGCCGCAACAGGATCGCGTCCAGCCGGCCCGCGCGCGGAAAGCGGGCGGTGAGTTCGCGCAGGCCGCTCATGGCGACGGGAGCATCGGCAACAGCGCCGCGATCAGCGCCTGCGCCTGGCGGCCCGCGACCTGCGACAGGTAGGCCGGAAAGTCCACATGCGCGCTGTCGTCGGCGCGGTCCGAAATGTTGCGTACGGCGGCGAACGGCACGCCGTAGTCGTGACACACCTGCGCGACGGCGGCTGCTTCCATCTCGACGGCCATTGCATCCGGCAGCTCGCGCCGCAACGCCATCGCTTCGTCGGCACCCGAGACGAAGCGATCGCCGCTCACGATCAAGCCACTGTGCACGCGCATGTCGCCGAGCTTGAACTGCGCCACAACGCCGGCCGCGAAATGGCCGTAAGCGCCTGTCGAAATGGCGCGCGCAGCGGTCAGGAGCAGTGCGGACAGCGCGGCATCCGCCTCGAAACGGGCGCGGCTGTAGAGCGGCACTTCATGGCGCGGAAACAGCGGCGAGGCGTCCATGTCGTGCTGCAGGAACGCGCTGCCGACCACCGTGTCGCCGACCTTCACGTCCGGATGCAGCCCGCCGGCGACGCCGGTGAAGACGATGCGCTTCGCGCCGAATCGCTCGATCAGCACCGTCGCGGTGGTGGCAGCTGCGACCTTGCCGACACGCGACAGCGCGAGCACCACCGGCTGGCCGTGCCAGATGCCCGCGTGGAAGTCACGGCCCGCATGCCGCACGTGCGTCGGCGCATCGAGCTGTTCGCGAAGGCCCTGCTGTTCTTCGGGCAGCGCGCTGAGGATGGCAGTGGTCATGGCGTGCCATTCTCGCGGGCGCGCTGCTACTTCTTCACGTCGCGAAGTTCGCGGCGCAGGATTTTCCCGACGGGCGTCTTGGGCAGGTCGGTGCGGAACTCGATCACGCGCGGCTGCTTGTAGCCCGTGAGATTGGCGCGGCAGAAGTCCTTGATCTGCGTTTCAGTCAGCGCTGGATCTTTCTTGACGATCACCAGCTTGACGGCCTCGCCGGTCTTGTCGTCCGGCACGCCGACCGCGGCGCATTCGAGCACACCGGGAATCTGCGCGACCACATCTTCGATCTCGTTCGGGTACACGTTGAAGCCCGACACCAGAATCATGTCCTTCTTGCGGTCGACGATCTTGAAGTAGCCACGCTCGTCGGCAACGCCGATGTCGCCGGTCTTGAACCAGCCGTCGGGCGTCATGACCTTGGCGGTTTCGTCAGGGCGTTGCCAGTAGCCGGCCATCACCTGCGGGCCCTTGATCGCGATCTCGCCGGCCTGGCCGAGCGCCACGGGTTGCCCGTCGTCGTCCAGCAAGGTGAGCCAGGTGCCCGGCAACGGCACGCCGATGGTGCCGGTGAAAGCGGTGCTCGTGGTCGGATTGCAGGTCGCCGACGGCGAGGTCTCCGACAGGCCGTAGCCCTCGCAGATCGGGCAGCCCGTCTTGTCGAGCCACAGCTTGGCGACCGCGCCCTGCACCGCCATGCCGCCGCCCACCGACACCTTCAGGTTCTTCCAGTTGACGGTGTTGAAGTCGGGGTGGTTGGCCAGCCCGTTGAAGAGCGTGTTGACGGCCGGAAGACTGTGGAAGGTGTGCTTCGACAGCTCTTTCAGCACCGCCGCCATGTCGCGCGGATTCGGGATCAGGATGACTTTGCCGCCCGTGCGCAGCCCCAGCATCATGTTCACGGTGAACGCGAAGATGTGATACAGCGGCAACGCGCACACGCTGGTCGGCTGTTCGCCCTCAGGCACCCTGGCCATCACGGGCTCGTTCCACGCTTCGGACTGCAGCACGTTGGAGATCACGTTGCGGTGCAGCAGCACCGCGCCCTTGCTCACACCGGTGGTGCCGCCGGTGTATTGCAGCACCGCTACGTCATCGGGGCCGATCGCGGGCGCCTGCAGTGTGCGACCTGCGCCCTGGTCGAGCGCCTCGTTGAAACGCACAGCGCCCGGCAGGTTGAAATCGGGCACCAGCTTCTTGACGTTGCGCACCACATAGTTGACGAGCGCACCTTTCAGGAAGCCGAGACGGTCGCCCATCGAGGCGAGCACGACGTGTTTGACCGGCGTGGCACCGATGCATTGCTGCAGCGTGGTGCCGAAGTTTTCCATGACGACGATCGCCTTGGCGCCGGAATCCTTGAGCTGGTGCTCGAGTTCGCGCGGCGTGTAGAGCGGGTTCACGTTCACGAGGATCAGCCCTGCGCGCAGGATGCCGGCCACCGCGATCGGGTACTGCGGGCAATTGGGCATCATCGCCGCGACGCGATCGCCCTTCACCAGGCCGATGCCCTGCAGGTAGGCCGCGAACGCCTTGCTCTGCTTGTCGGTCTCGGCGTAGCTCACGTCCTTGCCCATGAAGCTGTAGGCCGTGCGATCAGCGTACTTGCTGAAGCTTTCTTCCATGAGCGCGACGAGCGACGTGTACTTCGAGGCATCGATGTCGGCAGGAACGCCTGCGGGATAGCTGCTGAGCCAGGGGCGATCGGTCATGTTCTGTGTCTCATTCGTTCTGTGGGGCCGCGCCACTTTTACTCGATGGCCTTGCCCATGTCTTCCACGACCTTCTTGGCGTCACCGAAGACCATCATGGTCTTGTCCATGTAGAAGAGTTCGTTGTCCAGGCCGGCATAACCCGCTGCCATCGAACGCTTGTTCACGATCACCGTCTTGGCCTTGTACGCCTCCAGGATCGGCATGCCGTAGATCGCGCTGCCCTTCACGTGCGCGGCAGGGTTCACCACGTCGTTCGCGCCGAGGATGATCGCGACGTCAACCTGGCCGAATTCGCCGTTGATTTCGTCCATTTCGAACACCTGGTCATAGGGGACTTCGGCCTCGGCCAGCAGCACGTTCATGTGGCCGGGCATGCGGCCCGCCACCGGGTGGATCGCGTACTTCACCGTGATGCCCTTGTCGGTGAGCTTCTGAGCGAGTTCCTTCACCGCATGCTGCGCGCGGGCGACCGCGAGGCCGTAGCCTGGCACGATCACCACGGTCTCGGCGTTGCCCAGCACGAAGGCCGCGTCGTCGGCGCTCCCGCTCTTGACCGGGCGCTGTTCCTTGGCGCCGGCCACGGCTGTGGTCGCATCGCCGCCGAAGCCGCCCAGGATCACGTTGAAGAACGAGCGGTTCATCGCCTTGCACATGATGTAGCTCAGGATCGCGCCCGAGCTGCCGACCAGCGAGCCCGCGATGATCAGCATCGCGTTGTTCAGCGAGAAGCCGATGCCCGCAGCCGCCCAGCCTGAGTAGCTGTTGAGCATCGACACCACCACCGGCATGTCGGCGCCGCCGATCGGGATGATGAGCAGCACGCCGAGCGCGAAGCCCAGCGCGATCACGAGGCAGATGTCCATCCAGCTTTGCGAGTGCCAGAAGCCGAAGACGAAGAACGCGGCCGCGAGGCCGAGCACCGCGTTGAGGATGTGCTGGCCCTTGAACTGCACCGGCGCGCCCTGGAACAGGCGGAACTTGTATTTGCCCGAGAGCTTGCCGAACGCGATGATCGAGCCGGTGAAGGTGACCGCGCCGATGAAGGCGCCGAGCGCGAGTTCGATGCGGTTGCCACCCGGGATCGGCTCGTTGTGCGCCGAGATCTGGAAGGCCCAGGGCTCGGCAACCGCCGCCACCGCGATGAACACAGCCGCCAGGCCGATCATGCTGTGCATGAAGGCGACCAGTTCCGGCATCTTGGTCATCTCGACGCGCTTGGCGGCGATGGTGCCGCCGGTGCCGCCCACGAGCAGGCCGAGCGCCACCCAGCCGAGGCCAGTGAAGTTGCCGCCCGAGAGTTCGACGATCAGCGCGGCCGTGGTGACGGCCGCGATCGCCATGCCGGCCATGCCGAACAGGTTGCCTCGGATCGAGGTGGTCGGATGGCTCAGGCCCTTGAGCGCCTGGATGAAGAAAACGCTGGCAATCAAATAGAGCAGCGTGACGACATTCATGCTCATTTGGCCGCCTCCTTCGCTGCGGCCGCCGGCGCCTTCTTCTCTTTCTTCCTGAACATCTCGAGCATGCGTCGCGTGACGAGGAAGCCGCCGAACACGTTGACCGCCGCCAGCGCCACGGCCAGCACGCCCATGGTCTTGCCGAGCGTGGTTTCGGTGAGCGCGGCGGCCAGCATGGCGCCGACGATGACGATCGCGGAGATCGCGTTGGTCACGGCCATGAGCGGCGTGTGCAGCGCAGGCGTGACGGTCCAGACCACGTGGTAGCCGACGTAGATCGCCAGCACGAAGATGATCAGGTTGATGACGGTATGGGAAACGGGATCCATGGTGCTTACTTCCTTGTGACTTGGCCGTCTTGCGTCATGCGGCACGCGGCCACGATGTCGTCCTCGAGGTCGATCTTGAGCGCGCCTTCCTTCGTCACGATGAGCTTGAGGAAGTCGAGCACGTTGCGTGCATAGAGCGCCGAGGCGTCGGCCGCCACCAGCCCCGCGAGGTTGGTTTCGCCGACGATCGTCACGCCGTGCTTCACCACCGTCCTGTCGGCTTCCGACAGCGGGCAGTTACCCCCCACGCCGTCGACGCCCTTGCCGGCCGCGATGTCGACGATCACCGAACCCGGCTTCATCGACTTGACCATGTCCTCGGTGATGAGCGTCGGCGCGGCACGACCCGGGATCAGCGCCGTGCTGATCACGATGTCCGCGAGGGCGACGCGTTTGGCGACCTCGACCTGCTGGCGCGCGAGCCAGCTCGGGGGCATCGGCTTGGCATAACCGCCGACGCCGACCGCGGCTTCCTTCTCCTCGGGCGTGTCGTACGAGACCTCGATGAACTTGCCGCCCAGCGACTCGATCTGCTCCTTGACGCTCGGGCGCACATCGCTCGCCTCGATCACGGCGCCCAGGCGCTTGGCGGTCGCGATGGCTTGCAGCCCGGCGACGCCGACGCCCAGGATCACCACGCGCGCGGCCTTCACCGTGCCGGCCGCGGTCATGAGCATCGGGAAGAAGCGCTGGTATTTGTCGGCCGCGATCATCACGGCCTTGTAGCCGGCGATGTTGGCCTGCGACGACAGCACGTCCATGCTCTGCGCGCGCGTGGTCCGCGGCGCGGCTTCGAGCGCAAAACCCGTCACGCCAGCGGTGGCCAGACGTTGCAGGCCAGCGGCGTCGAACGGATTGAGCATGCCGATGACCACGGTGCCGGGCTTCATCAGCACCGCTTCGGAGTCGCTGGGCGTGCGCACCTTCAGCACGATGTCGGCCGCGAAAGCGCCGCTGGCATCGGTGATCTCGGCGCCCGCCGCCTGGTAGGCGGCATCGGTGACGCTGGCCGCCACGCCTGCACCCGATTGCACACGCAAGGTGTGCCCCGATGCCAACAGCTTCTTGATCGTCTCGGGAGTGACGGCCACTCGTGTTTCGCCAGCCGCGGTTTCAGCAGGCACGCCTATCAGCATAGAAGTCTCCTCAGGGCAGAGGCCGCCTCGGGACGGGGGCCGTCTTGATTGCGGGCCGAGCTTACCGCAAGCGGCCGGCAATCCGTGTCGCGCAAATTCTCCGCGTCGTCCGGTCCGCAGTGCCCGCCGCGTCTGGGTAAGACGCTATCAAATTAATAGCAAATTGCGCGTGTGTTCGGCGTTTGCGGCGTGCGTGCGCGTCGCCACGACCAGCCAGCAGCCACGGCACGCCCGCCCGCCGCCGAGCGCAAGACCGCGCAAATGTCCTCGAACAAAAGTTACCGATCTATACTTAAGTGGGTCTTTCGCACAGTTAAAGACACTTGTTGACCTTAGTCGCGCAAATCCGTGCACTAGTTGACAGTTACGTGCTCGCCAGAGGATGGGCAGTTTTCGACTGCCCCCATAGACTCACGCTCTCGGTAATTAAAAAGGGGATGGAATGCGTATTGCCGCGCTTGACGACGAGACGGGCCAGCTCGAACTGATCCAGCACACCATGGGCGGTATCGGCCATGAATGTCACGGCTTCAGTGACGGCCGCTCGCTGCTGCGCGAACTGCGGCAGCAGACCTACGACCTTCTGATCCTCGACTGGAGCCTGCCCGACGTGCAGGGGCCGAATGTGGTCAAGTGGATTCGTCAGGACCTCAACAGCCGCCTTCCCATCCTTTTTGTGACGAACCGCCGTGAAGAAGCCGACATGGTCGAGGGATTGTCTGCCGGCGCCGACGACTTCATGGTGAAGCCGATCCGGATCGCCGAACTCGAGGCCCGCGTCAAGGCGCTGCTGCGGCGGGCGTACCCGTCACAACACGAGGCCGAGCTCGTCTTCGGGCCATACCACTTCTTCCCGCACTCACGCACCTTGCAGGTGAACGACGAAGTCGTCGAACTCAAGCACCGCGAATACGAACTGGCGCTGTTCCTCTTTCAGAACCTGGGCCGCCTGTTGTCGCGCGAACATTTGCGTGAAGCGGTCTGGGGACTGGGCGCCGAAACGCCCTCGCGCTCGCTCGACACCCATATTTCGCGCCTGCGCACCAAGCTTGAACTCCGACCCGCCAACGGCTTCCTGCTGTCGGCCATCTACGGCCTGGGCTACCGGCTCGAAGCCATCGAACCCGACACGCTGCTCGGGATGCCGGGCGCGACTGCCGCCGCCACATGATCGGCGGGATGCCACGGCGCAGCCTGTGCGTTGCGGTCGCGCTGTGCTGGGCCCTGGCCGCCTTCGGCGCCGGCGCGCAGCCCGCCGCCCAACCGAAATCGCGCGCCAAAGCCATCCCGCCTGTCACCGCACAGGTTGAATTCGTGCAGGGCGGCACGGTCACTCGCGCCCCCGATGCCCCCATCAAGAAAGGCCGCCGTGGCGCACCGCCTTCACCGCCGCCTGTCGCTGCCGCCTCCGCAGTGACCACCGGCACGGTGCTCACCGAAGGCGCGCGCATCGAAGTGCCGAACGACGGTTACCTGCGCCTTCGTCTTGCCGACGGCTCCATCGTCCGCGTGCTCGCGGGTTCCGACGTCGAACTGCGCAGGCTGCGGCGCAAAAAGGGCACCGACCATTACGAATCGATCATCGACGTGCGGCGCGGCAAGGTCGAGTCGGAAGTGGCGCCCCAGAAACCAGGTCGCGTCTTCGAGATCCATGCACCGGGCGCCGTCGCCAGCGTGCGTGGCACCCGCTTCGATGTGTCAGTCGACCCGGAAGGCCGCGTCGGCACTTCGGTGTCGGAAGGCAAGGTCTCGATGCAACCCAAATCGGCGAGCCGGCGCCAAGCCGCCCCCGCAACGCTGGTGCCTGCCGGCCAGGGCGTGGTGCTGGGCACGGACGGCCGACTCGGCCAGCGCAGGGCGCTGCCCGCAGCGCCCGACCTGTCCGGCATTCCGGCGCAACTCAACGACGCCAGCTTGCTGCTGCTCGACCTCGCCACGGTGTCCGACGCGGGCGGTGGCTAC
The DNA here is from genome assembly GCF_001577265.1 of Variovorax sp. PAMC 28711. Taxonomy (NCBI): domain Bacteria; kingdom Pseudomonadati; phylum Pseudomonadota; class Betaproteobacteria; order Burkholderiales; family Comamonadaceae; genus Variovorax; species Variovorax sp. PAMC 28711. The sequence continues at coordinate 2,390,158 of NZ_CP014517.1, read as the reverse complement.
GAAGTGCGCGTGGGCCGGGACGACGCCCTGACGCAGGTCGTGCGCAACGGCATCTTCAAGAATGGCCGTGTCGAATTCATCGCGCTGGACGACGGGGCCTACACCCTGGGCGTGCGCGCGCTCGATCCCGAAGGCCTCGCCGGGCCGGAGGCGCGCCGCCCCCTCACCGTGCACGCGCGACCGGTGCCGCCGCTCTACCAAAGCCCGCAACCCGGCGCCCGCATCGTGAGCGACGGGGGACAACTGATCTGCTCGCAGACGGCCGGTGCCGAGTGGGCCCATGTGCAGGTGGCGCGCCAATCCGACTTTTCGCGACCCGACATCGACCAGCCGCGCCTCGAGGTGTGTCGACTCGGCCTCGCGGCATTGCCGCTGGGCGACTATTTCTGGCGGGTCGCCTCGGTGGCCCGCAGCGCGGACGGCAGCGTGCGCCACGGCCCGTTCGCCACGCCGCAGCGCTTCTCGGTGGTGGCCGCACCGACCGTGGGGCAGGTCGATGTGATGGATGGCAGCGAGAATCCGACGCTTTCCTGGGCCGCTGCCGCGGGCCAGACCTTTCGCGCGCAACTGGCGCGCGACGAGGCCTTCACGGCGCTCGTGCTCGAAGCCGACCTCGCCCAGCCGTCCTGGGCGCTCAAGGGCCTGCCGCGCGGCAACTACTTCGTGCGCCTGCAAGCCCGGGATGCCTCGGGGCTGGCCGGGCCGTTTTCGCCGCCGCGCAAGGTGCGCATCGGCGGCGTGGTGCAGACCTCGACCGGTGGCGGGTTGATCAGCAGCGATGGCGAGTTGATCAACCGACCCTGATGGCCGCCGTCCCGCCTCGCATCCCGCAGCCGAACGACGACCCGTTCGACCCGCTGCCGCGCAAGGGCTGGCGGCGGGTCCTGCGACGCCGCGGTCCGTGGGCCTTGCTGGCCACCGGGCTCATCGCGCTCGTGACCGCACTGGTGCTGACGCAATCGCTCCCGCGCGTGGACCGCATGCTGCAAGACAACGCGCGCGCGGCGATGGGTCAACCGCCTTCGGACAACATCGTGATCGTCGCGATCGACGAGAAGACGCTCGCCGCCGTGGGCCGCTGGCCGTGGCGGCGCGCCTTCCACGCCGAGGTGCTGCGCCGCATCAGCACGCAGTCGCCACGCTGCATCGGCATCGACCTGCTGATGAGCGAACCCGACGCCGATCATCCGGGCGACGACGCCGTGCTGACCGATGCCATCCTCGACAGCGGCTGCGTGGTGCTGCCGATGGCGTTGCAGACACGTGGCCTCCAGGCCCAGCAGGAACTGGTGCCGATGCCCGCGCTGGCCGCGGCGGCAACGGCCATCGGCCACGCGCACCTGTCGATCGACGAAGACGGCATCGCGCGCAGCGTCTACCTGCGGGAGGGCTTTGCCGGTCGCACCTGGCCGCACTTCACGCGGGCGCTGCTCGAAGCCGGTGAGAGCCGGGAAGATGCACTGCCGCAGCCCGCGCTGCCCGGCGGCCTGGGCGTGACCAGCGATCCGGCCCACCCGTGGTTGCGCAGCGAGCACGAACTGATCGTCTTCACCGAACACAAGCCGGTGAAGACCGTGTCGTACATCGACGTGCTGCAAGGCGATGTGCCGCCCGACACCTTCAAGGATCGCTACGTGCTGATCGGCGCTACGGCGGTGGGCCTGGGCGACGCCTACGCCACCTCGGCGCCCGACGCGCATGGCCTGATGCCGGGCGTGCAGATCTTTGCCGATGTGCTGCAAGGCCTGATGACCGACCGGCGCGTGTTGGTCGCGAGCCCCTGGCAAGACCTGGTCTTCAATCTCGCACCGCTCATCGTCGCGTTGCTCGGCCTGCTCTGGCTGCGGCCGGTGTGGGTGATCGCGCTGATCTGCGCGATGCTGGCGTTGCGCGTCGGCATCCACATCCTGCGGCCCTGGGTCGGCTTGCAGTTCGCGCCCGCCGCGGGCTTTGCCGGACTGATGCTCGTCTACCCGCTCTGGAGCCTGATGCGGCTGAGCGCCGCGGTGCGCTACCTGCGCTGGGGCACCGAGCAGCTGTCGCTCGACTTCGGCGGCATGGCATTGCCGAAAACGACGCGCTACGTCGGCGACTTCCTGGACCGCCAGATGGCCATCACCGCCGCGGCCGGCCAGCGCATGCGCGACCTGCACCGCTTCGTGCGCGACGGCCTCGACCACCTGCCCGACCCCACGATGATCCTGAACAACCGCGGCGGCGTGATCATCGCGAACCTGGCAGCGCAAGCCCATTGGCGAACCGACGCGCCCGGCCTCCTGGGCCAGGACGCGCACCACCTGCTCGCTGACATCAAATGGCGCACCACCGGCGCGCCGATGATGCCGCCCGGTGCGCTGCTCGGCGAGCTGGACCCGATCATGGGCGAAGGCGAAGACCAACAGAACCGTTCGCTGCTCATGCGCTGCGTGCCCTTCTTCGACGCGGGCAACCAGCACGCCGGATGGATGATCGCGCTAGTCGACATCACCAAGATGCGCCGCGCGCAAAGCCAGCGCGACGAGGCGCTGCGCTTCATCTCGCACGACATCCGCGAGCCCAGCGCGTCGATCCTCACCACGCTCGAACTGGCGCGCACGCGACCCGAGGCGTTCACGACCGAGCAGCTGTACGGCCGCATCGAGCGCCATGCGCAAACCGGGCTGGAACTGGCCGACGGCTTCGTGAACCTGGCGCGCGCCGAGGCCCAGGTGTTCCGCGCCGAGCCGCTCGATCTGGTCGACCTGCTGCAGCAAACCATCGACGACGCGTGGGCGACGGCGCGCAAACGCCAGGTGCGCGTGCTGCTCATCACCGAACTCGACGAGGCACTGTGCATTGCCGACCGCAGTCTCCTCACGCGCGCGCTGACCAACGTGCTGAGCAATGCGCTCAAATACTCGCCGGCCGGACTCGATCTGCGCTGCTTTGTCACGGACGGCGGCGCTGTGTGGCGCGTCGGCGTGCAGGACCAGGGGCCCGGCATTCCGCCGGAGCTACAGTCGCAACTGTTCCAGCCGTTTCACCGACTGCACCGCGACAGCCACCCGGAAGTCCACGGTGTCGGCCTCGGCTTGCTGCTGGTGCGCACGGCGACGCAGCGGCACGGCGGAACGATCGAGATCGACAGTGCGGCCGGCGCCGGCTGTACCGTGACGCTGGTGCTGCCCAAGCCGACCACCGCGGAACTCAAAGCTTTCATCAACGACACGGAGTGAAGAAGAAATGACCCGAACCCTGACCAAACTGCTGGTGGCCGGCGCCCTTTTGCTGAACGGCTGGCACCTCGCCGCGGCGCAGGACGTCGATCCGAGCGACATGGTGCGCGGCGGCTTGCAGGTGATCCAGATGATCGACCAGAACAAGATGGGCGAGCTCTGGGACGGCGCCGCGCCGGGGGCCAAGCGCCGCGTGACGCGGGTCGACTTCACCGCCCAGGTGGTCAAGGTGCGCACGCCGCTCGCCGCGGCACAGCAGCGCATCTGGGTCGCGATCAATCGCCAGGTGGTCACCGATGCCGATCCCGACCTGGCCGGCCAGTACGTGAGCGTCGAATACGAGACCCGCTTTGCCGGCAAGCCGAATGCCACGGTGCGCGAACTGGTCAGCTTCCACTACGACCGCGACGCCACCTGGCGCTTCTCCGGCTACGTGATTCGCTGACCATGGCCGAGCGCTGGAAGCCCAACGTCACGGTGGCTGCGGTCATTGAGCAGGATGGACGCTTCCTGCTCGTCGAAGAGCACACGAGCGACGGACTGATGCTCAACTCGCCGGCGGGCCATCTCGACCCGGGCGAGACGCCGGCCGAGGGCTGCGCCCGCGAGACGCTCGAAGAAACGGCGCACCACTTCACGCCGACTGCGCTGATCGGCGTCTACCTCGCGCGCTCGCCGCGCAAGACGCATGGCGAGAACGTCACCTACCTGCGCTTCGCTTTTGCCGGCATGCTCGGGGCTTTCGAACCCGACCGCGAGCTGGACGAAGGCATCGTCCGCACCGTGTGGATGACGGTCGACGAAGTGCGCGGCAGCGTCGCGCGCCATCGCAGCCCGTTGCTGCTCGAATGCATCGAGGACTATCTGGCCGGCCAGCGCTATCCGCTGGACCTCATCCACACCGATTCCTCGGTGGCAACGCTACAACAACGCTAGACGGTTCGGCTCAGGCCTCGGCCCGTTTGCGCGACTCCTCGTCGACCAGGTCTTTCTTGGACAGCTTGCCGACCGCCGTCTTCGGCAGCACGCTGCGCACTTCGAGGAAGCCGATCATCTCGTGCTTGCCCAGGCGGTCTTTCAGGAACGCCTTGAGCGTGTCGAGGGCGAGCGGCGCGGCACCGGCCTTCAGCACCACGAAGGCTTTCGGCGACTGCCCACGGTAGGCGTCGGGCACGCCGATCACGCAGACCTCGGCCACGTCCGGATGTTCGTAGATGGCCTCCTCGAGCACGCGCGGATAGACGTTGAAGCCGCCGCACAACAGCATGTCCTTGGTGCGGTCGACGATGTACAGAAAGCCGTCGGCATCGAATTTCGCGACGTCGCCGCTCTTGAAGTAGCCGTCGGGCGTGAACGACTCCGCGGTGGCCCGCGGGTTGTTCCAGTAGCCCTTCATCACGTTCAGCCCCTTCACGCAAAGCTCGCCCGGCTCGCCGGTCGCGACCTCCTGGCCGGAGCCGTCGAGCGCCAGCAGCTTGATGCGGATGCCCGGCAACGGCATGCCGCACGAGCCGGCCTTGCGGGCCCCGCGCGCCGGCGTGAAAGTGCCCGACGGCGAGGTCTCGGTCATGCCCCAGCCTTCGTTGAGATGGCAGCCGGTCAGGTCGAAGAAGCGCTGTTCCACCTCGACCGGCAGCGGCGCGCCGCCCGAACCGCAGAACTTCAGCGAACGCAGGTCGGTCTCGCCCACCTTCGGGTGCGACAGCATCGCCGTGTACATGGTCGGTACCCCGGGAAACACCGTGATCTTCGTGTCCGCGATTTCCTTGAACACCGCGTCGACATCGAACTTCGTGTGCAGCACCAGCGCTGCGCCGAGGCGCATGCCGAGCAGCATTGCCGCGCTCAGGGCGTAGATATGGAAGAGCGGCAGCACGACCAGAAAGCGCTCGACACCTTCTTCGAGCACCGGCGGCTCGCCCCGGGTCGATTCGACGTATTGCGCGCTCGCCGCACCGAGATTCGCGTGCGTCAGCATCGCGCCCTTGGGCAGGCCGGTGGTGCCGCCGGTGTACTGCAGCACGACGATTTCTTCCTTCAGGTCGCCGAGCGGATGGCGCTCGACGTGCTCTCCGTCGTTGTCGAGCAGTTGGGCAAAGGACATGTGTTTGTCGTCGGTCGGCACCGGCGCCAGCAGGCCCGCGCCTGCGAGGTGCGCGCGCACCGGGCCCGGAGCGCCGCTGTAGTCGGACAGGTTGCCGACGATGAGTTTCTGCAGCCGCGAGCCGGCCAGGATGCGGTCCATCTGCGGGTACATCGCGGCGAGATCGAGCGTGACGAGAAGGTCGGTCTGGCTGTCTTCCACCTTGTGCGAGAGCACGCGCTCCGCATCGAGCGGCGAATAGTTGACGACCACGCCGCCCGCCTTGATGACACCGAAGAACGCGATCGGGTACTGCGGCACGTTCGGCAGGAAGAGGCCGACGTGCACGCCCGGCTTCACCCCCAGCGCCTGGAAGCCCTGGGCGGCGCGGTCGCTCAGCTCGCCCAGCTCGCGGTAGGTGATGACGCGGCCCATGAACTCGATGCACGGCCGGTCCGGCCAGCGCGCGACGGCGTCATCCAGGAACTGCGAGACAGGCTTGAGCGCCAGTTCGGCGTCCCAGCACATGCCGGGGGGATAGGAACTCGTCCAGGGAGTCGCGGTGGGCATGGGGGTGTCTCCTGTGCTGGTGGATGCGTGACGCTCGACGACTTTAGCGTCGGGCGTCCGAGGGATTTCCCGCGTTCAGGCACCGGGTTGTCAGGCCGGGGACAATCACCAACTCATGAAAAAGCAGCGCATTGTGGTCGGTCTGAGTGGCGGAGTGGACTCCGCGGTGACGGCGCACCTGCTCAAGGAACAAGGGCACGAGGTCATCGGCATCTTCATGAAGAACTGGGAAGACGACGACGACAGCGAGTTCTGCAGCTCGAACATCGACTTCATCGATGCGGCCAGCGTGGCCGACGTGCTGGGCATCGAGATCGAGCATGTCAACTTCGCAGCCGACTACAAGGACCGCGTCTTCGCCGAATTCCTGCGCGAGTACCAGGCCGGCCGCACGCCGAACCCCGATGTGCTGTGCAACGCCGAGATCAAGTTCAAGGCCTTTCTCGACCACGCGATGCGCCTCGGCGCCGAGAAGATCGCCACCGGCCACTACGCACGCGTGCGGCTCAACGAGGCCACGCAAAAGCACGAGTTGCTCAAGGGCCTGGACCCATCGAAGGACCAGAGCTATTTCCTGCATCGACTGAACCAGGCGCAGTTGTCGAAGACGCTGTTCCCGGTCGGCGAACTGCACAAGACCGAGGTGCGGCGCATCGCCGACGCCATCGGCCTGCCGAATGCGAAAAAGAAGGATTCGACCGGCATCTGCTTCATCGGCGAGCGGCCGTTTCGCGAGTTCCTCAATCGCTACATCAGCAAGGCGCCGGGGCCGATCAAGGACGCGCGCGGCCGCGTCATCGGCGAGCACCAGGGCCTGAGCTTCTACACGCTCGGCCAGCGCCAAGGCCTGGGCATCGGCGGCGTGAAGGAGCGTGGCGCGCAACGCGGCGGCGGCGATCACTCGCCATGGTTCGTCGCGCGCAAGGACATCGCGGCGAACACGCTGTGGGTGGTGCAGGGGCACGACCATCCGTGGCTGCTGTCACACACGCTCGAAGCCGATGACACCAGCTGGGTCGCGGGCGACGCGCCTGCCGCGGGCGGCTACGGCGCCAAGGCGCGCTACCGGCAGGCCGACGCGGACTGCGCGCTGTCCGATGGCGCCGCGGGCCGGGTGCGCCTCGATTTTCCTGCGGCGCAATGGGCCGTGACGCCCGGCCAGTCGGCCGTGCTGTACGCGGGCGAGGTGTGCCTGGGTGGCGGCGTCATCGCCAGTGCCAGCGCCGCACCCTGACGGCGGGGCTTTTCTGACGACGCCATCGGCCTTGCCTATGATGGTCGGGCGCGGCGCTTGCATGCACCGCATCCAACCCTTCAGAGGAGTGCCCACGCCATGAAACCCGTCTCCGAATTGCTCAAGAACCGCGGCCCTGCGTTGTTCCACATTTCACCGGATGCCACCGTGTTCGAAGCGCTCCAGGTGCTGGAACGCCATGGCGTCGGCGCGCTGCTCGTGATGGTCGACCAGACGCTGACCGGCGTGGTGTCCGAGCGCGACTACACGCGCAAGGTGGCGCTGCAGGGCAAGAATTCGAAGGAGGTCAAGGTGGCGGAGATCATGACGGCCAACGTGATCACCGTCAGCCCCGCGACCCGCACCCGCGCCTGCATGACGCTCATGAGCCAGAAGCGGATTCGCCACCTGCCGGTGGTCGACGGCGACCAGGTGGTCGGCATGATCTCGATCCGCGACCTGATGGACGACATCATCGAAGGCCACGAGCAGACCATCGAACAGCTCACCAGCTACATCCAACAGTAGCGCGCGAAAACTACACGGTCGACAGCGCCGGCTGGCCCGCTTCGTCGCGGATGCCGGCCAGCAATTCGTAGGAGCGCAGCCGCGCCGCGTGGTCGAACACCTGTGAGGTGACCATCAATTCGTCGGCGCCCGTGCGCTCGACGAAGGCCCGCATGCCGGCGCGCACCGTCTCGACCGAGCCCACCGCCGAACACGACAGCACCGAGTCGAGCAGCGCGTTCTCCGCCGGACCGACCGTGCCGCGGTAGTTCTTGACCGGCGGCGGCAGTCGCCCGGGCCGGCCGCTGCGCAGGTTCACGAAAGCCTGCTGCCATGAGCTGGCGCGGAAGTTCGCCTCCGCGTCGGTGTCGGCTGCGAACACGTTGAAGCCGAGCATGACGTGCGGTTTCTGCAACTGCGCGGAGGGCTTGAAGGTTTCACGATAGATGCGGATCGCCTGCATCATCTGCTGCGGCGCGAAATGCGACGCGAAGGCGTAGGGCAAGCCCAGGTGCGCGGCGAGCTGCGCGCCGAAGGTGCTGGAGCCGAGGATCCAGATCGGCACTTCGAGCCCCCGGCCCGGCACCGCCATCACCGGCTGGCGCGGCGATTTCGACATGAAATCCATCAGCTCGACCACGTCCTGCGGGAACTGGTCCGAATCGGACTGCAGATCGCGCCGCAGCGCTTGCGCCGTGCGCTGATCGGAGCCCGGCGCGCGGCCGAGGCCGAGGTCGATACGGCCGGGGTAGAGCGATTCCAGCGTGCCGAACTGCTCGGCGATCACCAGCGGCGAATGGTTGGGCAGCATCACGCCACCGGCGCCGATGCGAATGGTCCGGGTGCCTGCGCCGACATACGACAGCAGCACGGCAGTCGCCGCGCTGGCGATGCCCGGCATGCCGTGGTGTTCAGCCAGCCAGTAGCGGGTGTAGCCGAACTTTTCGCCGTGCTGAGCGAGCGCGAGCGAGTTGCGAAACGATTGCGCGGCATCGCTGCCTTCGCAAACCGGGGACAGATCGAGGATGGAAAGAGGAACCATGTCCCGATCTTGGCCCGAACCGTCGATTTCCAAGGCCGAAAGGGCTATTCGGTCTGGTAGAGCGTGCCCACGCTGGCGAAATCGGCGCCGAGCTGCTCGATCTTCAACTCGAAGGCCGCGCGCTCATCGGGCGCCAGCACCGGCAGGTTTCTCACCTGGCGAAAACCCGTCAGCCTTCCGCTGCGATCGCGCAACGTGACCCAGAGCCGCGTGCGACGCACCACCGCCGTGCCGGTGTTGCGCACTTCGCCGCGCACCTCGACCATCCGCTGCGCAAAACCCTGCGCCGCCATCGGGACTGCGACGGTCGCGGGCAGGCGCCGCCCCGTGACCCGGATCTCGAGTGGCGCGCGCGCGCCCGGCAACGGGCGCCGGCCGACCGGCAGATCGCTGCCCAGGCGCTCGAAGCGGTCGGCATCGAGCAACACTGGATAGCGCTCGCCGGGGTAGAGGTACACCGGAGCGGCGATGCGCAAGACGCTGTCGGGCTCACGTCCCTCGAGCCGCGCGATCAGGGCCGTCGGGGCGACCAGGATCGATTGCCGGGCGTGGTTGACCAGCTCGGTCAGCACCATCGGGCGCCGGTCGCCGGCGCGCGCCACCATCCGCACTGCGGGCTCCAGCCGCGCGGTGTCGGCCCGCGTTTCGTCGTCGGCGAGCAGCGCCTCGACGGTCGCCGGTTGGTCGAGGGACAGCGCTTCGGGCGCCTCGTCGGTACGGACCACGCGATCGGGCGCCACCACGTCGACCGAATCGCCCGCCGGTGCTGGCACGCGGTAGCCGATCCGGTAGTCCCAGGCGGCAATCGCGGCGCCATTGCCGAAGCGTTCGATGCGCACGTCGATGGCAGCTTCTTCGCCTGGCTTGATCTCGCCCAATTGCGCGGTGCCGAAGCCGATCACCGCGCCCGTCGCGTCATAGACGGTGACCAGCACGTCGCACGACTCAACCGCCGTGTCGTCACGTCCGACGACACGGCCGACAAGGCGCACCACGTTGGCCTGCCGGACCAGCCGTGGCCGCGACAGCCGCAGCCGGGGGCCTGTCACATAGCGCTGCGCCACCTGGCGCCCTTCGGCCTGCACTTCCTGCCGCGTGCTGGTGGCGTCGCGCGGCAAATCGATCAGCACCGGCGCCGACTCGCCCGGTGCCAGCACGCCGCCGGCCACGCGTTCGCTGGCCTCGCCGATCCGGCGTTCGCCGCGAAAGAACACTGCGGTGACGAGCGGCGCTTCCACCGGCTCGCTCCCCTCGTTGCGCGCCATCGCCCACAGGCCGGGCCGAGCGGGGTGCTGACCCTTGTCGGTCACGACCATGCGCAACCCGTCCAGTTTCAGGCGATCGACCGACGCGCCCTGCTGCACCGCCTGCGATGGCCTGCCCGGCGCACGATGGGCGTCGAACCAGGCGTAGGAAAGCGCGGCGCCGACCAGCAACACGATCGTCGCGAGGATCGCGAAGTCGGCGAGGCGATCGCGGCGCTGCTGACGGGCCATCGCCAGTTGACGCGCCGCTTTCTGCTCGCGAAAGCGGAGGTCGAGTTGCAGACGAACGGCAGCCTCGTCGACCGTGGCGATCGAACGACAGTGTTTGCAGAGGTATTGGCGGGGTGCGATGCGCTTGAGCACATCGCCGCCGCACTCGCCGCAGCGGAGCGAATCAGGATCGAGGACCATCAGAGAGCCGTGAATCTACAGCGCGAATTCCCGACCCCCAAGGAAGGATTGCCGCAACTCGCGGTCTCAAACGTCAATGAAATGTGCGAGCGCTGGCGCGAACCCGACGAGGGCGCAAGTGCAATGAATGAGTGCAACACTGGACCTCCCAAACACAACGAGGAAGCTTCATGAGCACAGTCACCACCCACGACGGCGTCGAGATCTTCTACAAGGACTGGGGCCCGAGCGACGGCCAGCCCATCATGTTCCACCACGGCTGGCCGCTCTCGAGCGACGACTGGGACACGCAGATGCTGTTCTTCGTGCAGCAGGGCTATCGGGTGGTGGCGCATGACCGTCGCGGACATGGCCGGTCGGCCCAGGTGAGCGAGGGCCACGACATGGACCACTATGCCGCCGACGCCTTCGCGGTGGTCGAGGCGCTGGACCTGCGCAATGTCTTTCACGTCGGCCATTCGACTGGCGGTGGCGAAGTGGCACGCTATGTCGCCAAGCACGGTCAACCGAGCGGGCGCGCCGCCAAGGCCGTGCTGGTGAGCGCCGTGCCGCCGCTGATGCTCAAGACCGCCAGCAATCCCGAAGGCCTGCCGATGGAGGTGTTCGACGGCTTCCGTGCTGGCACCGGCGGCAATCGGGCGCAGACATTCCTCGATGTGGCCTCGGGCCCTTTCTATGGCTTCAATCGCGACGGTGCCAAGGTGTCCCAGGGCGTCATCCAGAACTGGTGGCGGCAGGGAATGATGGGCAGCGCCAAGGCGCACTACGACGGGATCAAGGCGTTTTCGGAGACCGACCAGACGGCCGACCTGCAGGCGATCACGGTGCCGACGCTCGTCATGCACGGCGATGACGACCAGATCGTGCCGATCGCGGATGCCGCCCTGAAGTCGATCAAGCTGCTGAAGAACGGCACGCTCAAGGTCTACAAGGGCTTCCCGCACGGCATGCTGACCACGCACGCCGACATCATCAACCCCGACCTGCTCGCGTTCTTCAAGAGCTGAACGTCGAACGGCTGCCGGCGCGCCGGCAGCCCTGCTTCAGAACGGAATGTCGTCGTCCATGTCGTCGAAGCCCGACGACGACTTGGCCGGCGCCTGGCGCGGGGCCGGCGCTGCGGCGCGGGGTGCCGCGGCAGGCGCGCGCGGGGCGTAGCCGCCGCCGCCACCGCCTTGCGAATAGCCGCCGTCGTCGTCACCGCCACCTTGCGGCCCGCCCATGCCCTGGCGGCTGCCCAGCATCTGCATCTGGTCGACACGGATGTCGGTGGCATATTTTTCGACGCCGTCCTTGTCCTGGTACTTGCGCGTGCGGATCTGGCCTTCGACATAGATCTGTGAACCCTTGCGCAGGTACTGTGCGGCAATCTCAGCGAGCCGGCCGTTGAACACGAGCCGGTGCCACTCGGTCGCTTCCTTCATCTCGCCGCTCTGCTTGTCCTTCCACTTGTCGGTGGTGGCCAGCGTGGCATTGCAGATCTGGTCTCCGCTCGGGAAGGTTCTGGTTTCTGGATCGCGGCCAAGGTTGCCGACGAGGATGACTTTGTTGACCGATGCCATGTGCACTGCCCCTGATAAAGGAATGGAAGGGAAGGAAAAAGAACCGACGATTATCCACGCCGGGTGCCAGCGGGGGCGGCAGGCGCCGCGGAACGTTCAGAATCACCGCGGTGAACCGCGAACCCGACTTCCTCCAGAACCTGCGCGCCGAACTCTCCAGCTTTCGCCTGTGGGTCGACCGCGCCATCGTGCTGGGCTACGCGGTGGCCGCCGGGCTCTTCGTGGTCGGCTTCACCATGGCCAGCGAATGGGCCTTCGCCCTTTTCCAGTCGCTGTACGGCAAGCATCCTTGGGCGGTGCTGCTCTGGACGCCGGCGCTCACGTCCGCCATCGTCTGGGTCACGCGCCGCTGGTTCCCTGGCGCCTCGGGCTCGGGCATCCCGCAGATCAAGGCGGCGCTCGACCCCGATCTGCCGCCGGAAAAGCGCGGACTCTTCGCGTCGCTTCGCCTTACGCTCGCCAAGATCGGCCTGGGCGTCGCGGGCTTCCTGGCCGGCCTCTCGATCGGCCGCGAAGGCCCTTCCGTGCAGGTGGCCGCCGGCGTGATGCAGCACGCCAAGCGCTGGCTGTCGCCGCACAGCACCATCGACACGCGCTCGCTGCTCGTGGCGGGCGGCGCCGCCGGCATCGCCGCGGCCTTCAACGCGCCGCTGGCGGGCGTGGTCTTCGCCATCGAGGAACTGTCGGGCCGGCTCGAGGCGCGTTCCAGCGGCGTGATCATCACGGGCATCGTGCTGGCCGGCCTGGTGGCGGTCTCGGCCTTCGGCAACCTGAGCTACTTCGGCGTGATCCATGTCACGCCGGTCGGCTGGAACCTGCTCGGCCCCGGGCTGCTGGTGGCACTGGCGAGCGGCGTGGCGGGCGGCATCTTCGCGCGACTGATGATCGCGTCGCTCACCGGCGCGCCGCAGCGGCTGAACCAGTGGCGGGCGCGCTACCCGGTGCGCTTCGCGGCCGCGGGCGGCCTGCTGATCGCCGTCATCGGCCTGGTGAGCGGCGGCGTCACCTTCGGTGCCGGGTCGGAGGCGGTCAAGCAGATGCTGGCCGGCCACGACGAGCTGACGCCGCTCTACACGCTGCTGAAGTTCATCGCGACCTGGCTCACCGCCTGGGTCGGGGTGCCCGGCGGCATCTTCGCGCCGTCGCTGTCGATCGGCGCGGGCATCGGCGACGGCATCGCGCATCTGGCGGGCGCCGACCTCGGCCCGGCGCTCATCGCCATGGGCATGGCCGGCTTCCTGGCGGCGGTGACGCAGGCGCCGCTCACGGCCTTCATCATCGTGATGGAAATGGTCGACGGCCATTCGATGGTGCTCAGCCTGATGGCCAGTGCCATGCTGGCGAGCCTGGTTTCGCGCATGATCAGCCGCCCCTTGTACGAGGCGCTGGCCGAGCACCTGGTGGGTGCCGCCATGGCGCAGACGCCTGCGACAAAGCCTGCTGCCGACAAAGTGCACCTGCCGCCCCCACCGCCCTGAAACGCCTGCGCGTCTATCATGTCCGGTTGCCCAGAACGGACTGCCCTCAGTGAATTCGCCCCCCGACGACGCCTACCTCGGCGCCCTGCTCGCGCAACAGCGCATCAGCATCCGCGGCGCACGCACGCACAACCTCAAGAACATCGACCTTGACATCCCGCGCAACAAGCTGGTGGTGATCACCGGGCTGTCGGGCTCGGGCAAGTCGAGCCTCGCGTTCGACACGCTGTATGCCGAGGGGCAGCGCCGCTATGTCGAAAGCCTGAGCGCGTATGCGCGGCAGTTCCTGCAGCTGATGGACAAGCCCGACGTCGACGTCATCGAAGGGCTGTCGCCCGCGATCAGCATCGAGCAGAAGGCGACCAGCCACAACCCGCGCTCGACCGTCGGCACCGTCACTGAAATCCACGACTACCTGCGCCTGCTCTACGCCCGCGCCGGCACGCCCTATTGCCCCGATCACCACCTGCCGCTGCAGGCGCAGACCGTCTCGCAGATGGTCGACGCGGTGCTGGCGATTCCCGACGAACCGCGCCTGCTGATCCTGGCGCCGGTGGCGCGCGAGAAGAAGGGCGAGTTCCTCGAACTCTTCGCGGAAATGCAGGCCGCCGGCTATGTGCGCTTCCGGGTCGATGGCGCCACCTACGAATACAACGACCTGCCCAAGCTCAAGAAGACCGAGAAGCACGACATCGACGTGGTGGTCGACCGGCTGCGCGCGCGGCCCGACATGCAACAGCGCCTGGCCGAAAGCTTCGAGGCCGCGCTGCGCCTGGCCGAAGGCCGCGCCATCGCGCTGGAGCTCGGACAAGAAGGCGTCGCCGACAAGGAACACCTCTACAACGCCAAGTTCGCCTGCCCGATCTGCCACTACTCGCTGGCCGAACTCGAGCCGCGCCTGTTTTCGTTCAACTCGCCGGTCGGCGCTTGCCCGAGCTGCGACGGCCTCGGGCATCGCGAGTTTTTCGACCCGACCCGCGTGGTGGCGTTTCCGTCGCTCTCGCTGGCGAGCGGCGCGATCAAGGGCTGGGACCGGCGCAACGGCTACTACTTCAGCATGCTGGAGAGCGTCGCCAAGCACTACAAGTTCAGCATCGACGCGCCGTTCGAGTCGCTTGACGTCCCGCTGCAGAACGCGATCCTGCAGGGCTCGGGCGAAGAAGAAATCAAGTTCAGCTACACGATGGAAAGCGGCCAGCAGGCCGGCAAGAAGCTCTCGCGCAAGCACCCCTTCGAAGGGATCATCCCGAACATGTCGCGGCGCTACCGCGAGACCGATTCGGTGCTGGTGCGCGAAGAGCTCGCGCGCTTTCGCAACATGCAGCCCTGCCCCGATTGCGGCGGCACGCGGCTGCGGCGCGAAGCGCGCAACGTGTTCCTGGTGAGCCAGCCGGGCGACGACGCGATCGAGCCGACGCGCACGCCGATCTTCGAGATCAGCCACGTCACGTTGCGCGAATGCCTGGCTTACTTCCAGACGCTGAAGCTGCGCGGCTCCAAGGCCGACATCGCCGACAAGATCGTTCGCGAGATCGGGCTGCGCCTGAAGTTCCTGAACGACGTCGGCCTCAACTACCTGAGCCTGGACCGCAGCGCCGAGACGTTGTCGGGCGGCGAGTCGCAGCGCATCCGGCTCGCGTCGCAGATCGGCTCGGGGCTGACCGGCGTGATGTACGTGCTCGACGAGCCGAGCATCGGCCTGCACCAGCGCGACAACGACCGGCTCATCAGCACGCTCAAGCATTTGCGCAACATTGGCAACAGCGTGATCGTGGTCGAGCACGACGAAGACATGATCGCGGCCGCGGACCACGTGATCGACATGGGCCCCGGCGCGGGTGTGCACGGCGGCCGCGTGATGGCGCAAGGCACCTACGCCGAAGTGCTGGCCAACCCGGAATCGCTGACCGGCCAGTACCTCTCGGGCGCAAAGAAGATCGAGGTGCCGAAGCACCGCACCGCGTGGTTGCCGGTGGTCGCCAGGCCGGCGTTCAACGAGGGAAAGAAGGCGACTCGCTTCGCACCGAGCCCGGCGGCCGAGCGCCGCGCGGCGCGCGAGGCGGCGCATCTCGCTTCGCAGAGTGACCTGCAGGAAATCCGCGTGATCGGCGCGACCGGCAACAACCTGCAGAACGTGAGCGTGGCGTTCCCGGTCGGCTTGCTCACTTGCGTGACCGGCGTTTCGGGCTCGGGCAAGTCGACGCTCGTGAACGACACGCTGTACGCGGCCGTCGCACGCACGCTGTACCGCGCGCACGAAGAGCCTGCGGCGCACGAAACGATCGAAGGCATCGAGTATTTCGACAAGGTCATCAACGTCGACCAGTCGCCCATCGGCCGCACGCCACGCAGCAACCCCGCGACCTACACCGGCCTCTTCACCCCGATCCGCGAGCTGATGGCCGAGACCAACACCGCACGCGAGCGCGG
The DNA here is from genome assembly GCF_001577265.1 of Variovorax sp. PAMC 28711. Lineage (NCBI taxonomy): Bacteria > Pseudomonadati > Pseudomonadota > Betaproteobacteria > Burkholderiales > Comamonadaceae > Variovorax > Variovorax sp. PAMC 28711. The sequence continues at coordinate 2,374,361 of NZ_CP014517.1, read as the reverse complement.
CTACGGCCCGGGCCGCTTCAGCTTCAACGTGGCCGGCGGCCGCTGCGAAGCGTGCCAGGGCGACGGCGTCGTCAAGGTCGAGATGCACTTCCTGCCCGACGTGTACGTGCCATGCGAGGTGTGCCACGGCCAGCGCTACAACCGCGAAACGCTCGAGGTGCAATACAAGGGCAAGAACATCGCGCAGATCCTCGACATGACGGTCGAGGTGGCGCACGAGTTTTTGAAGGCCGTGCCGACCATCGCACGCAAGCTGCACACGCTGCTCGACGTCGGCCTCAGCTACATCAAACTCGGCCAGTCGGCGACGACGCTTTCGGGCGGCGAGGCGCAGCGCGTGAAGCTCGCGCTCGAACTCAGCAAGCGCGACACCGGCCGCACCCTCTACATCCTCGACGAACCCACCACCGGCCTGCACTTCGCCGACATCGAGCTGCTGCTGAAGGTGCTGCACCAGCTGCGCGACGCGGGCAACACCATCGTGGTGATCGAGCACAACCTGGACGTCATCAAGACCGCCGACTGGCTCATCGACATGGGCCCCGAAGGCGGTGCCGGTGGCGGCATGGTGGTGGGCGAAGGCACGCCGGAAGACATCGCGGCGAACGAGGCGAGCCACACGGGCAAGTACCTGAAGCGGCTGCTGCCAGCGCCAGAATGATGCGCACCGCCTGAGTGCAAACGGCCGGCCACGCACCACAACGAAAGCATGCCGGCCGCCACTGGCCCCAACCACGGCGTGGCGCTGGTACTTACCGGGCGCGGCGCTTGCCTGCAGAGTCGGCATCAGCGCGGCATCTCGACGATGCCGCATTCCAGATGTCGATCTCAGGAGCTCCCATGAAATTCATCCAGTGTCTGTCGGTGGCCCTCGTGGCCTGCGTGTTGAGCGGCGGCGCCGCGGCGCAAACGAAAGAAGTGACCTTTGCGCACCAGGACATGCTGGTGCCGTTGCGCCTGGTCATGGAATCGGGCGAGGTCGAGAAGGCCACGGGCTACAAGATCAACTGGCGCATGTTCTCGGGTGGCGGCGACGTGATCCGCGCCATGGCATCGGGCGACGTGCAGATGGGCGAAGCCGGCTCCAGCCCGCTGACTGCGGCCGCGAGCCAGGGCCAGGACATCCAGCTCTTCTGGATCTCGGCCGACATCGCCGACGCCGAGGCGCTGGTCGCGCGCAACGGCTCGAACATCGCAAGCCTGAAGGATCTCAAGGGCAAGAAGGTCGCCACGCCTTTCGTGTCGACCGCGCACTACCAGCTGATGGCCGCGATGAAAATGGACGGCGTCGACGGCAAGAGCGTCAACGTGATGAACATGCGCCCGCCCGAGATCGCCGCCGCCTGGGAGCGCGGCGACATCGACGCCACCTTCATCTGGGATCCCGTTCTCTCCAAGATCAAGGGCAACGGCAAGGTCATCGCCACCTCCGGCAGCATCGGCAAACGCGGCGCGCCGACCTTCGAGGGCATCATCGTCAACAAGCAGTGGGCGGCTGCCAACG